>JASHUG010000503.1 GCA_030040155.1 Streptosporangiaceae bacterium | reverse complement strand
CCGTTGACTGGGCGCCCGATCATCTGCCTGATGAGGTCGTTGAAGACGCCGAGCCCGGCCAGCCAGCCGACGATCGCGAATGCGTAGCCGAGCACGAGCGGCCAGTCCTTGGAATCGGACAGCGTCACGTTGGGGTACAGGCCGCTCCCGGTGCCGGTCAGGTAGCTGCCGAGGAACGCACCCACCAGGTACCCGATGACGGCCCCGACGATTGCCGTATGGATGGCTGGCCGCATCCACCATGCTCGCTCGCGGCGGGCGCCGACCGGCGCGCCCCCGCCGGATCCTCGCGCCTGCTCGGGCTGAGTCTCGATTGCCATCAGGTCACCCCTTCATCGCTGTCGGCTCGGGGAGCGAGGTCCGGATGTTCCCCACGGGACGTGCGGACGCGGTCACGGCTGCACCGGATCGTTCGGCGGGTAATAGAGGCCATTGGCGCCGGTAATCCCGGCCGCGATCATGGCCTTGCTGAGCTGCGCGACGGTCGTCGGGTCATACGTCGTCGCGTACGGCGGGAGCATCTTCGTGTAGGCGGCGAGCTGCGTCTCGGTTGCAGCCGCCCACGCCTGGAACGCGGAGGCGCTCACCACGCGGCCGAAGTCGTACATGGCCCCGTGCCAGAGGCCGCACAACTCGGCGCACTCCACCTTGAACATGCCGAGCTGCCTCGCCGTGGTGTAGGCAACGTTGTTCACGCCGGGGTTGGCATCCGCCTTGACGCCCAGCTGGTAGGCCCAGAAGCTGTGGATCACGTCGATCGAGGTCACGTTGAACTGGACCGGCCGGTTGACCGGAAGTACGAGAGCGGTTGTCTCGAAGCCGCCGAACTGCGGGTACCTGAACGTGAACCGCCATTGCTGGGCGATGACCTGGACCTGCAGGTAGTTGCTGCCGTTCGGCTTCCAGATCGGGCTCGGGCCCTCGCCACCGCCCGCGCCGGCCATTCCGGTCCCGGCCAGCTCGTAGGTACCGAACGCGGCCAAGCACAGCACGATCACGGAGGTCATCGCGATCCAGGTGGTCTGGATCCGGGTGTGTCCGTGGATCGGTGGGCCGTCCTCGTCGTCGCCCTCGCGGTGGCGCCAGACGATCAGCGCGTAGACCCCGTACACCAGCACGAACGCCATGACCGGGGCGGCCATGACCGACATGACCTTGATGTCGAACTGCTGGCCGATCGCCGACGTCGACATGTCCCCCGGCGGCATGTGCGGGCCGTACACGAACCAGAGCAGCAGGTCGGCCGCCACCGCGAGCGGCAGCCAGAGCAGGAAGATACGCAGCCCGTGATTGGGCCCGGTCCCCGCGGAGTCGCCGACGGTCGGTTCTGGCGCGGTCGAAGCTGCCATCAGTTAACCACCACCACGTTGCCGGTCATGAAGCCGATCGTCTGCATCGGGCCACCGAATCCGTCGATGAAGCCGCCGCCACAGGGGATGCGGCATTGCCAGAAATACTCGCCGGGCACCTTCGGCGAGTTGAAGCTGAACGTCATCACCTCGTGCGGGTTGTCCGTCGTACACGGCGACGAACTGCACAGACCCGGCTTAGCGATCAGGGCCAGCGAGGGTGAGCCCATGGGCACGTTCAGGCCGATGCCCGGGATCGAGAAGGTATGCGCGACGTTGCAGCCCGAATAGGAGTTCAGCGCCTTGAACGGCTTGCCGTCTTCGTAGGCGACGTTTCCTATCGTGCCCATGACCTCGCCCCAGAGGTTGTTCCGCAGCGGGGTGCACCCGTCGTAGCCGTAGATGGTCATGTGGATGCGGCTGCCGGCGGGGACCTGGAACAAGGTGGTGTGCACCCACTGGTGGGTCGTGGGGCTCTGGATGAAATACGACACCCAGTCGGGGTGCGTACTCACATCATTCTGCGGGTCCTCCTGCATGACGACGTTCACCGTGGCGCCGGTGTCAGCCGCCACGGTTGTCCCGAAGGCGACCGTCGGCGGACCATCAGTGAGGAAGAGCTTGATAACAACGAAAAGAGCGAGCGCTACGACGGCGAGGAACGCCACGATCAGTACTCCGACACGTGCCGGCAAAGACACCAGCCACCACCTCGCTTCTACGTCGCGAGCAGCACTGAAGTTCCGCAGTGGTCAACCGCGGCGAGGAGTTAGTGCTGCTGTGATCGTGTCTGATCTTGCGATCAACGCGGTTGCGACGGCAAGGATCAGGGCTCTCCATGACGAAATTGTCATGGTTGTGTCCCGTGCACGTGCCCTAGCCGGTTTGCAACGGCATGGTCACGCTCCGTCCCTTCAGAGACGCCAATGCAAACCATTGCATAACTCTCCTTGACCACGGCACGCTGTATGGAGTAGATCCTCTGCTGAGGAAACCGAACAGCTGTTCCGTTCTCCCGCCTAAACCCCCGCAATTCGGGCGGAAGCCCTCACACTGGTCGTTTTCGGATCATGAATACGTATAACGCAGTCGAGCGTCAGGCACGGCCGCGCATCCTCGTCGTTGACGATGAGCCGGAGATCCGTGACTTCATCGTCCGCGCGCTGGCCGCGGACGGGTATCAGGCGGACTCCGCGTGCGACGGCGCCGACGGGCTGCGGTTGGCTGAGACAGGCGGCTACGGCCTCGTGATTCTCGACCTGGTCATGCCGGAGACGGATGGCCGGACCGTGCTGGCCCGGCTTCACCACGACCGGCCGAGGCAGCCGGTCCTAGTGCTGTCGTGCGTCAGCGATGTCGCCGCAAAGGTTGACTGCCTCGACCTCGGGGCTCAGGACTACCTGACTAAGCCCTTCGCGCTGGCCGAGCTGCTGGCCAGGGTGCGCGTCCAGTTGCGCCGCGAGTTGCAGCCGGGGGAATACGTCCACGAGCGGCCCGACGAGCTGGCAATCGGCTCTGACCATGCTTCGAGGGCCGATGGCCGCCCGCAGGACTCTGGGCAGCACGACCACCAGATGCACGAGGTCGTCAGGGTCGGCAGGCTGGTGCTTGACCTCGGACGACTGCAGGCGGATTCCGGCGCGGGTCCGGTAGCCCTCACCCGGCTCGAAGTGATGCTGCTGCGCGAGTTGATGGAGCATGGCGGGAGCTCGGTACCCAAGGATCAGCTGCTCGCCACGGTCTGGGGTATCGACTTCGATCCCGGCTCGAACGTGGTAGACGTTTGCGTACGGCGGCTGCGCTCCAAGCTAGGGTTCGACCTAATCGAAACGGTACGCGGTGCGGGATATCGGCTCGCCTCCTGAGCGCAGCTTCGCTGCGGACTCGTCCCGCTGGCTTCGCGGGCGGCTCGCGCGTGCGAGCACGCGCCTGTCCCGCGGTGAGCACCCGGTCCCGGCTGGCCAGGCGGCGGCTCAGAGCGACTGTGCTCCGCTCGGCGCGCCGATGCCGGCGACAAGACTGTCCGACCTGGCCGCGACATTCCGAGACTGGCCAGGCTGGCTCGATCTCGCCTGGATTGGGCTGTGGATCCTCGGACTGGTCGGGATCGTGGTGTTCGAGCGGTGGGAGGCAATTCCCTTCCATCTGATCTGGGTCACTTTCGCGCTGTTCTACAGCTTCCGCATCCGCCGGACCAAGCCGACCATGTGGGTCCTGGCCGCGATGATCGTGACGACGTTCGCGGCGATTCTCGTCGATGTACTCCGCGGTGCTCAGCCCGCGGACGAGTTGACCGAGGTCCCGCTCATGGCGGCCATGTTCTGGGTGATGATGTGGCACGGCCACCGGCGGCTGGCCGCCAACGCCGAGCGGGTCCGGGTCAGCGAGGAGAACGAGCGGCTGCTTGCCAGCCAGCGACGATTCCTCCAGGACGCCTCGCATCAGCTCAGGACGCCGATCACGATCGCGCTCGGGCACTCGGAAATGCTGGCGCGCAGCCTGGCCGACCAGCAGGACAAGCGCGATATCCACGTCATAGTGGGCGAGCTGAACCGGCTTCGTCTCCTGTCTGACCGGCTGTTGCTGATAGCGGCGTCGGAGAATCCGGACTTCCTCCACCCCGAGCCGGTCGCCCTTGACCGGCTCACGATGGAGGTCATCAGGCGATGGCGGCCGACCGCCGACCGCCGCTGGCAGCTCGGCCGGCTCGATCCGGTAGTCGTGAACGCCGACCGCGAGCGGCTGAGCCTCGCCGTCGACGCGTTGCTCGAGAACGCCACCCAGCACACAAGCGCCGGTGACATGATCCGGCTCTCGGTGGCACGCGATGTCAATCCGGACTTCGTCCGCATGATCGTCGAGGACGGCGGTTCGGGCATCCCGGCGTCCGAGCTCGCCACCATCTTCGAGCGGTTCGCCACCGGCTCAAGCACGGAACGGCGGGGCACCGGGCTTGGCCTGGCGCTGGTCAGGGCCGTCGCCCGCGGGCACGGCGGCGAAGTCCGCGTGCGCAGCAGCGCGGGCCGGGGAAGCGCGTTCGAGCTGGTGCTGCCGGTCCTCCCGGCAGCCGACAACGGGCAGCAAGCCCCGCCGTCAGCCGACGCGAAGACGAGCACGGCTCGTAGCGCCGACGCGCCCTACATGCCGACGAGCCGACGATGACCACGGCAGACCGGTCAGGGAATCAGGATGGAGGCTGACCCGGTAGTGCAGCAGACCACACCCCCTTATATTCCGGTCCGTTCCAGCGGCTGGCCAAGGCCCAGGATTCCGCGCTGGCTCTACCTCGCTCTCGCGGCCTTCCTGGTCGTGGCCGTCCTGGTCGCCCTTGTCCATAAGCCTTCCAAAGCCGAGCAGGCAACAGACCTGCGCGGCTTCCTCAGCTATGTGACCGGGGACATCGAGTCCTGCGCCGGCGGGGTCAGCGAGTCGCTGCAAGCGCTGCACGCGGTGCAGGCGGGGCAAAACTCAGCGTCAGATGTCAGCGATGGCATCAGCGTCGCCCAGCAAGGCGCACAAAACTGCGGCCCCGCCACCAACATGTCGATCGACGACCTGCAGACTTACCAGGTAGAGCAGTCGCTGGACAGCTACAACCTGGCAGGCGTGGTGACGGACCTCATCAACTGGGCCGCCCCGGATGCCCAGCGGGTTCAGACCGACGTCGCCAACGTGCTGTCCGCCCGTACGGCGGTGACGCGCAGCCGGGCTGAGGCCCAACTGAATACTGATCTGGCCGTTCTCGACAAACAGCGGTCACAGATCAATACCGTGATCAACGCCGCACGCAGGGCGCTGGGCGTGACCCAGCCAGGGCCCGCACTGCCGGGCTAACTGGACCACCGTCCCGTACGGGTCGTCGAGCTGAGCGGAGCACGATGCAATACCTGACCCAGCACTGGTCTTTCGACCCGTTCATGATCGTCGCCTTCGTGCTGGTGATCTGGCACGAGATCGGCCTGGCCAGGCTGGCCAGGCGGTCTCCGCCCGAGCAGACCAGGCAGCGGCGACTGCGCTCGCTGTGGTTCTACGCCGGGCTCGGCGTGCTGCTGCTTTCCGTGCAGTCGCCGATCGACTACTGGGCGAACGACTACTTCTTCGTGCACATGATCCAGCACCTGCTGCTGATGTTCGCCGCGCCGACCTTGATCGTGGCCGGAGCGCCCTGGCAGCCGCTGCTGGACGCACTGCCCTGGCACTCCGGGCGCGGGGCGAAGGAGGTCATGACCGTCGGCTGGACCCGGCCGCTGCGCGCGGCCGTCGGCTGGCTGCTGCGGCCCTGGGTCAGCATCGTTACCTTCAACGTGGTGATGCTGTTCTGGCACGTCCCGGCCGTGTTGGACCTGGCTGAACGTAACCAGATCGTGCGCATCTGGCTGATGCACGCCAGCTTCATCCTGGCCGGGGTCCTGTTCTGGCTGCAGTTCATCGACTCGCCGCCGTTCCAGCGCAAGATGAAGCGGACGTCGCAGGCCATCGCGCTCATCGGGACCAACGTATGCATGTGGGTGCTGGCCATGGCCATGGGCATCCTGACCAGCGTCTCGTGGTATCCGGTCTACAACCACATCCCCGGCGTCACGCTGCCGCCGTTCGCCGACCAGCAGATCGGTGCCGGCATCCTCTGGATATGCGGTGACTTCTGGGCGATCCCCGCTCTCATTTACGTGATGAGGCAGCTCATCGCCGAGGACGGCGGTGTCGGCGCGGCCGTGGACAAGATCCTCGGCCGCGGCTCGAGCCGGTACCAGTGGGCCAGCCGTGGCCAGATAAATCCTGTGAACACGACAAATCAGGCATCCAGCTCACCGGAAAGACGACCCTAGCAGTCCCGCTCAGCCATACCGGCGTCACACCCACACGGTCGCTGTCGATATCGGCGGGGCCAGTTCGTGTAAAGGGTGAGAGGCTGACCGCCGGTTGGCCGCGATCGCTACCGAGGAGCATGCCGATGCCGAACTATCTCATCAGCATCTATCAGCCCGACGGCGACCCGCCACCGCCCGAGGTTCTGGGGCCGATCATGGAACGGCTCGGCGACTGGAACCGGCGCCTGCGGGCGGCCGGTGCCTGGGTGTTCACGGCCGGGTTGCTGCCGCCCGGCACCGCCACGGTCCTGCGCGTCAGTGGCTCCGAGGAGATCGTCACTGACGGGCCGTTCGCCGAGGGGAAGGAACACCTGGGCGGGTTCACCGTCATCACGGCCGCCGACCTGGACGTTGCCCTCGACTGGGCCAGGCAAGTGGCCGAGATAACAACCCTGCCTATCGAGGTGCGGCCCATGGCGCTGGCAGACGGCTCGGGCTGAGAGACACGCGTGCCCGGTGTGCCCGGCTCAGCCGAGCCCGATCAGATCTCGACCGAGATCGCGCGTGTTTTCCGGGCCGAGTACGGCCGGGCCGTTGCGATTCTGATCCGGGCCTTCGGTGACATCGACACCGCCGAGGACGCCGTCCAGGACGCGTTCGCCACCGCCGTGACGCACTGGTCGGCCGACGGCCTGCCGCCGAGCCCAGCGGGCTGGATCATCACCACCGCCAGGAACCGGGCGACGGACCGGCTGCGCCGGGAGGCGTCCCGCCAGGACCGGCACGCGCAGGCGGCGCTGCTGCGCGCCGCTGCCGAGCCCATCGAGGAGGGTCCCGTGCATGATGACCGGCTTCGGCTGATCTTCACCTGCTGCCACCCGGCACTCGCCCCGGCTGCGCAGGTCGCGCTGACGCTCCGCCTGCTCGGCGGGCTGACCACCACGGAGATCGCGCATGCCTTCCTGGTGCCCGAGCCGACCATGGCCCAGCGGCTGGTCCGGGCGAAGGGAAAGATCTCTGGCGCGCGCATCCCGTACCGGGTGCCGACCGAGGCCGATCTCCCGGCTCGCCTGGCGGCCGTGCTGGCCGTCGTCTACCTGATCTTCAACGAGGGATACGTGGCCGGCTCGGGCGACGAGCTCATCAGGACAGACCTGTGCACCGAGGCCATCAGGCTGGGCCGGACCCTGGCGGACCTCATGCCCGACGAACCGGAGGTCGCAGGGCTGCTCGCGCTGATGCTGCTGGCGGCGTCCCGAAGGGCCGCGCGGACGACGCCGGAGGGAGCGCTGGTGCTGCTGGCCGACCAGGACCGCTCAGGCTGGGACCGCGACTTGATCGCCGAGGGCCAGGCGCTGGTTCGCCAGTGCCTGCGAAGGAACCAGCCGGGCCCGTACCAGATTCAGGCGGCCATCAACGCGGTACACAGCGACGCGCCGACGGCCGCCGATACGGACTGGGGACAGATCCTGCAGCTGTATGACCAGATGCTGGCGCTAACACCCAGCCCTGTGGTCGCATTGCACCGGTCCGTTGCGCTCGCCGAGGTAAGCGGCCCCGCCGCGGGCCTCGCCGCCATCGATGGCCTGCCGCTGCAGTCGTACTACCTGTTCCACGCGATCCGCGCCGACTTTCTGCGCCGGCTCAGCAGGCAGGCAGAGGCCGCCGCGGCCTACGAGTCAGCGATCGCCAGGACCGCTAACGCCGCCGAGCGCGAATTCCTGTGCCGGCGGCTTGACTCCCAGACCGGGGAGTGAGCCCGAGCCGACCTTCTGTCCCTTCTGGAAGCCGCCGAACAGCAGCGATAGCAGAAGCAGCAGCACAAGGAGCGCCAGTACCCAGAAGAGGCATCCAACCGGTCGGCTGAAGCGCCGGGACCGGTCATGGCTGCGGGTTCGCCGCCAGTGATTGTTCGTGCTTCTAGCCATGCCGCCTCCCGGTGCGCGCGGAGGACTCCATATGCCCACGGCAACGCCGATGAATCACGGCGTCCGGGCTGGGTAGCTGCACGGCCGGCTGGCACGGGCGCGGACTCGCCGCGGACTGGCCAGCGAGGGCAGCGCGGAGGATGGCGTGGTACGGATCGCGAAGAACTGGGTGCTCACCGCCAGCGCCGCGGTGGCGACGCTTGTCGTGCTGGTGCTTGTGCTGGCGGCCGTGCATCTGCTGCCGCAGCTGCGCAACCCGTTCACGACCACTACCACCGTCAGCAGCGGCCCTGCCCTGCTCAAGTCCATCACCTCGCTCAGCCGGTACGAGGCGGCCAGCGGCACATTCCAGGTCGTCGTCGACCTGTCCACGCACACGGCGTTCCTGCCGTCGTTCATCGCCGGCAGCCAGACGCTCTTCATCGGCGACGGCACCGTCATTGCTTACGTTGACTTCTCCGGCCTGAAAGGCAGCGCGATCACGGTGAACTCCGCCAGGACCGCGGTGACGGTCAGGCTCCCCGCGGCGCAACTCGAGCCCGCGGTGCTGAACGTCGACCAGTCCTACGTCTACGCCGAGCAGCAGGGCCTGCTGAACCGCGTGGCCACCTTCTTCGACGGGAACCCGAACAGCCAGCAGGCGGTCTACATCGCCGCGGATCAGAAGGTCCAGACGGCGGCAAAGCGCAGCGGCCTGACAACCGACGCCGAGCGCAACACCAGGGCCATGCTCGACGGGATGCTGACCTCACTGGGCTTCACCCGCATCACGGTGGTCTTCGGTAGCTAGCGCCGCCGAGGATGCATAGCCGGCCAGCTGGGTAATTCGGTTGCGCTGATGCGGCCTGCGGCCTAGGAACGTAGGTCGTGGATCAGACGACCTACTCAGCGGTACCGGAAGGCGGCTCACGGCGCGGACTGCGTGGCGGGTTCGACGCGGACGCCGAAGCGTATGACCGGACCCGCCCGGTCTGCCCGGACGTCTTTTTCGATGACCTGGTCCGCGAGGCTGGGCTAGCGCGGGGCGACCGGGTGGTCGAGATCGGCTGCGGCACCGGGCAGGCAACGGTGCCCCTGGCCGAGCGCGGCCTCGCGGTGACGGCGGTGGAGCTCGGCGCGGCGCTGGCGGACGTCGCCCGCCGCAGGACCGCCATGTTTCCCGGCGTGAGCGTGGTCACGAGCTCGTTCGAGGACTGGAAGGCCACCGACTCCGTCCCGGTCCGTGCGGTCGCGGTGTTCAACGCACTGCACTGGATCGACCCCGAGGTGCGCTACGCGAAGCCGGCCGCGATGCTGGCCACCGGAGGCGCGATGGTGGTCGGCGGGTGCCGCTGGGCCCGTCCGACGGACGCGGAACCGTTCTGGTCGGCGGTGCAGGAGGATTACCGGGCGGTCGGGTTCGCCGGGTCGCCGCCGCCTCCGCCGGAGCAGATCGGCACCTGGCATTTCCCCGACGAGGCGGGCGCCTACTTCGACGAGGTCGCGAGCTTCCGGTACCCGTTCCGGTGGTCCTACACGGCTGCGGACTACCTCGCTCAGTTGTCTACCCAGTCGGGCACCCGCGCGCTCGGGCCTGAGCTTTCGGCCGAGTTCCTCGCCCGGGTACAGCGCCGGCTCGACACGCTGGGATCACCGCGACTCACCGCTACCTTCGTTGGGCTCCTCACGATCGCGGTGCGACGCTGACTCAGTCAGGGACGGGGACGAGGTCGCGCCACGAGTGCTCCGGCACGAAGCCGAGTGCCTGACGGGCGCGGTCAGACGACAGTAGCGAGGCACAGCCCTCCACCAGGCCCCGCAGCGGCACGGTGGGAAAGACCTCGCTCATCAGCTCGGCCGACGGCCTGGTCATGACCGAGTCAGCGGCCGCGATGATGAAGCTCTGGCTGCCGGTGATGTCGGCCTCAAGCGCGAGCCGGCACGCGGCCGCGGCATCGCGCTCGTCGATGTAGCTCCACAGATTCCATCGCCGCACCTCGGGCTTGTCCCATAGCGAGGGAAACTCCTCGTAGTCCGCCGGCGCGAGGATGTTGGAGAACCGAAGCGCGACGAACGGGATCCCCGACCACTGCGAGATGTGGCCGGCCACCGTCTCGCTCGCTACCTTCGACAGCGCGTACGTGGTCGTCGGAACCGGGTAGTGATCCTCGTCGATCGGCGCGTAGCGGGGCGGGACATCGAACGGCAATCCGAGCGTTGTCTCGCTCGACGCCCAGACCACGCGGTGCAGGCCGACGTGCGCGGCGGCCCTGAACACGTTGAAGTTCATGGCCATGTTCTGGTTGAAGGTCGTGGCTGGCGTCTTGATATCGGGCGCCGGAATGTTCGCCAGGTGGACAACGGCCTCGACGCCTTCCATGACCTCCACGGCCTGGCCGTAATCGGTCAGGTCAGCGAGCGGGAACCGCGGCTCGTCGAGTTCGTCAGGTACCGGCATCCGCAGGTCGGTCGAGACCACCCAGTGCCCGTGAGCCATCAGGTCGGCGACCACCGCCCGGCCCGCCTTGCCGCTCGCCCCGGTCACGCATACCTTCATGCCGCCTCCGCTCGTCGTGTGCACTCCGTGCCCGCGCGCCGGACATCATGCACGAAGACCACCCCAGGGGCAACTCGGCGAGCCGGGCGCTGGACTGCTTTGCCATGCGGCGTGTTTCCCTGACGCTATGGCACGATTGCTCGGTGAGCGACGGCAAGAGCTCCAGTCGCGAGCCCCGTCCCGCCCGGCCGGAACTGCTGGCCAGGGCGGCGGATCCAGGCGCCGACGGCTGGACGCTCTGGCGAGTCGCAGCGCGCAGCCGCCATCCCTCCATCCAGCGGGCGCTGGCCGCGAATCCTTCCGCTCCGGCGGGCCTGCTCAGGGTGCTCGGCCAGTACGGCCGATGGGACGTCGCAGCCGCCGTGGCACGAAATCCGCGCTGCTCCGCCGGAACGCAGCGCTGGCTGTCCTACAGCGGCAACTGGGCGGTTAAGGCTGCCGTTGCCGCGAACCCGTCCGCGCCCCCTGGCGTACTGCGCCGCCTCGCCGGACGGCCCGATGCCCGGCTATCGATGGCTGTCGCGGCCAACCCAGCCCTCCAGGCTGATCTGGTCGAGGCATTGCTCCGCTCGCCCCAGGTCTATGTCCGCGGCGTCGCCGCGGGCCACCCCGCCGCGCCGCCCGATGCCTTGCGCGGACTGGCCGAGGGGATGTCGGAGCCTGCGTGGGTGCTGCGCGCGATAGCCATCAACCCGTCCTGCCCGGCGGAGCTTTCCGATGAGCTACTGACCTGGATCACCATCGGCGGCCCAGGTAAGACGGATCCTGCCTTCGACCCCGTGCGGTGCAGCGGCTTTCCGGCGAGCACGGAGATCTCGCCGGCTGCCTGGTACGCCGAGCAGGCCACCGGCACCGACGCCGAGCGGCACCCGCTGTGGCGGGTCAGGGCGGCGGTTCCGGCAGCGCGAAAGCGGCTGAAGTTGTCCACGCTGCGAGAGCTTCGCCGCGATCCTCGCCCCGAGGTGCGCCGCTCCGTCGCCGGTTTCCAGGGCGTGTTTCCGCGCGACATCCGGGAGATGCTGGGCGACGCCGACCCCGCGGTCGCGCGCATTGCCGCCCGGGTCCGCTCGGCCAATCGCAGGAGGTTCCTCCGGCGCCGTCTGCCCCGCTACCTCGCGCGCTTGGCCCCCTTTGGCCTCGTCCTGTGGGTGATCATCTCCGTTATCACCTCCACCCACGGCACGCCGGCCCCGCCGGGCGCACCGACGCTCTCGCAGACGTGCGCCAGGACTTCTGCGTGGCTCACCGACCTGCCTGCGCGCGCGGCCGCTCACGTGCCCGGCTCACTCGACCTGCCCGACGGCGGATGGCTGACCTGCGGACCCGTCAATGCCGCCGGACCCCAGGGCATTCTCGTGTCGACCGGATCATCCGGCCTGACCGTTCTCGTGGCGGATACTGTGATTCTTTCTGATGGGAAGACCTATACAGACGCGCCGGTCGATATCGCGGCTGCCCAGACGAGCCTGCTCACCCTCGCTAATGATCCTTCGGTGGTAGTTGTGACGATCACTCCTGACGGCAAGCGGTCACGGGCAGTTTCCGCGAAGCTGACGTTCATCTCGCCGCCGCCATGAGCTCCGCGGTCAGGTCAGCGCTCGCCCTCGCGATCGGCGCCCGGATACCCGTGCTCCTGTGGGGCGGGGCTGGCCTGGGAAAGAGCTCGGCCGTACGTGAGATGGCCCTGGCCGCCGGCCTGCCTTGTGAAACCGTCATCGCGAGCATCAGGGAACCTTCGGACTTCGCGGGCCTGCCAGTGATCGCGGACAACGGCACCTCGGTCCACTTCGCTCCGCCAGTCTGGGCCAGCCGGCTCGCAGAGGCTGGCCAGGGAGTCCTGTTCCTGGACGAGATCTCCACCGCACCGCCTGCGGTCCAGGCCGCGTTGCTCCGCGTGGTGCTGGAACGTACGGTCGGCGACCTCGAGTTGCCGCCCGAGGTCACCGTCGTCGCAGCCGCCAATCCGCCCGAGCAGGCAGCCGACGGCTGGGATATCTCACCGCCACTCGCCAACCGGTTCTGCCACCTCGACTGGGACCTGAGCGCGACGGAATGGGCCGAGGGAGTCGTGGCCGGATTCGCCCAGCCGACGGTGCCCGAACTGCCCGGCGAACCGCTTCGCCGCGAACTGTCCGGCGCGCGCGCCAGCATCGCGGCATTCGTAACCGCGCGCTCGCACCTGCTGCACTCTCACCCGGGAAACGAAGCGGCGGCCGGGCAAGCGTGGCCTTCACCGCGATCGTGGGACATGGCCGCTCGGCTCGTGGCTGCAGGCCGCGTTATCGGCGCGGAGGACAAGGTCGAGGCACTCCTGGTGGCCGGCTCGGTCGGCGCTGGCGCCGCGGCCGAGTTCCTGGCCTGGCGCGAGGACCTTGACCTGCCCGACGCCGAAGACGTCCTGCGCGACCCCGCATCGTTCCGACTGCCTGATCGAGGCGACCGAGCCTACGCGGCGCTCGCCTCGCTCACCGCGGCCGTGCTGGCGGACAACACCGCGGCCAGGTGGGAGGCGGCCTGGGCGGCCATCTCGGCTGCCGCCGGAAGCCAGCACGCCGATATCGCCGTCGCCGCCGTCCGCACGCTCACCGCCCACCGGCCGGATGGGGCGGTGCCACCTCCAGACGTCCTGCTCAAAATGGCACCAGTGCTCCGGACGGCCGGGCTTTTCGAGAGACTTACCGGTGGCCGCTCCAGGTCCTGAACCCGGACCGGAGCCTCATGCCGCTGATCGGCCAGCCGCCGGGCCCGCCGCTCCGCCGCTGGACCACACGAAGCTGGCGGCTGCCCGGCTCCAGGCCGCGGGCTTGCAGCCGTTCCTGGCGATGGCGTTGTACGCGCTGACCCCGGTACCCGACGCGAGCCGCGCGACGTTCTCGGTCGACGAGCGCTGGCGGCTCTACGTAAATCCCGTCAAGCTGCGGGACTGGCCGGTAGCCCAGGTAGCCGGCGTCCTCTTGCATGAGGTCGGTCATGTTGTGCGCGACCACGCCGGCCGGGCGCGAACGGCGGTGGTCACCGACGAAGTCGCTGCGCGGCTGTGGAACATCGCGGGAGATGCGGAGATCAACGACGACCTGCTCGAAGCCAAAGTCAAATTGCCGGCCAATCCGGTCACCCCGGACTCGCTCGGCCTGTCGCCACACAAGGCGGCCGAGTTCTACTACTCCCGGCTGACATCCGCCGCTGAGCGGCCTGAGTTCGACCCTGGCTGCGGGAGCGGCAGCCACGGCCTAGCCGGGGACGACCAGGCCAGCGCGGGCAGCCTCCTCCCTGCGGGCCTATCCGACGTCGAGGCACTGCTCCTGCGCCGACGCATTGCCGAGGCCATCGCCAGGATCGAGGCTAACCAGCCGGGAGCACTCGGGGGCGGGTGGATCCGCTGGGCACACGCAATTCTGCGGCCTCAGCTCGACTGGCGCCGGCTGCTCGCGGCCAAGATCAGGTCATCGACTGCCGCCGTGGCGGGATCGGCCGATTATTCCTACGCCAAGCCGCCTCGCCGCCATGTCCCCGGTGTAGTGCTGCCATCGCTGGTCAGGCCGATCCCGCGCGTGGCGATCGTCATCGACACGTCCGGCTCTGTCGCGAAGGACCAGCTGAGCATCGCGTGGAGTGAGGTTCACGGCTGCTTGCGAGCTCTCGGGATCAGGCGAGACATGCTCACCGTCTACGCCGCGGACGCGGAGATCCACCGCGTCACCGGCCGATTCACCCGCCAGGTGCGTCTGCCCGGAGGCGGCGGCACCGACATGGCCGCGGCCATCGAACATGCCGCCAGGGCACGGCCGCGGCCCGACCTGGTGGTCGTCATCACCGATGGCCTGACGCGATGGCCGCCCCGGCCTCGCCCTGACGTCATTGTCGCCCTGCTGCCCGGGCCGGCCGCTGTCCCGCAGCCGCCGTCGTGGGCGCAAGTCATCAGGATCCAGTGAGACAGCCCCTGTCGCGGACCGAGTCGCCCGGCTAGCTGCCGCCGAGGCGGGCCTGCAGGCGGCGCATGCCGCGCAGCCAGCGCTCGCGGTCGTCGGCCCGGCGGCGCTCGTAGGTGGCCACGTCCGGGTGGGGCAGGATCAGGAAGTGCTCATCGCGGACGGCCTCCAGCACGACCGCGGCCACCTGGTCCGGCTCAAGCACGCCGTCGACCGCGGCCTGGGCACTCCCGCTGCTAACACCGGCACCGGTCGCGCCGGCGCCGGCCGGCCCCGGACCAGCTGGCACCGCGTCCTGCCCCAGCTCGCGACGGCTGGTGGCCATCAGGTTGGAGGTGACGGCCTGGGGGCACAGGACCGAGACGGACAAGCCTCGTTCCCCGTAGGTAATCGATAGCCACTCGGCCAGGGCGACCGCGGCGTGTTTGGTCACCGCATAGGGCGCGGAGCCAAGCTGGGTGAGCAGCCCCGCCGCGGACGCGGTGATGACGAGGTACCCCTGACCGCGCCCGAGCATGCCGGGCAGCAGGGCCCGTGCCGCGTAGACGTGACTCTGGACGTTGATGGCCCAGATCCGTGACCACGCGTCATCGGGGACCTCGACGCCGCCAGCCACGATGATGCCCGCGTTGGAGAAGAACAGGTCGACCGGCCCGAGCGCATCCTCGGTCCCCGTAACCAGGGCCTGCACGTCGGCCTCACGAGACACGTCGGCCGGGATGGCCAGCGCGTGGTGGCCGGCCGCCTCGATCTGCGCCGCGACCTTCGCGGCACCTGCGGCGTCGATGTCGGACACCACGACGCCGGCCGCGCCCGCCTCGGCCAGCGCGAGGCAGATCGACCGGCCGATGCCGCTGGCGCCGCCGGTGACGACCGCAACCCGGTTAGCGATCTCCACCCGCTCAGCCCCTGACCGACCGCTCGGCCATGTCGGCCCAGGCGGCCATGTCCGGATCGGCGGCGATCAGGTCCGCGTA
>JASHUG010000075.1 GCA_030040155.1 Streptosporangiaceae bacterium | reverse complement strand
TGCCAGCGGCGCTGTCTCCGGCGAAACCGACACTCCGGCCAGAGCTATTGCCCCGAGCGCGACGAACACCAGATAGGGAACGACCAGCGGCTGGCCGACCCACTCGGCAAGGCAGCCGGCGATTAGCGGGCCGATTCCCAGCCCGCCGACGGTCACGCACGTGCCGATGACCTGGGCCCGGGCGGCCGATGCTTTCGGGTCCGCCCGCAGCCGAAGTTCGATGAGATACGTGATCGCGGTGCCCGATGCCAGCCCGACCGCCACTCCGGTGAGGAATCGCCCGATAAGCAGCCCCGGCAGTGCTTTCCACGCCGCGAGCAAGCCCGCAGAAATCATCATCGTCGCGACCGATCCGATCATGACGCCGCGCCGCCCCACCCGCGCTGCGAGGAAGCGATCGCAAAGCAGCGCGGCGATCGTGCCGCCGGCGAAGATTGCGAAAACCACGGTGATCATGAAGGCGGACAGGTGATCTCGGATCCGGTACAGCCCGTACAGCGGGCTCGGCAGCGTTGCGACCGCCATCACGATCAGGAACGCGTACGCGACTGTCCAGAAGCCGGACCGCGGCCGGACGGTCTGCGCCACGGGCACTGCGGTCGTGTCGGCGCCGGGCATCGAACCAGGTATCTGAGGGGCCACGCCAGCCATCACCAGACCTTCATCCCGCCGTCGACCACCAGGTCGATGCCGGTCACATAGGAGCTCTCGTCGGAGGCCAGGTAGAGCGCGGCATTCGCGACGTCCTCGGCCTGGCCGAAACGACCTAGGAGCGTCCTTTGAACCATCTGGCGGCCGAACTCGGGGTCCTGGAGTTCGGCCCGGGTGGAGTTGGTCTCGATGAAGCCCGGCGAGATCGAGTTCACGCGGATGCCGTGCTCACTGCCCTCCATGGCGAGCTGGCGCGTCATCCCGATGATCGCGGCCTTGTTCGTCGTGTGGGCGAGGGAGGGCAGGAGCTTGAAGCTGAGGGATCCGTTCAGCGAAGCCATGTTCAGCACCACGCCGCGGCTGGTCTTCAGGTGCGGCCAGGCCGCACGCGTCAGGTAGAACACCAGGTCGACCTCGTCCCGGCGCGCGGCGGCCCAGTCCTCGTCGGTAAATTTCTCAAGCCGGCTGAAGTGCGACCTGGCGGCGAGGTTGAACAGGACGTCAATACGGCCGAACTCCCCCACCGCCAACTCGACGAGCCGCGCGCACTCCGCGGGATCGTCGAGACGGCACGGCTGCAGCGACACCATCTGGCCGCCACCGGCGTGAACCATCTCGACGGTCGCTTCGGCCGGCTCGACCGCCACGTCGCAGCCGACGACCGACGCACCCTCGCGGGCGAACGCCAGGGCGGTGGCCCGTCCCATGCTCCCGCCCGTGCCCGTGACGACGCAGACCTTCCCCGCCAGCCGGCCCGCCACCTCACTGCCCTTCGCTGAAGTGGACCGCAGCGGCCTTCTTCTCCGCCTCGGCCACGCCTACCCGGTCGGTGAGTTGCGGGATCTCGGTGAAGTACCAGTAGATGACGTCGAGGGCCGACCCGGCGAGCGGCCCCGCCCAGTCGCGGAATAGCTCGGTGGTGATCGCAAGCGCCGTGGTGGGAACCGCCCCGGCGTGCGCCAGCCTCTGGATGGCGGTGCGGTGCGCGACCTGCGACCGGCCGCCGACAGCATCGGCGGGGTACAGCACGTCATAGCCGTTCTTGAGCGCCTCGACGGTCGCGAACGTGAGGCAGATCTCCGTATGGAGTCCGCCGATGATCAGTCGCTTCCGGCCGGTTGCCTTGACCGCCTCGCGGAAGGCCTGATCCTCGAAGGCACTCATCGATGACCGGTCGATCGGCTCGAGGCCGTCGAGCTCGGCCAGGACCGGCGCCACCGTGGGCCCGTTGATGCCGAACCCGACACCCACCGTCGAGAGCACGATCGGCATGCCGAAGGCCCTGGCCGTCTTCGCGAGCAGCCGGACATTCAGCTCGACCAGGTCCGCGCTCGTTTCCGAGCGAATGACCTCGAACATTTCGTTCTGGTAGTCGATCAGCACCAGCGCGCAGTCGCCTGCGGTCCAGACACCCAGGTCTTCGGTCGTTGAGGTCATCTCCGCTTCCTTAGGCTTTGGCGCGCCCGAGGCCGATGCGCGCGGTTGGCAGGCAGGTCTGACGCTACTCGAATTTATTTGCTTTCGCAAGCAAGTTTCTGCGCGGGAACGAGGTGGCGGCCGGTGCTGGCGGGGATTTGGCTCAGCGGCTGGAGCCCAGCCGGGCCGCTATTTCCGACAGAGCCTGGGCCGCGTCTGCGACGGTACTGGGGTCGACCTGGTCGAAAACCCTTTCCCGGACGCTGGCAAGGTGCGCGGGCCAGGCCTTCTTGAGCTTGGCCAGCCCGGCCGGGGTGAGCCTCGCGACGTTGCCTCTCCCGTCCTGCGCACTCGCCCGTTTCGTGACCAGGCCACGGGCCTGCAGCTCGTCAACGAGGCGGGTCATGCGGCTGGCCGATAGCGCGGCGGCATTGGCGAGGTCCGCCATGCGCAGCTCATGCCCAGTGGCCTCGGACAGGCACATCAGCGTCGTGTACTCGTTCGCCGTGATTCCGACCGTTCGTACCAGGTCGCTGTCCAGGCGGCGGGGCAGCGACAGGACGATGCGCATG
Organism: Streptosporangiaceae bacterium; assembly: GCA_030040155.1. Lineage (GTDB taxonomy): Bacteria > Actinomycetota > Actinomycetes > Streptosporangiales > Streptosporangiaceae > JAJYUU01. Next base: position 1,486 of record JASHUG010000075.1, on the reverse strand, counting down.
AGGGATCGCCAGAAGACCTCTTCGGTCGCGCTCAGCGGATCAACCTTGGCCACCAGAAAGACATTACTTGCTCGGACCCTAGCCGCACGCAGGCTACTCAGCCATGCCCCTGGAGCCGGGTCGGCAGCGGTCGGCAGCGGTCGGCGGCAGCGTCAGGCAGGCAGCGAGCCGATCAGGGCGTGGCGAGCCTCGGCGACGAGCCCGTCCACGACCTGGTAGAGGCTCAAGCCACGAAAGTCCGACCCGTTCGGCATATGCCCCGTCCAGGCCACGGCAACAGTATCGTCGCGCAGGACCAGCGCGTCGATATCGTACGTCGGGACTCCGCCCGCGATCCGCACTGCGTTCTCGTAGTCGTCGCGGGCACCCTGTGGCCCGTGACCCGGCGGGCTGTGGCCGTAGTCGACGTAATCCGGCGACACAACCTCGTCGAACTGCTCCGGGCGCCCCTCGCTGTAGACGGCAAAGTAAGCCCGAACAGCATCCTCTGGTGTCACGACGGTCACTCCATCCGGCGACTCTCGGTTTCCTGCCATAACTAACGGTAACCGAGGCACCCTCCATCGGCGTTATCGGCCGCCGTGCGCGGGCCGGTCGCGCTCTAGCCGCTGGCCCCTTCTGGATCCAGGTACTCGGCCAGCCACGGGCCGGTCACGCTATCGGAGGCCTCGGCCACTTCGCGGGGAGTGCCGGCCGCGAGGATGCGGCCACCCTCTGGTCCGCCGCCTGGTCCCATGTCGATGAGATAGTCGGCGGCCGCGAGCAGGTCGAGGTCGTGGTCGATGACGATGATCGTGGCTCCGGCGTCCAGCAGCCGGTCGAAGACGCTGACCAGCGTGGCGACGTCGAGCGGGTGCAGGCCGGTGGAGGGCTCGTCGAACACGTACAGGACGTTGCGCTGGCTGCTGCGCAGCCGGGAGGCGATCCGCAGCCGCTGCGACTCGCCGCCGGAAAGGGACGGAGTCGGCTCGCCCAGCCGCAGGTAACCGAGCCCGACTTCGCCGACGGGGCGCAGCGCTGAGGCGATCGGCGTCCGCCCGGCGAACCGCTCGAGCGCCTCCCGCACGCTCAGCCCGAGCACGTCGGAGACGGTCAGGCCGTCGACCGTGACCGCGAGCGTCGCCTCGTTGAACCGAGTGCCATGACACGTCGGGCACTCCACGGCGATGTCGGGCAGGTACTGCACGTCCAGGTCTATATGGCCCAGCCCGCGGCAGGTCGGGCACTGGCCCTCGCGCGTGTTGAACGAGAAGTGCCCTGGTTTCCACCGGAGCCGGCGAGCGTAGGGGGTGTCGGCGAACACCTTGCGGATCTCGTCGAAGGCCCCGCTGTAGGTGGCGGGCGTGGACCTGGCGTTCTGCCCGATCGGCGAGGCGTCAATCTGCACGACCTGCCGGATGTCCCGTAGGTCCAGATGACGGACGTGCCTCGGGAGCGGTGCTCCGGTCAAGTGCGCCCGTGCCGCTGGGATCAGGCTGTCGAGCAC
>JASHUG010000502.1 GCA_030040155.1 Streptosporangiaceae bacterium | reverse complement strand
ATCCGCTGCGTGCCTCTTGCCACTGCTGCTGGTCGCGCGAGTCAGCTGCAGCTAGGGCTAGCGCGCGCGCCTGGAGTGCTCCGGGCGGCGTGGGCTGCTGGTAGCCGCCGAAACGCGCGACCGGCGACCAGGCGGGCTCGATGGGCGGCATCGGCCTGGCGACGCCCTCGTATTCGGCGGCTGCGTAGACGATCTTGCCGCCGGTGATGGTAAGGACCGACTCGATGCCGGAGATGTCTTCGGCCGCGACCGTGAGGTAGTCGTCGGACAGTATGGCCAGGTCCGCCAGGTAGCCTTCGGCCAGGATGCCTTTGCGGTCGGCTTCGCCGGTGAGCTGAGCGCCGGCTCTGGTGTACAGCCGCAGCGCGGTCTGCCGGTCGAGCAGGTTGTCCGGTCCGTAGAGCTGCAGACCGCCGACAGTGCGGCCGCGGACCAGCCAGTCCAGCGCAGCCCATGGGTTATAGCTGGAGACCCGTGGGGCATCGGTCCCGGCGGCCACGGTTACACCACGGCCCAGCATGCCCGTAACGGGCGGAGCTTGAGCCGCGCGCTCGCGCCCGTGCCGCTCGGTGAACACGCGTCCCTGGTAGGCCATCCGGTGCTGGATGGAGATCGCGCCGCCCAGCGAGGCAACCTGATCGATGCTGTCTGGTGAGATGGTCTCGGCGTGGTCGAGGATCCACCGTATGCCGCTGGGGAAGGCACCGGTCCGCTCGATCGCGACAAGCGCCATGCGGATGGTTTCGTCGTAGGTGGCGTGTAGCCGGAACGGCCAGCTATGTTCTGCCAGCAGCCTGATTGCGGCCTCCAGATCCGCGCCGGCCCGTTCGCCGAGCTCGGGACGCGGCTGGGCGAAGTTCTCGAAGTCCATTGCCGACCAGACCAGGCCTTCGCCGGCGCCGTTGAGGCGCAGCCAGTCATCGCCGTCACCGGGCCGCACGGCCGCGATCCAGCGGCGGATGTCGTCGAGCTCTTGCCCGGGTACCTGCGGGAACAGGTGGTAGGCCAGGCGGACTGTGAGCTCGCCGCGATCGGCGAGCTGGGTGACGGCCGCGTAATCGCCGGGGAAGGACTGGAACCCGCCCGCCGCGTCGATCACCGATGTCAGGCCGAACCGGTTGAGTTCGTGCAGGAACTGCCGGGTCGACTCGACCTGGCCGTCGTTGCTGAGCGTCGGCGCTTTGGCTATGGCACTGTAGAGCAAGCTCGCCGCGGGCGCCGCGAGCAGCACGCCGGTTGGCACGCCGTCGTAGTCGCGGACGATCTGCCCGCCGGGCACCTCGGGGGTATCGCGGGTGTAACCCGCCGCCTGCAAAGCGGCCCGGTTCAGCAGCACCGCCTGGTACAGGTGGGTGACGATGACCGGGGTGTCCGGCGCGGCGGCGTTGAGTTCGCTGATGGTCGGCAGGCGCTGCTCGGCGAACTGCTCCTTGCTCCAGCCGCCTATTACCCGGAGCCACTGGCCCGGCGGCGTGCGGCTCGCTTGGTCGCGGAGCATCGCCAGCGCATGGCTGAGTGACCGGACGCCGTCCCAGCGCAGCTCGAGCAGGTAGTGCAGTCCCGTCCTGATTACATGAATGTGCGAGTCGATCAGGCCGGGGATGACCCGCCGGCCCATCGCATCGACTACCCGCGTGTCCTTGGTGACATGCCGTGCCATGTCGTAGTCGTCGCCAACTGCCTGAATTCTCCCGTCGCGGATCGACAGCGCTCCGGCGTACGGGCGGCCAGGGTCACCGGTGTATACGCGGCCGTTCCGCACGATCAGGTCCGCAGCATTTTCGTTTGGCTCAGCCGCGACCAGCCCGGCAACCGGCATCGACGTCCAAGAGTGGACCCCCGACATGCGCCGCTCCTTTCTTGTTCCGTGCTCTGGCTGGCAGGTGCAGTTCTTATTCCCTGCTCTGGCTGGCAGGTGCACTCATGCTGCGCGGTTCGGGATGGCCTGGTCTTGAGTCAGTTGACTGCCAGGCTGCGTGTGCGGCATATGGCGTCGCCGCCTTTCGATGTCGCCGCGCCGATCAAGCTCACTATGCCGGTCCTTGCCATTGGCGCGTCGGCCAGCCTAGGCAGTTACGAGGCCGCCGAGGTCCGTCAGTACGCCACCAACGTGACTGGCATGCTCATCCCAGGTCTCCGGTCACTGGCTCCACGAGAAGCACCCCGCCGACCTGACCGGAATCCTCCTGCGGCTCCTGAAGTTGGCCGGGCTGCAGCCCGGCCCGCGAAGTGGTGACGCAAGACCACCATCGCTGCCCGCGGTGACCGCGCTTATAAGGCATTAGCTCGTTCGTGGGCGACTTACTGTGTCAATTCCTGAACGGCTATTGAAGAGCGTCGACATAACGACTGCCAGTATTCGCCATTTCTGGCGCCGGGCCCAGGCTGGTTTCATGGGCCCCTTGGAGTCCCGCCTGGGCTGCGAGCACGCGCGTCCGGCCGATCAGCCGCCGATCTTGGGCAGGTCGCCGCTATCCGCTTCTGATGCGTCAGCGAAATCGACGTCTTTGGTTTCGACCGTGCCCGCCGTCCGGCCCGGCGCCGTCTCATAGGTCCAGTACAGGTTCGTGTGCGCGATAACCTGGTCCGGCGCGGGCGCGCCCCACTTGGTCTGGTCCTCCGTGGTGTGCGCGTCGCTAACCAGCGTCGTGTCGTAGCCTCTGGTGAAGGCGCCATGGAGCGTCGAGCGGATGCAGGCATCGGTTTGCGCGCCGACGACCATCAGCCGCCCGACGCGGAGCTCGGACAGCACGTTCTCCAGGCTGGTGTCCTCGAAGGAGTCGCCGTAGTGCTTTTCGACTAGCGGCTCCGAGTCATCCGGATTCAGCTCAGGGACGATCTGCCAGTCGCCGCTTCCTCTCTTGAGGTCCTCGTCGGAATGCTGGACCCAGATAACCGGGACATGTTCCCGACGCGCCTTTTCGACAAGGCGGCCGATATTCGCGACGACCGCATCGCGCTCGTAACTCCCGTCTACGGCGCCGTTTTGGACATCGACGACAAGCAGCGCGGTAGCCGGCCGGTTGCCGAGAGTTGTCATGGTCTCCCCTTCTCGTGGCGGAGGTTTAGTCGCGTCTAGCAGCTTAAGGCTGACCGCTGACAGTGCGTGCTCGCGTGCCAGGCCCAGTTTCTGCGCCGGCCATCCGCCCCGCGGCCTGTGCGCGCTCCGCACCGAGCTCGAGCCTTTTCCCTCAGCGGCGCCGACGGGAGGCCTGTTTCGCACGCGTGCAACCGGGAGCCGGCCGGCGGGCAATCATTGGCAGAAGGAGTGACGGTGGCCATTGACACGCAGGCCAGCGACGCGGAGCTGATCGCCCGGTCGCTAGCGGAGCCTGACCTGTTCACGGCCGTGTTCGACCGGCACTCCGCCGAGATCCTGCGGTACGTGTACGCCCGGCTCGGTCCGGAGCTCGCGGAGGACGTGACCGCAGAGACGTTCCTGGCCGCGTTCCAGGGTCGGCGCAGGTACGACGGCGCCTGGTCCGATGCTCGGCCGTGGCTGTACGGCATCGCGGTCCGGCAGATCCGCAGGCACCGGCGGGTCGAGGCGAGGCGGCTGCGCCTGCTGCAGTCGGCGCTGGCCGACGGGCCGGCTGAGGATCACAGCGACCGGGTGGCGGAACGAGTGACGGCGCAGCGGCTGGGACCGCGGCTGGCCGCCGCGGTGGCAGCGCTGCCACGCCAGGACCGGGAACTGCTGCTGCTGGTCGCGTGGGCCGAGCTGGGCTATGGGGAGGCAGCGGCCGCGCTGGACACGACGACCAGCGCGGTCAAGGCCCGGCTGCACCGGATCAGGGTGCGGTTGCGGCACGAACTGGGCGGTGACAATCCGATGAGCCGGGAGAAGGACGATGAGTGAGATCACTAAGCTTCGTGAAATGCGCCCGGCGCCGTCGGTGGCAGGGCTGGAGGAAATGCGTAGCGCGGCACGCGCGCG
>JASHUG010000074.1 GCA_030040155.1 Streptosporangiaceae bacterium | reverse complement strand
TTGTCGCGCTTTGCCTGCTTGGTATCGATAGACGCCGCGCCCACCCTGAGGGTGCCGCTGACCTCGCCGTCCGGCGCGACGGTGCCGTTCCCGCTCACCTCGCGGAAGACCGTGTGAGGGCGCATCCATGCCGATCCTCTCCTGTCACATCGAATGGGAGTGCGTCACGTGTCCGACAAGATGCGGCGGAGGAATGTGATTGGCTCGACGAGACAGTCACGCGGCTGCACCAAAAGCGGCGGGCCCAGCGCCGTGGACGACGCACTTGCCATCAGGCCATCGATCTCCTGGCCGAGTGCAGGCCATCGTTTCGGGGAGCAACTCTGTGCTTCAGTTGCGGCGCAGGCTCAGGCCCAGGGACGTGAACTGCTCGAACGGCCGGTGGTAGCCGCGCTCGATGTGCGCGATGCCGCGAAGTACCGACGGCTGGTCCGCGACGGCGGCCGCCAGCACGCCGGAGAAGCCAGCGCGCACGTCGGGCAGCGTCACATCCGCGCCTCGCAGCTTGGATCCGCCTCGGACCACGGCGGAATGTACGGCGTCTGTGTCGTGGAACCGACAGGCTGGACCGCCCAGGCACGCAGCGAACACCTCGATCTCGCCGCCCATCTGCTGCAGGGCAGGCACATAGACGAGCCGGTTCTCGAAGACCGTCTCGTGCAGGACCGACATCCCGTCCGCCTGGGTGAACAGCACCAGCAGCGGCTGATGCCAGTCGGTCATGAACCCAGGGTGGGTGTCGGTGTGCACGGCGGCGGGGCGCAGGCCGTCCGTCGCCGTTGCCGTCATCCACTCGTCGGTGATTTCGAACCGGGCACCCATCTTGGCCAGCGTGGTGATCGCGGTGACCAGCCGGTCCTGCGGGCAGCCGTGCACCCGGACCTCCCCGCGGGTGATCAGCCCTGCCACCAGGTAAGAGAACGCCTCGATCCGGTCCCCCGCCAGCCGCGTTGACGCGCCGCGCAGCGCGCGCACGCCCTCGATGACGATCCGCCGGTCCGGGCTGAACTCGATGTTGGCGCCCATCCGCTGCAGGAACAGCGCGAGCTCGACCACCTCGGGCTCGGTCGCCGCGTTGCGCAGCACGGTCTTGCCGTCGGCCAGCACGGCGGTCAGCAGGACGGCCTCGGTCGCCCCGACGCTCGGATATGGCAGATCTATGCGCGTGCCGCGCAGTCGGCTCGCCCGTGCCGTGATGCCGTCCGCGCCGACGCTCACCTCAGCGCCGAGAGCCTTCAGAGCCGCCACGTGAAAGTCGACCGGCCGGCGGCCGATCGCGTCACCACCCACCAGCGGCACGAAGGCCTCGCCGGTCCTGTGCAACAACGGGCCGAGCATCAGGATCGGGATCCGGTTGAGCCCGGTGAACGCCTGCGGAACGCTGGGCTGTATCGCCCCGGCGCCGCCGACCGTGATCTCGTCGCGCTCCCGCCGTACCTCGAATCCGACCGACTCCAGCATCGCCGCGGTGATGTCGACATCGCCGACTTCGGGCGCGTTATGGATCTTGCTTGGGCCGCTGCCCAGCATGGCCGCCACCATGTGCTTGGTGACCGCGTTCTTCGATCCCCGCACCACGATGTCGCCCGCGGAGTGGTCCGGAAGGTTCGACTTGCCAGATTTGCGTCATAGCTACCACTCTAGGAACTGGCTCCGCATTTCGCCAACGCCTCTCGAGCTTTGCCGAAGCGCGTCGGCCCCGGTGCCCTCCGGACCGCGGCCTGCCAACTACCTGACTTGACTAACCGCCGGGGGATGCGAACGCGCGCTCAGGGGAAGCACTCTTCTTCAGAGGCCCTTTGCGCGGCGCCACTCGCCCGGAATCCGCCCGGCTCAGTGACCGCCGGAAGGCGGTGACGGAAGGCGGCTATCAAACGCGGACGGACGTGCACGAACAACCTAGTGAGTTGAGGTATCCGTTATGACGAGTGCCCTGAGCAAGCTGCGGGCCGACGTGACCCGTGATCATGTCCTCCGAGCGATCAAGGAGTACGACCGCCTCGGGCCCGACAAGTTCTTCGCGGCGCATGGCTACGGCGCCTCGCGCAGCTATGAGCTGGTCTGGGACGGCAAGCGGTATCCGCACAAGGCCGTCCTGGGCACCGCCTACGAGCTGGCCACCGGGGAGCGGCTGGACCCGGGCGACTTCGAAGGCGGGAAGTCCGGCGCGGTCGACGTGCTCCAGAAGCTGGGCTTCACGGTCGAGGCCAAAAGCTGAGAGTCGCGCTGACCGCGCAGGATGCCGGAGAGCAACCTACCAAGCTGCCCGGCGACCCAGCCGCGAACCGCAATGACCACGCCGATCTAGTTAAGGAGGACTATCTCCGTTGACTGGTACAACCCAGGACATGGACGCTCAGCATCGGCCGCTCATCGTGTTTGACGTGAACGAGACCCTGCTCGACCTGGACACGCTCGTTCCGATCTTCGAGCGCATCTTCGGCGACCGGGGCGCAATGCGTCTCTGGTTCGCGAATCTGATCACGTACTCAGAGGCGCTGACGCTTGCGGGAGTCTACGTCCCGTTCACCGAGATTGGCGGCGCGGTGCTCAAGATGCTCGCCGCCACGCGCGGTCTGAAGGTCACGGAAGAATCCGCCGCCGAACTAACCGAGCGATTCGCATCGATGCCACCCCATCCCGAGGTCCCAGCGGCGCTTCGGCGGCTCCGCGACCACGGCTTCCGCCTCTTCACGCTGACCGACAACACCCTGGAGATCTCCGGCCGGCAACTCGAGCATGGCGGCATCATTGAGCTTTTCGAACGACGCTTCAGCGTCGACGAATCGGTGCAGAAGCACAAACCCTCGCCGGACGCCTACCACTGGGTAGCCGGTCAGTTCGGGGCCGGCCCGGGAGACGTTTGCCTGATCGCGTGCCACGTGTGGGACACGATCGGCGCCCTTGCCGCCGGGTGGCAGGCCGGCCTTATCTTGCGGCCGGGAAACGCGCCCCTGCCTGTCGGGCCGCAGCCGACCTACCTCGGGGATGACCTCGACGTTATTGCCAGCCAGCTGATAGAACGCTACCCCGCCTGACATGGCGGTCCAATAACGCATTGCGGGCCGACGGGTCGGCTATCCGGTGCGCGCGAGATCTTGCCGGGGCGGTGCGACGAGCTAGCTCTTCCTGCCGATGCCACACCAGGCGGTGACTTCTTGCTCCTGTGAAATAGGCTCACCCGGCTCGGGGCGCCACCGGTGCGGCTGGACAACCCCTGGCTCTATCAGGCTGAGCCCGTCGAAGAACTGGCTGATCTCTGCGCGCGGCCGGAAGGTCGTGACCTCCCGCTGGCGCTGGTTAAGGCGCCGTCCCATCTCCGCCATTGCCTCGGGCAGCACGTCGCTCGCCGGATGGGAGAGCACCAGGTAACTGCCCGGCACAGTAGCGTCCATCAACTGCGCCACGAGGCTGTGCGGGTTATCGCCATCCGGGATCAGCTGGAGAATGGCCAGCAGCATCACCGCAATTGGCCGGCCGAAATCAAGGGTCTCCGACGCTCTGGCCAGGATGGTGCCTGGGTCGCGAAGGTCGGCATCCAGGTAAGCCGTCGCGCCTTCCGATGTACCCGTCAGCAATGCACGGGCGTGGACTAGCACGATCGGGTCATTGTCCACGTAGACGACGCGACTGTCGGGAGCCGCAGCCTGCGCAACCTGGTGGGTGTTGTTGGCGGATGGCAGGCCGGTACCGATGTCAAGGAACTGTCGGATGCCGGCGTCGGTGACCAGATAGGAAACTGCCCGCCGGAGAAATGCCCGGTTCGTGCGGACGCCGGGCACGATCATCGGGTTCGCTGCGATCGCCTGTTCGGCGGCTTCCCTGTCCGCGGCGAAGTTGTCCTTGCCGCCGAGCCAGTAGTCGTAAACGCGCGCTGGGTGCGCAACGCTTGTGTCGAGATCGACCGACCCGGTCGCGGGAGACTGCGGCTCGCCGGTCGCCGAACTGTTGGTCACGGCAAACTCCTTGACGGTCGGAATCAGCCGTAAGTCTATGCCCGACACATCGGGTCTATCCGACTCCTCCGGCAGACCGCCCGCGACTGGCGTCACACACGTGGCCCGCGCTAGGCCCCGCGCGCTGCGCTCGTCCCCCGCGCGCCTACCAGGTCGGAATGAACCCGCCATCGATAGCGAAATCGGACCCGGTGATGTTCGCGGCCTGATCGCTGGCGAGATAGAGGATCAGGGCAGCGACCTCGGCGGGCTGGGTGAACCGGCCCGTGACCGACTGGGCCGCGGCCTGGTCTTCGACGTCGGTTGGCTTGGCCCCGGTAGCCTGGCTGACGCTCGCGGCTACTCCGTCGCTGCCCAGCCACAGGTCGGTAGCGACCGGGCCAGGGCTGACCGTGTTGACCCGGATCCCGTGCGGCCCGACCTCCTTGGACAGCGCCTTGGCGAACCCGGCGAGGCCGGCCTTGGCCGCGCTGTAGTCAATAACGGCCGGATCAGGCAGGCGGGCGTTGACCGAGCAGGTCATGATGATGACCCCGGCTCCGACTGCCAGCATTCCCGGAAGGGCTGCGCGCGTCGCACGAACCGCGGCCATCAGGTTCAGGGCCAGGGTCGCCGACCAGTCCTCGTCGGTGAGTGACAGGAAACCGCTGAGCCGGGCCTGTGCGTTGCCGACGTTGTTGACCAGGATGTCGACCCGGTCGCCGGCCGCCGCGACCAGCTGTGCCGGACCGTCGGGGTCGGCCAGGTCGACCTCGACGAAGGTCACTTGCTTGTCCCTGGCGAGCTCCTCGATCTCCGGAGACAAGTGCTTTGCGCCAGTGACCACCCGGGCACCGCTGGCGGCCAGCTGGCTGACGACGGCCAGCCCGATGCCCTTGCTGCCCCCGGTGACTACGGCAGTCCGTCCGGCCAGATTGATGTCCATGCCGTTCGTCTTATCCAGCCGTGCGCGTCGCCATGCCTACGGTCTGCACGGCCGCCCTGTTCGACCATGCCCTGCATGAGGGACTCTGCGGGCAGTCGGACGCTCGGCGTTCACGCGGGCGCGGATCCGTCCAGGCCACCGCTAGTAGCAGACCCGATCTGCCGCTGGCGGATGTTCTCGTCTGAGCAGTAACCGGTGCCGTCCTTCTTCAGGCACAGCAGGCCGAGCAGACGGCCGCAATCGTCGATGACAGCAAGGCGGCGGCGCCGTTGCTGCCGCAGCGCCGCGGTGACGGCGTCGAGCGGCTGCTCCGGATCCACCGTGCGCCCGGTCAGCGTGCCAAGGTAGGCCGCAGGTGCGAGGGCCGGTGAACTCGCCGGCAGATCAGGCCTTTCGATCGTCGCGACAAGCAGCCGGCCGGTGGCGACGATCAGGGCCATGTGGACGTGCTCATCCTCGAAGAAGGCAAGGATCTCATCGACTGCCGTATCGGCGTTGTGCATCTTCGGGCAGGTGATCATGGCATCGGCAACTAGCCGGCCATTCCGGGCACCCCTGACCGCAGGCGCACCCGCGGGCACGACCGCGGGTGCGAATACGGAAGCAGCGGTCGTTGAGTCGGATTCCGTCACCCCGATAGTGAAGTGCTTGATCACAGCCCGCGCCTTCCTACTGCCGTCCATTCCCCTTTCGTCGGGCTTCATGCCAGCCTGTCACGGAACGCCCGGCAGCCGGTAGGCGTCGTCATCACCGGCGGCTTCCCGGTGAGAACACGTCCCTGATTGCCCGGACTGCCAGAAGGGCCAGCACCAGTGCCGTCGTCACCCGCGCGCCGACTGGTGCCACGGCAACTGCGGGCTGACCAGGGCGAACTCGTTCGAGGCGCGCCGCCATCCGCAAATCGGCATCTGACTCCGCCTCGGTCAGCAAGCGCCGTTGCTCTAGGTAGTAGAGCAGGGCGAACGCAGGTGCAACGAGCAGGATCGCCAGACCGGTGACGACGAATTCCGCGACCAGGGTGGCAGTCGGGGCGCTGCCGACGGACAGCGAGAGCGAGGTACCGAGGAGATAGGGGTACTGAGCCAGTCCCCAGCCCCACACCACGGTGACCACCGCGATCGCGGCCGTGGCTCGCAAGGCCAGATCGTCGTGCCATCCCAGCCACAGCATGACCAGCACGGCCATGCCGGCCGCGATCGAGATCGCCACCAGCGGCAGGGCGATGCCGGTCAGCCGGCCGAAGAGGCGCGGCGCGCTGAACGACAGCTCGCCGAACGTCCCGCCAGCCAGCGCACCGGTGAGCGCCCCGGCTGCGGCGGCGCGCAACGCGAAGTAGCGCCTCAGGTCGGCTCGCCCGCGATGCCGCGCCTCCAGGACCAGGTACACCGCGCTGATGTAGGCGCAGGCGGCAACGAACAGGAAGCCGGTGAGAATGGCGGTGCCCGAGGTCCAAGCGGCCAGGATGTTGCCGTGCGGATGAACCGGCACCTGCCCGGTTGCGACCGCCCCGACGACGGTGCCCATGAAAAACGGCGTGATGAGCGAGGCGCCGGCGAACATCGCGCCTGCGAATCGCTGCATCCGCAGTCTCTCGGCGGTGTGCCGGAACGCGAACCCGACCCCGCGCAGGACGATTCCCAGCAGGGACAGGCTGAGGGGAACGAAGAGTGCCGTCATGATGGCCGCGAATGCAGGCGGAAACGCCGTCCACAGCAGCACCAGGATGAAGACCAGCCACACGTGGTTGGCTTCCCAGACCGGGGTGATGGACTCATCGATGAGCCGGCGTGGGGCCCTGCCGCGCTCCGTGCTGCCCGCCAGCAAGTCCCAGACCCCGCCGCCGAAGTCCGCGCCGCCGAACAGCGCGTACGCGGCGATCACCACGAACAGGATCGCCGCGACCGCTATGGCCTCCGGCGAAGGGCTCATGAAGCCTCCGGCGAAGGGCTCATGAAGCCTCCGGCCCGCCTGGTGCCCCGGCCACGGCCGGCGAGGGGCCGTACGGCACTTGCTCGGCTTCCTCCTCGGCGGGCGTTCCGTGCCGCCACCGATGGGACATGACCAGTGGAACCCCGATCGAGACCACAGTCAGGATCGCATACAGGATCAGGATCACTCCCAGGGTGACAGTGACCCCGCTGGACGGGGTGACCGCGTTGCTCACCAGCAAGATGCGGTAGACGATCCACGGCTGGCGTCCGACCTCCGTGACAATCCAGCCCGACTCCATCGCGGCGACGGCCGCGACGCCGCTCAGGGCAGCGGGCACCAGGAACCATGCGGTCACCAGCAGCCGACGGTGGAACCACCACCACCAGGCTTGCCAGGCCGCCAGCACGAGCAGGAACATTCCGATGCCCACCATCAGGTCGAAACTCAGGTGGATGAGCGTGACGAGCGGCGGTCGCTGTGACGCGGGCACGGTATCCCAGCCGATGACCCGGGTATGCGGCGAAAACCCGACCAGGATCGAGTCGAACGACGGGATGGAGGTGCCGAAGTAGATGTGGCCATTGAAGTAGATCCCGCCGAGCCACTCGGGAACATCGCTCGTGGTCTTGGAGACGTACTCCATCGCGGCGAACTTGACTGGCTGGTTGGTCGCAATGTAGCGCGCGATGATGTCCCCCATCGTCACTTGCAGCGGGGCGGCAATCCCGGCCATCGTGAACGGGATGGCGAAGCCCAGCCGGTGGTACCGGTCCCGCCGTCCGCGCAGCAGCCCCACTGCGTATACGCCCGCGATGAGAAACCCAGTCACCATGTACGCGGCGAGCAGCATATGCGTGGTCTCATACGGGGTGGAGGAGTTGAAGAACACCGACACCGGATCAACGCTGGTGAGCCGGCCGTGGCTGAGCGTGAAGCCGGCCGGTGAGTTCATCCACGAGTTCGCCGCGACTACCGCCAACGCGCCCAGCACGCCGAACACGACGATCGGCATCCCGCTCCACCAGTGGACCCAGGGAGGCAGCCGTTGCCAGCCGTACAGGTAGACGCCGACAAAGATCGCTTCCAGGAAGAAAAAGATCCCTTCCATCGAGAACGGGAAGCCGATCGCAGCCCCGAACCGGCCCATTAGGCCCGGCCAGAGCAGGCCCATCTCGTACGAGAGCACGGTCCCCGATACCGCGCCGACCGCCACCAGCACCGCCATCACCCTTGACCAGCGGCGCGCCAGCAGCATCGCCGCGGCATCGCCGCGCTTGATACCGATCCATTCCGCGATCATGACGACGGCCGCGAACGCGATGCCGAAGCACGCGAGGATGATGTGGAACCCCAGCGACGACCCCATCTGCGAACGGGCCGGCACCGGATCCACGGCCAGAACGTGTGCCACTACGCCCATCGCGTGACCCCCGTCCGCTGCATGCCCGGACCGCGGTTCCGAAGTAGCTACGCTAGGTGTACCGCCGCTGCGCTCCGGGTACACGCAGAAGATCCGGCAACGCGCCGCCAGAGGTGTATAGGGCTCATGAGCAGCAGAAACGCAGGAGCGGTTGCCCTCGTCATCCTGCTCGGGCTGGTCGTCGGCACGCTCGGGATGTTCGCCGCCGACCTGTACGCGATCGGCGTCCTGATCCTCTTCGTCGGCGGCGTGGGTGCCGCCGTCGTGGTTGGTGAATTCCTCATCCGGTACGTCGGCGGCCGGCGGCCGCCCGCGTGACCGCCCGCGGCAAACCTTCGGCCGGCACGACCTTGTAGCCACCTTTCTGGCCATCCGCCTGCATCACCACAGATCGCCGAGCTCGGCTCCGCCCTGCGCCGCCCTGGCCAAATGCTTCCGCCCCGGCCAAATGTCTCCGTCCCGCGCTCCCCGCCACATAAGGTGATTTAGCAGTGGTAACCTCTAAATAGTGGTAACCACTATCTGGAGGTAGCTAACATGGATCGGGATGCGGCAGGGTCGCGCCGGTGGTGGGCGCTCGGCGCCGTCAGCCTGAGCGTCCTGGCGGTGACCGTGGACGGCACCGTGCTGTCGGTGGCCCTGCCGACCCTGGCCAGGGCGCTTCGTGCCACAGAGTCGGACCTGGAGTGGTTCCAGTCCGGTTACCTTCTGCTTCTTGCCGCCGCCGTGCTGCCGGCCGGGCTTATCGGCGACCGGTTCGGCCGCAAGAAGCTCCTGATCAGCTGCCTCGTGGCGTTCGGCGCGGGCTCTGTGCTGTGCGCCGAGGCCCCCGGGCCCGGCGCCTTCCTCGTCGCCCGGCTGCTGATGGGCCTGGCCGGCTCGGGGCTGACGGTCATGGCGATGTCCGCGCTCACCGTTCTGTTCGGCCAGGCGGAGCGGGCCAAGGCGGTCGGGATCTACGAGGCCGCCAACTTCCTGGGGCTGCCTGCCGGGCCTGTCCTCGGCGGCTGGATGCTGTCGCGGCTGTGGTGGGGCTGGGTGTTCCTGCTCAACGTGCCCGTCGTGGCGCTCGGCCTGATCGCCGCCCTCGCCCTGATCCCGGAGTCACGGGCTACGCAGCGGCCTGGGCTCGACCGGTCCGGCATCGCCGCCTCGACAGCCGGGCTGGTTGCCCTGACCTACGGGCTGGTCCAGGCCGGCCAGGACGGCTGGGGCGATCCCGCCGCCCTGGCGCTGATGGCGGCGGGCCTCGCCGCGCTCGCCGGATTCGCGTTGCGGGAACGCCGGCTCGGCGCTCGGGGCGGCAAGCCGCTCGTCGACCCTGGCCTGTTCCGTTCTGCGTCGTTCACCTGGGGAGCGGCGCTTGGCGGGGTGGCCGGGCTCGCCATGATCGGCGTGCTGTTCGTCATGCCCCAGTACTTCCAGGCGGTCCAGGGCGCCACCGCACTTGGCTCGGGGCTGCGGCTGCTTCCCCTGATCGGCGGGCTCATCGTCGGCGCGCTGCCCGCGAGCGCGCTCGCCAGGGTGGCCGGGGCCAGGCTCACGGTGGCGCTCGGGTTCGTCCTGCTCGCCGCCGGCGCCGTTTGCGGCGCGGCGACGGGCACGGCCGCAAGCATCACGTTCGTCGCGATCTGGATGGCCGTGCTCGGCGCGGGCACCGGGCTGACGCTCACCGCGGCGACCGCCGCGGCGCTGTCCCGGCTCTCGCGGGAGCGCAGCGGGACCGGCTCGGCGGTGGTCCAGGCGTTCCAGAAGACCGCAGGCCCCCTCGGCACCGCCATCACGGGCAGCATCCTTGCCGCCCGCTACCAGGCCCGCCTCGATCTGCGCGGGGTTCCTGCCGCTGCCGCCGCAGCGGCCCGGCAGAGCGTTTACGACGGTCTGGCCGCCGCCAGCAGGCTCGGATCAGCCTCCCTCGCGCACGTCGCCCGCGCCGCGTTCGCCGCGGGCATGGACGCCGCACTTCTGGCTTCCGCGGGGATCGCCGTCGCCGGTGCCCTCCTGACCCTGGCATTCTTGCCCCGGAGGACCACAGTGACCGACTCAAGCACCAGCCCGGGCAGGCCGGGACTGCGGGAACGGAAGAAGGCCAGGACCCGCGCCACGATCCAGGCCTGCGCCCTGCGCCTGTTCCGCGAGCAGGGCTATGACGCCAC
>JASHUG010000501.1 GCA_030040155.1 Streptosporangiaceae bacterium | reverse complement strand
TTGCTGACAACGCGGCCTCAGTACGGGAACTTGCCGCCGGCGCGAGGTCGATCAAGGACCTAGCGGCGCTGGAGTCGGTCTGCCGTGCCTGCCCGCGGCTTGTGCAGTGGCGCGAGCAGGTTGCTGCGCAGAAGCGGAGATCGTTCCAGTCTGAGACTTACTGGGGTCGTCCGGTACCGAGCTGGGGTGCCGACCAGCCGCGCTTGCTGATCCTCGGCCTTGCGCCGGCCGCGCACGGCGGCAACCGGACTGGCCGCATCTTCACCGGCGACCGGAGCGGCGACGTTCTGTTCGCCTCGCTGTGGCGATGCGGACTGGCCTCGCAGCCGACCTCGATAAAGGCGGGAGACGGGCAGCGCCTGATCTCGACGCGGATGACCGCAGCCGTGCACTGTGCGCCGCCGGAGAACAAGCCGACCGTGGCCGAGCGCGATACTTGCGCGTCCTGGCTTGCCGCAGAGCTCGCGGAACTGCGGCCGGAACTGCGCGTGATCGTCTGCCTCGGGCACTTCGCCTGGCAGGTGATCTGGCCGCAACTCGCTGCCGTCGGCATGGCCGTGCCCAGACCACGGCCGGTCTTCGGACACGGTGCCGAGGCAGTGCTGCCCGGCGACTGGCAGCTGACCGTCCTCGGGTGCTACCACCCGAGCCAGCAGAACACGTTCACGGGCAAAGTTACCGACGGCATGCTCGACGCCGTGTTCGGCCGGGCCGGGGAGCTTGCGGGCGTCGGGCAGTCGCCGCGCCGAACCGCCGCCCGCTCTGGGAATTAAACCCGCTACTGACTGTAATAGGAATGGCCTAATGGTCACTCTTAGTGTCAGCGGTGGGGCTTCGCATGGATTAGATACGCGACATTGGACTTGAATCGGTGAGCATTAATTGGCTTACATGGAGTGACTAGATGGTCGCGGGGTATCATCGCAATGCCCCCGTAGCCCAAAGGAAGAGGCCGGCCCCCTAAAAGGGTCCCCAGTGTCGGTTCGACCCCGACCGGGGGTACTGACGGGCCGCTGACGTGCTGTTATGCTCCTGCCGGGCCGTGACGGGGACTGATCAGTCATTCAAGCCTTGACTGGCCTGTAATCGTTCAGTCAAGATAAGTTCGGTTGCCGGAGCGTTGGCCGTTTCGGCGAGTCTGCGCGCGTATTTTCGGTGCCGAGGAATGCCTGAACGTCCTCTTTAGTGCGAATTCTCGACGCAATATTCGAGCAGCCAGGCATTAAGCACCGCGCGCTCGCCCTGCCAGCGGAGCACTCCCCGCTTAGGCGATGGCCGACTTTGGCCGCGACCGCAGCCACGGCGCCGTCCCGGTGATGCCACGGTCTCAGGCGTCAGCCGCTGACGTCCGGTCCGGCTCGCTCTATCGTGACTCTGACGATTAGCCGCCGGTCGCGCTGCATGGCCGCCCGGTAATCGGCCCAGTCCGGGTGCTCACCGGAGATCCGCCGGTAGTAGTCCTCGAGAAGGGGCATCGCCTCCGGAAGGTGAATCAGCTCGGCTGTGCCCTCTATCTGGACCCACTCACCGAAGAAGCGGTCGTTCAGCACGCACAACGACGCGCGCGGGTCCCTGGCGAGGTTCTTGGCCTTGATCGCTGTCTCGCGGGTGCTGATCAGCACGCGGCCGACGTCATCTACGGCAGCGACGACCGGCGACATTTGCGGGCGGCCGTCTTTGCGGGTTGTGGCAAGCACAGCCCGCGGGTTCTTAGACAGGAAGCCGGCGGCGTGACCTATGTCCACCCCAGCAGCTTAAGAGCCGTCAGAGTCGACTGCGGCGCTGAAGCTCATACTCGCGCACGATCGCGCTGGCATAACCGTGCGAGAGTCCGTGCTCATCCGATAGCCAGTTAGCGCGTTCACTACAGCGCAGGAGCGCAGGACCCGATTCAAGTCGGCTGAACCACTCTCGGAGTTGAAGTCCGGTAACGGACGGGATGCGTGCGATCAGGTTCCTATGCATCTCCGGAGAGTGGGCCAGGGACAAGATGCACCTCCAGGGTCAGGGTGAGTCCTTGGAGTCGAGACTGCACTACAGTCCGGCCGCATGACAAGACCTGATTGTCAGCCTTCCGTAATGCCCCGTTTAGGGATCGGCCACGAATCAGGCATACCCGGTTGTCACCGACTGACGGCCCCCGGCTTCGCTTACCACCTATTACCGACATTCTCTCAGCTGGTTTCATGATCACGAAAGATCCCGCCATTCTCTGCAGCCGCCGGGTCGTCCGGCGTCAGCAGGCGCCGGACGACCCGGCTAGGGCGGCCGCCCGCACCAGTCCAGCACCGGCGGCCGCCTTGGCGAGTCAGGCTCCAGCCGGGAAGGAAACGCCAGCGAGCGACGACAGGATGGTGTCGTCTGGCCCGTTGATGTACATCTTGCCGGTGGGGGTGACGTCGAGCCACGCACTGCCGCCGGAGTTATCGTCGTTGTAGACGGGGATGAAGAGCGTGTTCTTCGGCCGCGCTGCCCTTGGCAGGACCGCGAACTCACCGGTTGTGCCGCCCTGCATCGCGCCGTACAGGTACACAATGCCGTTGCTAATCGCGTACGACGGCGCACCGTTGGTCACGAACACCTCGTGCCACTTGTTGATGAGCCCTAGCTTGTGCCAAGTGATCTTCGTGGACGCGGCATGACTAGACGTCGCGCTGGCGGCGTAACCTACGCCACCGCCGAGGGAGAAGGTCAGTGCGATCAGCGAGATGATGATCGCGGGCGACTGGCGCATGCGTGAGCGAAAACGACTCATGATTTCCCATTTCCCCAAGGGCCGCCAGCTTGTGCCGGCAGCCAGTTACGGAAACGGTAGTGATGATCTGGCGGGGTTTCTGTCCATCTAGACAATGTGGACCGGGTGAATCGAGTGTCACGCTTCACGCGACGGAGTGCCCGATTCGCGACCGGATGGCGGCGGCCTCGGCCAGCAGCTGACCTTCGGGTATCAGTCCGACCGTGGCGGGATCGGGTAGCGGGAATGGCCGGCCCGGTCGCGGATCGGCCTGATACCGCGGGAGGAGATGCGTGTGCAGATGCGGCAGTGAATTGCCGAGCGTCTCGTAGTTCATCTTCAGCGGCTGATAGTGGGATATCAGTGCGCCGGCGACCAGATGCACTTCTGACCAGTAGCCAGCCGCCTCGGCCTGGTCAAGTTCGGTCGGCTCCGTGACGTGCCTGCCCCGCCAGATGACGATGGTGTAACCGCGCTGAACGTCGGCCCGCTGCAGGTACGCATCGCCCCAGCGGCCGGTAAAGACTCGTACGCCGAATTGATCTGACTCCGGCCGCCCTCCGGTGCACATCCCGCAGCCGACTCCGCGGATGAGGTCCGCCCAGTTCGCCGGCCACTCGCTCACTGCGCCTCCCGGAGCCCCGCCTGTGCCTCGGGCTAGCCGTTCCGGCGGTGGAGCGCCGGGACAAGCCAGCCGTCTACGCCCGTCAGCCGAGTCGCTCGAAGATCATTGCCATGCCCTGGCCACCGCCGACGCACATCGTCTCCAGGCCGATGGTCTTGTCGTGGAACTGCAGGCTGTTGAGCAGCGTGGAGGTGATTCGCGCTCCAGTCATGCCGAACGGGTGGCCGACGGCGATGGCGCCGCCGTTGACGTTGAGCTTGTCGATGTCGATCCCCAGGTCTCGGTAGGACGGGATCACCTGCGCCGCGAAGGCCTCATTGATCTCGACGAGGTCGACGTCATCGATCGTCATCCCAGCCCTGGCCAGGGCCTGCCTGGATGCCTCGACCGGGCCGAGGCCCATGATTTCCGGGGAGAGAGCGGTCACGCCCGTGGAGACGATCCGCGCGAGGGGGTCTAGCCCAAGCTCGGCGGCCTTCCGGTCGCTCATGACGACCACGGCCGCCGCCCCGTCGTTGAGCGGGCAGCAGTTCCCGGCGGTCACCGTGCCGTCGGGGCGGAACACGGGCTGGAGCTGGGAGACCTTCTCCAGCGTGGTACCTGGACGCGGGCCGTCGTCGGCCGACACTACCGTGCCGTCGGGCATGGTGGCCGGCGTGATGTCACGCTCCCAGAAGCCGTTCGCCAGCGCCTTCTCGGCCAGGTTCTGTGACCGTACGCCGAACTCGTCCTGCTCCAGGCGGCTGATGCCGCGCAACTGAGCGACGTTCTCGGCGGTCTGGCCCATGGCAATGTAGACGCCGGGAATCTTGCCGTCCTCGCGCGGGTCGTGCCAGGCGTACCCGCCCTTGGCCATCTCCTCTTCCCGCGACTTGGCCTCGTCGAACACGGGGTTCCTGGTGTCCGGCCAGCTATCGCTGCTGCCGTTGCCGAACCGGCTCACGCACTCGACACCAGCGGAGATGAACACGTCTCCCTCGCCGGCCTTGATCGCGTGGAACGCCATCCGAGTGCTCTGCAGGGATGAGGAGCAGTACCGGGTGATCGTGGTTCCCGGCACCCAGTCGTAGCCGAGCATCACCGCGACCACCCTGGCCATGTTGAAGCCCTGCTCGCCGCCGGGCAGGCCGCAGCCGAGGATGAGATCCTCGATGTCGGCCGGGTCCAGCTGAGGAACCTTGGCCAGCGCCGCCGAGACCATCTGCACCACGAGGTCGTCAGGCCGGATGGTGGTGAGTGAACCCTTGAATGCCCGTCCAATCGGTGAGCGGGCGGTCGCTACGACGACTGCCTCTGGCATGTCGGCTCCCTGCAGAATCTAGTAGTTAACTACTCAACAGTAACCGCGAGATATTACTTCCGGGAAGCCTGCCGGGCTGGGCGAGGTGGCGGGCTGGCCGGGGTGGCTCTCCTGGCCGGCTGGGCGGAGTTGGCGGGCTGCCCAGGTGGCTTCCTGGCGGGCTGGGCCGGGTAGCGGGCTCGGCGGGTGCCTTTCCCGGCGGGGCTGGGGGTGGATACCCCAGGTCAGGCTATCCGGGGTGGGCTTGCCCGGCCAGGCTAGCCGCCGTCGGCCTGCTCGGGCCCGGGCTGACCGGGGTGGGCTTGTCCGGCCAGGCTGCCCGCGGTCGGCCTGCTCGGCCGGGCGGGACTAGCCGGAGTCGGCTTGCTGGCCAGCCGGCCGGCCAAAGCTCGCCTGGTCAATCGGTTGGCCGAGCGTCGGTGGGCCGAGCGTCGGTGGACCGAGCCCCGGCTGGCCACGGCTTTGCTGGTCGATGCGCTGGCGGCGGCTCGGTGGGCAGCGCCTCGGCTCGCGCCCGCTCGGCTCGCGCCCGTTCGGCTGGCCAGTCCGCTGGCGACGACTCGGGTCGTCATTCCGCCGGCCAGGGCTGCGGACGCCAGTCGGCCCGCCAGCCGGCTGGCGGCGGCTCGGCTGGTCAATCGGCTGGCCACGGCCTGCCTGGCCAATCGGCCCGTCAATCGGCTGGCCACAGCTCGGGTGGCCAACCTCGCCCGACGGGGGGACAGCCAGGGCCGGCGGCCGGCCGGAACCACGGGCTCGATCGCCCCGGCGACTTTCCACCGCCCGTTCCGGCACCAGATGATGAGCAGAGCCAGGGCGAGGAACATCACTATCGGGTCGACCCTGGTGACGAGCCACCCCTCGATGTCGGCCAGCGCGCGGCCGAGCAACTTGTTCTGCCCGAAGCCGAGTCCCGGCATGTCGGCGATGGTCTGCGCGCTGAGCCACGCTAGCGCGAGCCAGTCGAGCCGAGAGGCGGGGAACAGTATGAGGACGCAGAGGAACATGATGCTGTACCACGAGTACTGATGTGGCCACACAAGCAGCCACGCCAGACTCAGAGCCAGCGCGGCCCTGACCGCCGGCCTGTTCTCGAATCCCTTGGGCAGCCGCCGCAGCGCCAGCCAGGCAACCGGTACAAGGAGCACGCTCGCGGTCGGCACCACAAAGTGCAGCGGGAGGTGCAGGTAGTAGAAGAGGAGCCGATAGAAGCCCCAGCCCAAGCCGGTACTTGCCCTGTTGGTGAGGGCCTCGATTGCAGACCGGCCGGCCAGGCCGTACGAGGGCAGCAGCACGGCCGCCGCTCCGGCTGCGGCGGCCGCGAGATAGCGGGGCCGACGCCACAACGACCAGATCAGGGCCAGGCCGAACACTGCGAAATCGGCCTTGATGTCGACCGCCGCGCCAATGCAGACGCCGGACAAGACGGCAGCTGCCAGTGGCCGCTGCAGGCCATGCCGGTCCAGGATGAGCAGTCCGGCCACTCCCAGCGCGGCCGCCAAGACGTCGAGATGACCGCCCGCGATCGCGCTCCAGATGATCAGCGGATTCGCGGTCCACAGCAGGTGAACCCGCGTCCTGGCGGCTCGGTC
The DNA here is from genome assembly GCA_030040155.1 of Streptosporangiaceae bacterium. Classification (GTDB taxonomy): domain Bacteria; phylum Actinomycetota; class Actinomycetes; order Streptosporangiales; family Streptosporangiaceae; genus JAJYUU01. The sequence goes on along the minus strand of JASHUG010000501.1, from coordinate 7,405 downwards.
GCCGCGGAACATGCGGTCGGCGGCATACGCGATGGCGGCGAACGCGATCAGGTTGCCCAGCTTCAGCCAGAAGGCGTCGCGGGCCAGCGAGGCGCCGCCCAGCTTGGCAGCCAGGTACTGCTCGCCCGTGGCGAGCGGCCCGTAGACGCTGATCGTGGTCTGCCAGTCAGGCGGGATCCCCGCGGTGTGCGTCAGCAGGAAAAACTGCTGCGGGGTCATCGTGTACGGGTCGCGCCCGAGCATCACGATGTGCCCGTAGACCGCGTAATCGAGCGGGTCGGTCGTGCCGATCGGCGGCACGAGAGTAAGCGCGACGATGGCCAGGCCAGCCAGGATGAGCAACGTCCGCAGCGGAATGCGCTGGTGGCGGCGGGCCGCGATCAGCCCGGCTACTACACCGTAGGTGCCGAGGGCCCCGGCAACCCACAGCGGCCAGATCGCGTCATGGAACGGGACATGAACGCTCAGCTGCCACGGCGGGCCTACCGATGGCATTGGCAGCGGCGGCGGCATCCAGCTGGCGCGCAGCAGCCCGGCCGCGACGAAGATGGCGAGGGCAGCCGTAATCGGGGCGACGACCGCCCAGCCAAGCAACCCACCGGCGGATGGTGTCGCGGCGGGGTCGGTGTGCGCAGACTGGCTCGCGGTTGTGGTGGAAGAGTTGCTCACTCTGATCTCGTAGAGTTAGCGCTGGCAGGTCGCCCGTCGCGGCGCGATGTTCCGAACAAGCATATGTAAGGTGTCTGGCGGGCCCAGCCCGCTTGGCACGCCCTTTGCCTATAGAAGGGCGTGCCCAGGTAGGACAAGGCGTGCCAGAGTACCTTCGGATGGGACTGGCACCGCCGCCCGCCGCCGTCGGATAGCGTCGGTGGCCTAGGCAGGGGCGGCATGCGGGCGGCGACACCCGCGAAACCAGCGACACGCAAGTTGACCGCCCGGTAGAGATCGGCCCGGCATTTGAGGCGGCGACGATGCAAGTTCACGAGTCACTGATCGAGCTATTCGGGAATACACCGCTTGTCCGGCTCCGCAAGGTCACCAGGCCGCTCTACCTCGACGGGCCGGGCCCGGCCGTGCTGGCCAAGGTCGAGTACTTCAATCCCGGCGGCTCGGTCAAGGACCGGATTGCGCTGCGGATGGTCGAGGCGGCAGAGCGCTCGGGCGAGTTGCAGCCGGGCGGGACCATCGTCGAGCCCACGTCCGGCAACACCGGGATCGGGCTGGCGATCGTTGCCCAGGAGAAGGGCTACAAGTGCCTGTTCGTCTGCCCGGACAAGGTGGCCCAGGACAAGATCGCGGTGCTGCGGGCCTACGGAGCCGAGGTGGTCGTGTGCCCGACCACCGTCTCTCCCGACCATCCGGATTCGTACTATTCGGTTTCGGATCGTCTGGCCAAGACGACGCCGGGAGGATGGAAGCCCAATCAGTACGCCAACATGGAGAACCCAGCGTCGCACTACTACTCCACTGGCCCGGAGATCTGGGAGCAGACCGAGGGCCGGGTCACGCACTTCGTCGCGGGCATCGGCACCGGGGGCACGATTTCGGGGACGGGCAGATACCTGAAGGAAGTCTCGGGCGGGCGCGTCCAGGTCATCGGGGCCGATCCGGAGGGATCGGTGTACTCGGGCGGTACCGGGCGCCCATACCTGGTCGAGGGGGTGGGCGAGGACATCTGGCCCGACACCTACGACAAGAGCATCTGCGACGAGATCATCGCGGTGAGCGACGCAGAATCGTTCCTGATGACCCGGCGGCTGGCCAGGGAGGAGGCCCTGCTGACCGGCGGTTCCTGCGGCATGGCCGTGGTCGCCGCCCTGGGCGTGGCCAGGAATGCCAATCCCGATGACGTCATCGTGGTACTGCTGCCCGACGGCGGCCGCGGTTACCTTTCCAAGATCTTCAACGACGAGTGGATGGCCGACTACGGCTTCCTGACCTCCGAGACGGCCGAGCCCAGGGTCGGCGAGGTGCTGGAGGCTAAGGTCGGCGCGCTGCCGCCGTTCGTGCACGCCCACCCGCGCGACACGGTCCGCACGGTGATTTCGGCCCTGCGCGAGTTCGATGTCTCGCAGCTGCCGGTGCTGTCGGCCGAGCCGCCCGTGATGGCGGCCGAGGTGATCGGCTCGATCGTCGAGCACGATCTGCTCGACGCCCTCGTTGCCGGCCGGGCCGCGCCCGACGACGAGGTGGCGGACCTGATGTCGCCGCCGCTCCCGCTGGTCGGTTCCGGGGAGCCGGTCAGCATCGCGGTCGCCGCGCTGGAGCGGGCCGGCGCGGCAGTTGTCCTGGTCGACGGCAAGCCAGCGGGCCTGATCACCCGGCAGGACGTCCTCGCATTCCTGTCGAGCCAGCCCGGATAAGCGGCCGGCAGCACAGGGCGCCCGACCTCGTTCCCACTAGAATTAACCGCCTCACGAGGAACTTGAGACACGAGCAGCCGTGCGCAAAGGGGCGCGACCATGCACCAGGACGGATTCGAGACGCTCGCGATCCACGCCGGCCAGGACCCTGACCCGGTCACCGGCGCCGTGGTCCCGCCGATCTATCAGGCCTCCACGTACAAGCAGGACGGCGTCGGGGGCCTGCGCGGCAAGGAACTCGGCGACGCGGCGCGGTGGATCGAGGGTTATGAGTACTCGCGGACCGCGAACCCGACTAGGAACGCGCTCGAGGAGTGCCTGCTCGCGCTGGAGGGCGGAGCGCGGTGTCTGGCGTTCGCGTCGGGGATGGCAGCATCCGACTGCCTTGTCCGCGTGCTGTGCGAGCCCGGTGACCACGTGCTGATCCCGCAGGACGCCTACGGCGGCACCTTCCGCCTCTTCGACAAGGTGCTGACCGGCTGGGACGTAAGCTACCGCCCGGTAGATATGTCCGATCCGGTGGCGGTTCGGGCGGCGCTGGCGGAGCAGCGGGCGCGCCTTGTGTGGGTCGAGACGCCGACCAACCCTCTGCTCGGCATCGCGGACATTGCCGCGCTGGCGCAGGTCGCGCACGCCGCGGGGTCACTGCTCGTGGTGGACAACACGTTCGCCTCGCCGTACCTGCAGCAGCCGCTGGCGCTCGGCGCGGACGCGGTTGTGCACTCCACCACGAAGTACATCGGCGGGCACTCGGATGTGGTCGGCGGCGCGGTCGTGCTGACCGATCCCGACCTGGCCGGGAGGCTCGCCTTCCTGCAGAACGCCACCGGCGGGGTTCCCGGCCCGTTCGATGCGTGGCTGACGCTGCGCGGCGCGAAGACACTGGGCGTCCGGATGGACCGCCACTGCCAGAACGCGCAGCGCATCGCCGAGATGCTGGCGAGCCACCCGGCCGTTAGCGAGGTTTATTACCCGGGGCTGCAGAATCACCAGGGGCACGAGATTGCCGCCAAGCAGATGCGCGGTTTCGGCGGGATGGTGTCGTTCCGGGCCAGGGGCGGCCCCGAGGAGGCGCTGGCGATCTGCGGGCGGACGCGGCTGTTCACACTGGGCGAGTCGCTGGGCGGGGTCGAGTCGCTGATTGAGCATCCCGCCCGGATGACGCACGCGTCGGCAGCGGGCTCGCCGCTCGAGGTTCCCGCCGACCTGGTCCGCCTGTCGGTTGGCATCGAGACCTGCGATGACCTGATCGAGGACCTGCGCGTGGCGATGGAGTAGCGCTATGGTTCATACCAAATTGAATACCAACTTGGTATCATGCTGGTATGACGATCCAGATCGCGGTGAGACTGCCAGATGAGATGGTGGAGTTCGTTGATCGTCTGGTCGCCGCCGGGGAGGCGCCCAGCCGGGCGTCAGTTCTTGAGCGCGCGCTGGCCAGGGAGATCCGCCGCCGCACTGCGGAGCAGGACGCGGCCATCCTGGCTGACGCCGGTCCCGACCCGGAGCTAGCAGGCCTAGCCGAGTACGCAGCTCTGATCCCTGGCGGTCTCAGCTGATGCGGCCGATCCATGTCGCCGCGCTTGATAAGACGCGTCCTGTTCTCGTGCTGACCCGAGAGCTGGTCTGGCCATACACGACCAGCGTGACAGTCGCCCCGGTTACGAGGACAGTTCGCGGCCTGTCGACCGAGGTGCCAGTCGGCCGGCAGAACGGCCTCGAAGCAGAGTGCGTGGTGAGCTGCGACAACATCGTCACGGTGCCTAAGGCCGCGCTAGGTCGGCAGATCGGGTACCTCTTGCCGACGCAGGAGGCGGCGCTGACCACAGCGATCATGGCAGCGTTTGACCTTGACTAGGGCCAGCCTGTCGCGCCACGGCGACCGGCGCGGTCAGTGCACCTGACCGGGCGCAGGCCGCCAGCGCTGCCAGCCTGGGTGGACGGTGAAGAAGGACGACGCCGTCGGCGGGAGTGCCACGTACCCGCGCGGGAGTAGCTTGAGCCCGGGCGGCACGGGCTGCCACCAGGGCTCGCGCGCGAACAACCGGCTGAACAGCTCCACCGACCGGCCCGCGGGACCGAGCACCATCTGCTCCGGGGCCGGCTGGTCGGCGCGCTGCCAGCGGAAGTCGCCCGAGACGCGCAGCGCGGAGCTCCGGTTGGGCAGCGCCGCGTGGGCGGTGAGGCAGTGGAAGATGAGCACGTCGCCCGGCCGGTAATCCGCGCTCGCCCAGCCGCGCTCCCGAGGGTCAAGCAGGCGGGGCCGCAGGGGCGGGCCGAGATGGCTGCGAGGCTGCACGGCGAGCCCGCCGACGGGTTTGGGGATATCCATCAGCGGGAGCCAGCTCGTCACCATGTCCTGCACCCCGGTGCCGGCATAGTCCTGATGGACATAACGGCCGCGCGTCAGCGTGGGCCGACGTTCTGGATACACGGCCCGCAGAACCTTCGCCGGATATGGGAACGAGGAGGGTCCCAGGATCTCGGCGACCAGTGCGCGCAGCGGTCCGAGGTAAGTGAGGCGGTTGAAGTCAGCGTTGACGAGAGCGCGCCGGAAGTCCGGGTTGGCCAGCGCCTCGCGGAAGTTGACCGCACCGGGAGATGGCAGGGGTAGGTCGTGGCCGTCTATCCAGCCGCCGCGGCGCAGTTCCGCGGTGACGCCCGCGTAGGCCGCCCGGACGTCTGCGGCTGGCAGTAGCCCGCGCACGAACACGTAGCCGTCGCTGGCCAGGCGCTCGCGCAGCGCCCGGCCGTCTGACCTGTACGCGCGGGAGTCGACTAGTTCGTCCACGGCTTCACCATAGGTCAGTCTTAGTGGGCGGGCGGCCTGGAGCGGGCGCGCAAGCCCGTTAAGTCGGTCGCTCCGCAGGGTGGTAATGCGTGGCGAGCGTTAGCATGCGTTGCGATGGCAAGTTCTGCGCGCAGTGCGAACACTCCGGCTGACGCCGCGACGGGATCTGCCGCCGACGGCGGCCAGGTCAGGAACAGTGATTTCGTCCAGTCCCTGGATCGCGGCCTGGCGGTTATCCGGGCGTTCGGACCCGACCGTGAGCGGCTTAGCCTCAGTGAGGTCGCCAGGGCGACGGGGCTGACCAGGGCCGCGACTCGCCGGTTCCTGCTGACGCTGGTCAAGCTCGGATACGTGCGCAGTGACGGGCGGGAGTTCTCGCTGCGCCCGCGGGTGCTTGAACTCGGTTACGCCTACCTGTCGGGGCTGGCGCTGCCGGAGATAGCGTCACCGCACCTGGAGGAACTTGTCGCGATGGTGCGCGAGTCGTCCTCGATCTCGGTGCTCGACGGCAACTATGTGGTGTACGTGGCGAGGGTCCCGACCAAGCGAATCATGACGGTCGCGATCTCCGTCGGGACGAGGTTCCCCGCCTACGCGACGTCGATGGGCCGCGTGCTGCTGGCCGGTCTCAGCCCGGACGAGCTTGACCGTTATCTCGCCGAGGCTGACCTCGAACCGATCACCGCGCGCACGGTCACGGATCCCGAGCGGCTCAGGGAAGTGCTCGCCGAGGTAGCCAGGCAGGGATACGCGATTGTGGACCAGGAACTCGAAGAGGGACTGCGGGCGGTGGCGGCCCCGATCCGCGGGCCCGGCGGCTCGGTGACCGCGGCGATCAACCTGTCCGCGCACGCCAGCAGGGTCAGCCTGGCCACGATGCGCAGCGACCTGCTGCCGGCGCTGCTCGAGACCGCCGCGCGCATCGAGGCCGACCTGAAGGCTCAGGCGCGCGCCTGACGTCAACGGCCAGGTCGATGCGGATCCGGTAACTTTCCTTAACGTTGCGTAGTACGCACAGCTGTTCACTCAGCGACTGTATCGGTATTGTTGCGGTAAAACCGCGGCAAGGAGGATCGGTCCGGGTGGCTGAGATCGTGTCGTTGGCCGAAGCGATCGCCGCCACCGTGCATGACGGGGACACGGTCGCGATGGAGGGCTTCACGCACCTGATCCCGCACGCGGCCGGCCATGAGGTGATCCGCCAGCGTCGGCGCGACCTCACGCTCGTGCGAATGACCCCGGACATCGTGTACGACCAGATGATCGGGGCTGGCTGCGCGCGAAAGCTGGTCTTTTCGTGGGCGGGAAACCCCGGGGTCGGTTCGCTGCACCGGTTCAGGGATGCGGTGGAGCACTCCTGGCCTGGCCCGCTGCTGCTTGAAGAGCACAGCCATGCGGGGATGGCCAATCGCTACCAGGCCGGCGCCTCCGGCCTTCCGTTCGCGGTGCTGCGCGGCTATCGCGGGACGAGCCTGGCCGCGCAGACCGCTGGCATTGCGGAGATCACGTGCCCGTTCACGGGCGAGGTGCTGACCGCGGTCAGCGCCCTTAACCCGGACGTGGCGGTCATCCATGCGCAGCAGGCCGATGAACGCGGCAACGTGCAGTACTGGGGGATCACCGGCGTTCAGAAGGAAGCCGTGCTGGCCTCCGCCCGGTCGGTGGTGACCGTCGAGGAGATAGTCGACGTGCTGGAGCCGCGGCCGGGAGCCGTAGTGCTGCCGTCCTGGAGCATCGGGTACGTGGCGGCCGCGCCTGGCGGGGCGCATCCTTCCTACGCACTTGGCTACTCAGCCAGGGACAACGACTTCTACATGGCCTGGGATGAGATCAGCCGCGACCGGCAGAGATTCGCGGCGTGGCTCGACGAGCATGTCTACGGCGCGCCCGCTCCCGCGCTGACCAGGAACCCGGTCTCATGCTGACGTACACGCCTGACGAGATGATGACGGTGACGGCAGCGCGATCGCTCCGTGACCGGATGACCTGCTTCGTCGGCATCGGGCTGCCAAGCGAGGCGGCAAACCTGGCGCGGACAACACATGCGCCGAACTTGGTGCTGATTTACGAGTCCGGCACGATCGGGGCCAAGCCCGCGGTGCTGCCGCTATCGATCGGCGACGGGATCCTGGCTGAGACCGCCGACGCGGTGGTCAGCGTGCCGGAGATCTTCAACTACTGGCTGCAGCCGGGCCGCATCGATGTCGGCTTCCTCAGTGCCGCCCAGATCGACAAGTTCGGCAACATCAAC
>JASHUG010000500.1 GCA_030040155.1 Streptosporangiaceae bacterium | reverse complement strand
GCGCTCGGGTCTTCCTCGATGTTGATCTCGGTGATCTCAATGCCTTCCAGCGCCAGCTGGCTCTTGAGCCTGCGGCAGAAAGCGCACCACGTGGTGGTGTACATGGTCAGCGGCTGCGCCACTTAAGTCTCCCTACCGGCCCGGCGTCCTGTCATCCGCCTGGCGCCTGCATCCAATCTAACTAACGTTGGCGACAGACGCGCACTTCCCTGGCGCAGATCTGGGCTGGCGGCCAGTTCTTGCCGGCAGGGCGCGGTGGGATGGGCACTATCGCCCGGCATGTCCGACGTTGACGGCTGATTCTGACCCCGGCGCGGGCACCTGCCTGGCCGTCCATCTTGGCCTTGCCCCCAGGCGTCACTGGCATGCGCAAGTATGGCGACCGGGGCATGGAGAAAGCAGCGGAAGGCGGCGAACTAGTCAAGTGCGCGCGGCGGAGAGTCAGCATCACGAACCGGCGGCGCGGTCGGCTGATAACGGCTCCGATGCGATCTTGGCCACACTCGATCCCGAGCAGCGCGAGGTGGCGCTGGCCGGGCGCGGGCCAGTCTGCGTCCTCGCCGGAGCCGGGACCGGCAAGACGCGCGCGGTCGCGCACAGGATCGCCTACCTGGCCGCCACTGGCGTGATCAATCCCGGTCGGGTGCTGGCGGTGACGTTCACCACGCGGGCCGCAGGCGAACTGCGCGGCCGACTCAGGCAACTCGGCGGCCTGGTCCCAGGCACCGGCCTGGAGCAGGTGCAGGCACGTACCTTCCACTCGGCGGCGTTGCGCCAGCTAACGCACTTCTGGCCGACGACCGTCGGCGGGCCCGCGCCGCAAGTAATCGATTCCAAGATCGGCCTGGTCGCCGAGGCGGCCCGCCGGGTTCGCATGCGGGCTGGCCTGACCGAGCTGCGCGATGCGGCCGCTGAGATTGAGTGGGCCAAGGTTACGCAGCTGCGGCCGGAAGAATACGAGGCCGCGAGCGTGAAGGCGGGCCGGTCCGGGCCGACCGAACCCGCGCTCCTGGGCCGTCTGTACGGCGCCTACGAAGCTATAAGGACCGAGCGCAACCTGGTGGACTTCGAGTCAGTGCTGGAGCTGACGGCCGCGATCTTGTCGGAGCACGGTGCCGCGGCTCGGTCAGTGCACGATCGGTACGCCATCTTCGCGGTCGACGAGTACCAGGACGTCAACCCGCTGCAGAAGCTGCTGCTTGACATGTGGCTCGGCGGCCGCGACGACCTGTGCGTGGTTGGTGACCCGCGGCAGACCATTTACTCGTTCACCGGCGCGACGCCGGAGTACCTCCTCCGCTTCCCTTCGGAGTTTCCGACGGCACCGGTCATCAGGCTCGTGCGCAACTACCGGTCGTCGCCTCAGGTGGTGACGCTCGCCAACAAGCTCTCGGCCACCCCGTCGCGGCTCTCGGCCCCGGCCGCGCCCCTGGTGGCGCAACGCCCGGCCGGGCCGCCGCCGCAGCTGACCGAGTACCCGGACGAGCCGGCCGAGGCCGCCGCGGTAGCCGGGCAGGCTGCAGCACTCATCGCTGCCGGGGTACCCGCGAGCCAGATTGCCGTGCTGGTCCGCACGAACGCGCAGACGCAGGGCCTTGAGCAGGCACTGGCCGAGGCGGGTGTGCCGTTCCAGCTTCGCGGCGCCGAGCGCTTCTTCGACCGGGCCGAGGTTAAGCAGGCGGTGGCGCTGATAGGGGGCGCGGCCCGTTCCGCTACGGCAGCCGAAGCGCCCGCCGCACAGGTCCGGCCGATCCTCGCCGGCATCGGCCTCTCGCCGCAACCACCCGGTGGTCGGGGGACGGCGCGCGAGCGCTGGGAGTCGCTTGAGGCTCTCGCGCACCTGGCCGAGGACTTCTTCGCCGGCGCCCCGCAGGCCACGCTGGCCGACCTGGCGAGCGAACTGGCGATACGCAGCACTCTCGGGCACGCGCCGGCCGCAGCCGGGGTCACGCTGGCGTCGCTGCATGCGGCGAAGGGCCTGGAATGGGACGCCGTGTTCCTGGCCGGACTGACCGACGGCACCGTGCCGATCATCTACGCCCAGTCTGATGAGGCGATTGAGGAAGAGCGCAGGCTGCTCTACGTGGGCGTAACCAGGGCCAGGGAGCGGCTGTTCTTGTCCTGGGCGCTCGCGAGGACGCCCGGAGCCCGCCGGTCGAGGAAGCCGTCACGATTCCTTGACGGGCTGCTGCCCGGCCGCGGGACGCGATCTTCGGACCGGCCAGGGGCGGGCCGATCAGGTACCGGGCGCGACGGGCGCGGCGGGCGCGGCGGCCGCGGCGCGAGCCAGGGCGCGGCAGATGCCGCTGACGATCCGTTGTTCGCGCGGTTGCGGACGTGGCGGCTGGCAACCGCAAAGGAACAGGGCGTGCCGGCGTATGTGGTGTTCTCCGACGCCACGCTGCAGGCAATCGCTGCCCGACGGCCAGGCGAACTCGCCGAGCTTGCTGGCGTCCCCGGTGTCGGTGCCGTCAAGCTGGACCGATACGGTGCGGCCGTGCTTGAACTATGCGCCGAGGCCGGATCGACTGGTCCGCCCGACGAGCCGAACCGGGCGGACGGAACAGCCGGTGAGTAAGGCCCTGGATGCGGTGGTCGACCTGCTCGACCTTGAGCAGGTCGAGCTGAATATCTTCCGCGGGCGCAGTCCCGAGGGCGAACGGCGACAGCGCGTGTTCGGCGGTCAGGTCGCCGGGCAGGCGCTGGTCGCGGCCGGCCGGACCGTCCCCGCCGACCGGCCCGTGCACTCATTGCACGCGTACTTCATCCGGCCCGGTGACCCCGCCGTTCCGCTTGTGTACTTGGTGGAGCGCGTGCGAGATGGCCGGTCCTTCACGACCCGGCGCGTCACCGTCGTCCAGCATGGCGAGACGATCTTCACGTTGTCCGCTTCGTTTCATCTGCGCGAGCCTGGCAGCCTCGAGCACTTCATGCCGATGCCGGCGGTGCCCGGTCCTGATGAGATCGAGCCGGCGTCGGTACGGCTCCGGCGCCTGTTCGGAGCCGCAGCAGAGGAGTACGCGCGAGACAGCCCGATCGACATCCGCTACGTCGGTTCCCTGCCGTTCGAGGCACGGCCGGACGAGGGCGAATTCGCCGGCAACCTGGTGTGGCTGAAGGCCGATGGCGAGCTGCCCGACGACCCGCTGCTGCATGTGTGCCTCATGACCTACGCATCAGACCTGACGCTGCTGGACACGGTGCTGAGGGCACACGGCCTGTCATGGGCCGACGGGATCACCGGTGCCAGCCTCGACCACGCCATGTGGTTCCACCGGCCGTTCCGCGCTGACCGGTGGCTGCTGTACGCGCAGGACTCCCCGAGTGCGAGCGACTCGCGCGGCCTAGCCCGCGGCGAGGTGTACACGCAGGACGGTGAACTCGTGGTGTCGGTGGTCCAGGAGGGCCTGTTGCGACGCCAGCGACCTCGGACATAACAAAGAAGTCGCAGGTCAGAAAAAGGGTTGCTCGAGCAGAGCGGCGCTACGTAGGCTTCTCGCATGTCCGCACGCTGACTCACGACGCCCGAGAGGGGGTGCCCGTCATGCTGATCAACAACAAGCCGTTCCAGGCTGCCACGCTGCCGTTCTCCGGCATAGGCGCGGGCGCCTTGCTGTGCGAGGGCGCCCGGGTCGGCACGCACGCTGGCGATGTCGTCACCGTGCACGCCCTGCCAAGGCTCCGGGGGACAAGTGTGTCCGCCGGCAGCACGGCGGTCGCGCCCGTTGGCGGCGGCTACCAGCCGGTTAGCCGTATTCAGTTCGACCACATGACCCAGGTCGCCCCGGTTGCCCCGGGCGCGTCGGGTCCGCATCCGGCGAGGGAACCGGAACCGGCCTAGAAAGGCCGGCCAGATCCCCTCCAGGCCGCGGACCCACACAGGGTCCGCGGCCTTAGGCATTTCAGGGCCCAGTTTTGTCAGAGGCATAAGAGAAGCTGGACAAGTCGAGAGGGGTTGGCACCGATGCAGTGGCCCGGCACAACGACAGTGCTGGATGGACTAGGGGGCGTTCCGAGCGGCATGGAGCTGCCGTGCAGGGACGACCCGGAGCTGTTCTTCGCGGAATCGCCAGAGGACGTGGAGTTCGCCAAGTCGCTGTGCGGAAGCTGCGCGGCGCGGATGGTGTGCCTGGCCGGCGCCATCGACCGTGCAGAGCCATGGGGTGTCTGGGGCGGTGAGCTGTTCCTACGGGGCGAGATCGTTCCTCGGAAGAGGCCGCGTGGACGTCCGCGCAAAGACGCGGTAGCAGCCTGACCAGGGCGGCGGCCGCACGAGTTAAACGTCAGAGAGCGTTTAGGAGACTGCAATGACGCATGTGGAACTAGAGCTCGCACAAGACCGGCTACGAAGGCTGCAGGCCGCCGCGGCACTGCACAATGAGGCCCGCCGGGCCCTGATCCACGGCCGCACGATCCGCCAGGCCGAGCGGGCGGAGCGCCAGACGCTCTGTCACGCTCAGAACGCCAGGCGCCTGCGGGCACGGATCGCCGAGCTCGAGGTCGGCAGCTAGCCGGCCAGATCTGAATGGGCAGGGGACCTGAAGCAACGTGGCTTCCAGGGCCCCTGCCCCGTCTAGTGAACACTCAAGCGGGTCCCGGAAGCCGTTAGGCTTCCGGGACCCTGATTTTGCTCAGAGGCCAGCCGTGCTTTCCGCCCGGTCGGCGGTAGCCTCGTCGGCGTCGTCTCCCGGGCCGTACCCCGGTATCCATCTCAGCACCTCGGCTCGGAACGGGCCCTCGCACTCGAGTTGGCAGAGCACGCCGATGCCCGCGGTGGAGACGCGGTGGATGAGCACATATGAGGGCGGGAGGTTGAGCCGCCTGGCTACGTTGGCCGGGCGCACTCCGGTCATCCGCATCGTCTCATCGCGCATCCACTCACGGCTAAAGGCGAACGAGTCCTCCCTCGACGGGTCAGCCAGCGGAGCAAGGAACGCGTGCAGCTGACCGAGGTCGACGCTGATGCCCTCGCGAAGGAATCCGTTCTCACGCAGGTCCTGCTCGACGACGGCGATGTCGCCCTCATGGTGCATGAGCCATAGCAGCCTTCCGAACAGCACCGGCAGCCCATCGGGCAGCCGGTCGACCGCGCCAAAGTCCAGCACTCCCAGCCGGCCGTCAGGCAGCAGCCGGAAGTTCCCAGGGTGCGGATCGGCATGCAACAGCCCGGCCCTCGCGGGCCCGGAGAACAGGAACCGGACCATCAGCAGGCCGGCGCGGTTGCGCTGCTCCCTGGTCCCGGACTCGATGATCTCGGCGAGTGGCGTCCCGTCCATCCACTCGGTGATGAGCACGCGATCGGTGCCGGTGATAACGGGCGGCACATAGATGTCGGGGTCGTCGGCGAAGGCGTCCGCGAACGCCTGCTGCGAGGCCGCCTCCATCCGGTAGTCGAGTTCCTCCACGACGCGGGCCCGCAGTTCCTCAAGCAAAGGCTTGGTCTCCAGGCCCGGCATCAGCACGCCGAAGAGTCGACCCACCCGGCTGAGCTGGGTAAAGTCGCTGCTCAGGGCCTGGCCGGCGCCCGGATACTGAATCTTCACTGCGACTTCCCTGCCATCGAGCCAGGTGGCCCGATGCACCTGGCCGATGGACGCCGCGGCCGCCGGGACGTCGTTGAACTCGGCGAATTCCGCGCGCCAGTCCGGACCGAGGTCGGTGGCGAGGACCTTGTGCACGGTCGCGGCGGGCAGCGGCGGCGCCGACTCCTGAAGCCTGGTCAGCGTGGCCCGGTACGGTCCGGCTATCTCCGGCGGCAGTGCCGCCTCGAAGATCGACAGGGCCTGGCCGAGTTTGAGCGCGCCGCCCTTGAGCTCGCCGAGAACTCGGAAGATCTGCTCGGCGGTCCGCTGCTGGATCTCCTCGGCGACGATCTCGGCCGGCCGGCCGCCCAGTCGCTTACCCAGGCCGAGCGCCGTCCGTCCGGCCAGTCCGACGGGCAGCGAGGCTAGCTTGGCGGTCCGGATAACCGCTCGCTGGGGGAGATCGCTCATGCGCCCATTGTCAGGCACGGCCCAGTGCGGCTGCTACTCGGCTGAGCGCCAGGCCGCGCCCGCCTCCGGTGAACCTCCCGGTGAGCTCCATCGTTGCCTCTCACAGACGGCCGGCATGCGGCCGGGGTGTGATGAAGGGAACATCACATGATGAGAGGGCTGCTACTAGCGGCGGGCGCGTTGCTGGTGATCGCCGGAACCGTGTTCGCGCTCCAAGGGTTCGGAGTGCTCGGCGGGAGCTCGATGAGCCGGAGCGGGTTCTGGGCGGCTGCCGGGCCGGTCATCGCCGTGATTGGCCTCGCCTTCCTGGTGGCCGGGGTGCGCCGTCGGCAGGCCGGCTCGCGGTCGTGAGCGACACCGGGACTGTCCTTCGTCCTGGCTTACGGTCAAGCGGCCGGGCTGGCGCAGCAGATACACGCGGCATGAGCCGGCCAGCTGCGCCGGCGCCACTGCCAGCCTGGCTGCACCAGCTCGAGCGTGGCGTTCTCGGCGGGCCCGGTCAGCTCCGGCCGGTCGACAAAGTGCAGAACCTGCGCGGCGGCCTGAGCCGTCACCGCCACGGTGAGCACGGCATCACAGGCCGGCGGGTCGGGCCTGCGCCTGCCAAGCTGGGCCAGGATCAGCGGCCAGGCGGGATCGCGGTCGGTCCTGGCCAGGTCCAGACACCGCAAGCAGGCCGTCGTACCCGGCCGGACCAGTGGCCCCACGGTGCCGATGGCCTCGCCCGCCGACACCGCGAGATGCGGGATCTGGTCGCGCAACAGCTGAATGACGGGCTCGGGCGGATGCAATCCGGTCAGTACGACGAACGCGGGGGCTGGCGGCGCAGCCCGTTCGCCTTGCGGGCGGGCCTGGGCGAGCGGTGCGCGCCACACGGTAACCCCGGAGGACGTCAGTACCTGGGCAATGGCGGCCGGAAGCGGGCCATCCCCCGAGATCTGCACTGTCGCCGCGGCCCTTCGGGCCAGCATCTGGCCGCCGCCATCGGAGTCCATCCGAGCGAGCGAGGCGGCCGCCAGCTCAGGCAGCAAGAGCTGGCGCCGCTCATCTGGTAACGCCCGCACGGTGGCGGCGGGGAAGTCGATGAGCATTCCGGCGCCGGCCAGCAACGTCAGCATTCGCTCGGCGAGTTCCACCGGGACCCCAAGCTCGGTTGCCGCGGCGATCACCTGCGCCCGGTCCCGGCTGCCGTCAAGCAGCTCGATGACCGCGGCAGCCGTGCCCACACCAGTCAGCGCCGCGCCGCGCCGCGGATCCACGCCGATCTGGATGGTGTCCCGGTCTCGCCACAACGGGAGTAGGCCCGGCCTGAGCGCTGGTCGCATAGCTGCACCCTGGCACGGGGGTCCGACAGTCCGGGGAAGCAAGCCCTCGGCCCAGGCCGATCGCCCGCCCCCCTTCCCCAGAAGCGACGGTGGCCTGAGCCGGGGACTTTGGGCGAAGCTAGGCTCGCGGGCCGAAGCCGTCAACCCCGCCCTGTGGACGGCCCTGTGGACATCGTGGGGACGTCGCGGAGTGTCCCTGTGGAAAGCTGTGCACGGCGCTGTGAATTAGCCGGCCCATCTGTGGCCGTTCCGGTAATGAACTGCGATAACGGTGTCCACCTCCTGTGGACTGCGATTAGGCCGGAGGCTATCCAGGTAGACCTGGGCATTGTGTCAGCTAGGATTCGCCAGTGTGCCGGCAGTGACGGTTGGGTCCGGCCGGCCGCTCCGGCGGGGCGCTACGCGGAGGGACGCTAGGCGGGCGGGGCGCTGCGCGCGCGGGGCGCCGCTGCACGCCGGCACGGCCACGATCGCTCCTGGACATGCCGGACAAATCGATGCCGGTCGCGTGGCTGGGCGCAGGAGGTGTCGCTCCCGCGACACCAGCGGCCCCCAGCCACCTCTGGCCAGGGCGGTATGTCCGATTCGGCCTGACCGCTGGGCCTGTCCGGCCCTCAGGCGCCGGGGCCGAGGCTTAGGCACGGGGTGCGGCGCTTGGGCACGGGGTGCGGCGGTTGGGCACGGGGTGCGGCGGT
>JASHUG010000499.1 GCA_030040155.1 Streptosporangiaceae bacterium | reverse complement strand
GCTGCCGCGGCCGGACCGGTTGTAGCCCTCGCCGTAGACATAGGTGTAGCGCACGCCGCCGGTCGTCGAGCCGAGCGTCGCCAGGCCCCACATGACGTTGCGGAACCCGCACTTGTTGAGCTGGGTCGTAACGGTAGGCGCAATCGTGTCGCCGCTCTCAAAGTCGGCCTGCGGCATGCTGACGACCTGCGGCGCCTCCGGCTCCAGCGCGGCGGCGTCCGCGCTGTAGTAGAACTTCACCAGGTCCGGGCCGTAGGTCAGGCTCGATGCGGGCCAGTCGACATCGGCGGAGGCAGCCGGAGAGAACGGGGTCACCGCCCCCAGCGCCGAGCCGGGGCAGTCGGTCCCGCCGGTGATCGTGGTGAACGTCCGGCTCGCCTGGCGCACCATCGAGTTGCGGATGAAGCCGCTGTTGAAGAAGTCCTGGCGAGCTACGGCCGGCCCGAGGAAGGTGTCGCCGAAGGTCCACAGGTCATCGCCGTTGCCGAGCCGGACGACCTGCGTGCCGTCGCCGCCGGTCCACACGCCGCAGTCAGCCTGGGTTGTCGGCTGCGGCTGCGGGCTTCCGGTGGAGCCGACCTCGCTGTTGCGCCGCCACGTCGCGGTCAGCGCGTCGACGCGGAGGTTGCGAGCGACCGTCGGGCCGGAGCCAGCCCTAGCGGCCGGTGACGCGTAGACGGCGAGCGAGAGCGCGCCGGCCGTCATGGCCGCGCAGACAGCCACTCGCGAAGCAGCGCCCATCGCTCCCCCATCGCCGGAACGCCCAAACCCGGCTCGACCTGATCAGAACGGGCCTCATGATAGCCAGGCGGCCCACTGGCGGCCAGCAGCGAGCCAGCCGGCGCTGGCCCGGCCGCGCCGTCGCGCGGCCGGGCCAGGCGCCACCGCCGGACCTAGTCGACCAGCTCCTCCACTGGCTTGACCCCGGCGGTACCGCGCCGCAGCCGCCAGACCAGCGCGCACACGTACCACAGCAGCGCAAGGCCGGCGCCATACAGCACGACGCGGTCGGATGAATGGAATATCGCCGGCGCGGCCAGCACGAACATGATCAGCGCGCTGTAGACGAGCACGAAGATGATCACCGGCCAGGCCCACCGCCCGAGCGAGAACACGCCTGGGATGGAGTCAAGCGTGCGCCGCTTGAACGCGTAGCCCGCCGTGATCAGGAAGTAGATGATGTACGGGATGATCGCCGTCGCGCCGACCAGCGTGGCAAACGCGCTCGACTGGAGGTAGCCGTACCACGTCACGCCGATGTCGATGACGGCGAACACCAGCAGCGACACGATCGGCGTCTGCGTCCCGGCGTAGACCTTCCTGAGCTGGCCGGAGAACGGGAGCATGTTGTCCCTTGCCATCGAGTAGCCGAGCCGGGCCTGGGCTCCCGCCCCCACCACGAGGATCGCGAACATCGAGAAGATCACGAACGCGATGAACACCTTCACCAGCCAGGACGGCAGCCAGTAGCTGGCGATCGCCAGCAGCGGCAGGCCGCTCGACTCGACGGCGCTGATGCTCGGGATGGCCACGGTGAAGCCGATCAGCGCGATCATGCCGAGGATCGCCGAGCCGGCGACGGCCCAGATCACGCCGCGCGGCACGCTCCTGCGCGGGTCGACCGCGTCCTCGGACATGTCGGCGGCCAGCTCGAAGCCGACCAGCGTGAACGCGCCGAGCAGACCCGCCAGCGCGAACGAGTAGAGCGCCGGGTCATGGTAGATGTTCGTCGTGTTGCCGAGGATGCCGAACCCGTAGGGCGTCGGCTTGTCCTTCACGGCCCATAGCACGAACAGCAGCACACCGAACACCACCGTGCCGACGATCTCGGTGAACACGGCGACGTTGTTGACCCGCGCCGCCACCTGGATGCTGATGATGTTGATGATCACCGGCAGCAGCATCAGGAGGAACGTGACACCAAGGACGAGCCTCGCGCCGGGGTGGTCGTCGTTGAACTCGCTGAGCAGCAGCGGTGAGGCGACCGTGAGCATGATGGCACCGCCGCCGACGCTCATGTACAGCAGCCCGGCGCAGCCTACGAAATAACCGTAGGTCGAGTTCACCAGCCGGGCGCTCCACTGGTAGGCGTACCCGGCCAGCGGGATCCGGGTGCCGAGTTCCGCCACCACCAGCGCGATGATCAGGTTGCCGACGCCGACGATCGGCCAGGTCCAGATCGAGGCCGGGCCCCAGTGCGTCAGGCCGAACGAGTAGTTGAGGAAAATGCCGGTGGTGATGGAGATGATCGAGAACGCGATGGCGAACATCGAGAAGAAGCGCAGTGACCTGCGCAGCTCGGGCTTGTAACCAGCCCTGGCCAGGAGCGCCTCCTCCGCATCGGGGGCGACGACGCTGTCCGGGCTGGCAACCCTGGCCTGATCCTCAGCGCTCATGTGCGGACCTCCCCTGCTGCTTGCAAATGCAGACGAACGACTTACGGTGCGTGGACGGCGGCGAACCCGGCTGCGGTTGCGCCGAGCGCGCGTTCGAGGTCCGCCTCGGTCATCGCCGCCGAGACGAACCAGTTGTGCCGCGGGTGCAGGTACGCGCCGCTGCGCATCGTCGCGGCGGCGAACGCGCTGGCCTGCACATGATTGCGGTCGCCGGCGAATGTCATGTACGGCATCGCCGGCGGACCGGTGTAGTTGACCTCGATCCCGGCCGCCGCGGCCTGCTCGAGCATCCCGGCCCGCAGCGCTATACCCATTCGCTCCATCGCCTCGACCGCGCCCTCGGCTCGCAGCGCCCTGATCGTGGCCACCCCGGCTGCCATGGCGGCGGCCGAGAACCAGAACGACCCGGTCACGAACACCTTCTTGGCGCCCTCCCTGAACCGGTCGGAGCCCAGCACCGCGGCGAGCGGATGCCCGTTGGCGATTGCCTTGCTCCACGCGGACAGGTCGGGCATGACGCCGACCGGCTCCCAGCTCGACCCGAGGTGCAGCCGGAACCCGCAGCGGACGTCGTCGAGGACCAGCGCGGCGCCGACCCGGTCACACAGCTCCCGCACGCCGCGGGCGAAACCCGGGTCGACAAGTTCCTGATCAAACCCCGCGTCGTGCTTGAACGGGCTGATCACGATCGCGGCCGGCTCGGGGCCTGCCTCAATCGCACCGGCCACCGACGCCAGGTCGTTGAAGGTGTAATGGCCAATGTTCGCGCGATCCGCTGCGGTCACGCCAGCCAGGCGTGGCGTGCACCACGGCGCCGAGCCGTGATAGGCCCCGGATGCCACGAGAATGCGCTCGCGGCTTGTCTGCGCCCTCGCGATCGTGACGCACATCGTGGTGGCGTCGGTGCCGTTCTTGGCGAACATGGCCCAGTCCGCGTGCTGCACGGTCGCCACCAGCAGCTCGGCTAGCTCGACGATGACGGCGGCGGGTCCGTTCTGGCAGTCGGCCAGCTCGGCCTGTGCCTGCGCTGCCTCTTCCACGCCTGGATGGTGGTGACCCAGAACGACCGGCCCGTAGCTGCACATCAGGTCGACATACTCGTTACCGTCGACGTCCCAGATCCGGGCCCCGCGCCCGGCCCGCATGAACTGCGGGTAGTCCGGCGGGAGCGGCGAGGCGTTCTGGTGCCCGTACATCCCGCCGGGAATGACGGCGCGGGCCCGGCGGCGCAGCTCGGCGTCCACGCTGCGCGGTCGCTCGTCCCTGGCTGCCGGCCGGGTCAGCTGATGCGTCATGCGCTGTGCTCCTTCACCCATCGCTCCTCGACCGAAGCCCCGGCTCCCCGCGCTAACGCCGCGACGAGCACGCCGATCCGCTCCGCCACCTCGGCCTGCTGGCCGCGCAGGAACTCCAGCACCTGGTCGAGGCTCTCGATCCCGGCATCCGACCCGAGGCCGGTCGCGACCAGCGCGCCGCAGGCCACGCCCAGGCTGGCCGCGTCCGCGGGCTCGCAGCCGGCTAGCAGCCCGGTGAGGAAGCCCGCGTTGAAGCCGTCCCCGCAGCCGGTGGTGTCCACGACGGGCACCTTCAGGGCGGGAACGGGCCGGGACCGGCGGCTCTGGTCCGTCACCAGGCAGCCGTCCGGCCCGAGCGTGACCGCGACGCCCCCGGTCCCCAGCGCCAGCACGTCGGCCACGGCCTCGGTCAGCCCGGCCTGCCCGGCGCGGCCGGTCAGCTCCAGTAGCTGGTCATCGTTCGGGCAGAACCAGTCGGCCAGCGCCAGCGCGCCGGCCAGCCGTTCGAGGCTGCGCGGGCTACCCGGGTGCAGCACGTCGACCGCGACCAGCGCACCCGCGCGCTTGGCCGCCGTCACGACGGTGGCCAGATCCGCGGCGGACAGGCCGGTCAGCGCGTCCGGGCCGCCGAGCAGCAGCGCATCGCAGCCGGCCACCGCGTCCAGGTCGATGTCGGCCAGCTGGAGCAGCCTGGTCGCGCCGGGCACATGCAGTGCCGGGCGCGAGCCGTCCGGTCGAATCGGCAGGATCGTGGCCGAGGTCTGCGCCCCGCTCTTGCGGACCACACCGCGGGCGTCCACTCCGTTCGCCGTCATGGCCTGCACGACGATGTCCCCGAGCAGGTCGGTGCCGACCGCGCCGAACGAGCGCACCCGCAGGCCGAGCCTGGCCAGGTCGACCGCGGTGCCGGCGGCGGTGCCCGCGGCCGTGGCCCTGATCTCGTCCAGCCGGGCGCTGCGCTGGCCCGGCGGGATCTCCGTCACCGGACGGCCGAGCACGTCGAGGATGTGCGCGCCGACGACCGCGACGCAGGGGGCAGCCTCGCGCAGCCGGCCCGCCGGAGGCGGGGGCTCGACAGTCGCCGGGAGGCGCCTCGTTCCCCTCATGGTGCCGGTCGCCGTTGCCCGTAGCGCCGCCGACGCGCCTCGGCCGTGACCTCGTCCAGCTCGGCCTGCGTGAGAACGCGCGGCTGCCCGTAGCCGCGGGCAAGCCGGTAAACCCTGGCTAGCCACTCGAGCAGGACGGCGCGGTCGTAGGCCTGGGCCAGGGTGGCGCCGTAGCAGATCGCGCCGTGGTTGCGCAGGATCGCGGCCGTCCGGCCCTCCAGGGCCTTCACGGCCGCGTCGGCCAGCCCGGCCGAGCCGAACCTGGCGTACTCGGCCACGCGCACCGGGCCGCCGAGGCCGGTGATCGCGTAGTGCACGGCCGGCAGCTCGGGGCAGACGGTCGACAGCGCGATCACCTCGGCCGAGTGCGTATGCACGACCGCGCGCGCGTCGGTGGCCGCGTACACGCGCAGGTGCATCGGCAGCTCGGTCGACGGGGACTCGGTCGCGTCGAGTTCCTCCCCGTCGAGCGATACCAGGCAGATGTCGGCCGGGTCGAGCTCGTGGTAAGCGATTCCGGACGGCGTGATCGCGACGGTGCCACCCACCCGCACGCTCATGTTCCCGGCGGCACCGACGGCCAGCCCGTCGTCCACCAGGCGCGTGCTGTAGGTCACGAGCTGCCCGCGGGCCGCTTGCAGCTCGGCCGTGTTATGCATTACACCGGGATGTTAGACGGACGTCCGACAAAAAAACAGTCATACGCACTCGCAGTACGATCCGAACCAACCCCAGCTACTTGTCAGGCGGAGATGCCCAAAATCGTTGACTGGGACGCCAGGCGGGACGAGATCCTGGCCGCGACCTGGCGGGTCATCGCGCGCGACGGGATCAGCGGCGCGACAATCCGCGCCATCGCCAGGGAGGCCGACTGCTCCCGCGGCATCCTCGGCCATTACTTCCAGGACAAGGACGACATCCTCGGCTCGGCCCTCGTGCTTTCCCATCGCCGCGTCGGTGCGCGGATGACCGCGGCGGCGGCAGGGCTGGCGGGGCTCGCGGCGCTGCGCGAGGTGATGCTGGAGGCGCTGCCGCTCGACGACGTCCGCGATCTGGAGGCACAGATTGAGATCAGCTTCTGGGGTCGCGCGCTTGGCAACGCCGACCTGCGCGAACTGCAGCACTCGGAGTTCGAGCGATTCTGCGGCCGGCTGCGCGCGCACCTGCAGGAGGCAGCGGGCCTGGGCGAGCTGAGCGAGGACTGCGACCTCGACCTGGCGACCCATCAGCTGGTCGTACTCATCGACGGCCTGTCGGCCGAGCGGGTGATGTATCCGGACCGCGTGAGCCCGCAGCGCCAGACGCAGATGCTGGACCGGCTGCTGCGCAGCTTCCAGCCGACGCGGTCGTCGCAGACCTCGGCGCTCGGCTAGCGGGCTGCCGGGCCGGCGAGGCGGTTCCAGGCCGCAGGTCACGCCTGGCCCTGGCTCCTGCTCCCGGGAAGCAGGAGCCAGGACGCTAACTCAGATGCTGTAGGCGGAGTAGAACACCTTGGTCGTGGTCAGCCCGGTCCAGGCTGCGTACAGCTTTCCCTGGAAGAGCGTGAGTGCCGGGGCATTGCCGCTCTTGGCCTGCGGCTGCTCGGTCTGCGCCGTCCACGTGTGGTCGTTGAAGGCGGAGTAGAACAGCCTCGTGGTGGTCAGCCCGGTCCAGGCTGAGAACAGTTTTCCGTCGAATTCTGCCAGCGCCGGGCCCTCGCCGCTCTTGGCCTGCGGCTGCTGGGTCTGCGCCGTCCACGTGTGGTCATTGAAGGCGGAGTAGAACAGCCTGGTCGAAGTCAGGCCGGTCCAGTCCGCGTACAGCTTTCCGTCGAATTCCGCCAGCGCCGGGCCGTTGCCGCTCTTGGCCGACGGCACCGTCGCCTGCGCCGTCCACTTGTGACCATTAAACGAGGCATAGAAGACCTTCGTCGTCGTCAGCCCCGTCCAGGCCGCATACAGCCGGCTCTGGAAGTCCGCCAGCGCCGGGCCGTTCCCGCTCTTGGCCGACGGCACCGTCGCCTGCGCCGTCCACTTGTGACCATTGAACGAGGCATAGAAGACCTTCGTCGTCGTCAGCCCCGTCCAGGCCGCGTACAGCCGGCCGCCGAAGACGGTCAGCGCCGGGCCGGTGCCGGTCTTGGCCGACGGCACTGTCGCCTGCTTCGTCCAGCTCGGCGCGGTCGTGGCGCTCGCTGCCGTCATCCCGACCGCGCTGACGGTGCCAATCGCGGCTACCCCCGCGGCCAATGTCAGTACTTGCCGTTTCCACATGGGTGATTGCGTTCCTCTCACTTGCTTGAGTCCTCCGTTGGGTCCCCGAACCCTCGGCGCGACCGCGACGCACTTAGGCATTCGGACTGTGCAGCGGCTGGCCAGCGGGGGGCACGCTCGCGTCCGCGCTCGCGAGGTATGCATCGGCACTGCCGCCCCTGTGTGCTGTATGCCCCTGTGTGCTGTATACAACGAACGGCCATTTAAATAACCATTCGCAGACTCATCAGGGACTGAACGGGGACTGAATGGGGACTAGCGGCCGATGCCGCCGGCCGCCACCGCTCTCCGGCACCAGCGCGGCGGCCCGCTACCGTGTCTGACGTGGCCACAGATGAGGACAGATCGAGATCCTTCGGCGCCGTCGCCACCGATTACGACCGCGTCCGGCCCTCGCCCGCGCCGGACGCGCTGGACTGGCTGCTGCCCGAGCGGCGCGACCTGGTGGTCGACGTCGGCGCCGGGACGGGAATCTTCAGCCGGGCGCTCGCCAGCCGGGGGGCGCACGTGGTCGCGGTCGAGCCCGACGAGCGGATGCGCGCGGTCCTGCAGGAGAACTCTCCAGGGATCGAGGCGATCGCCGCCAGCGGCGAGGCGATCCCGCTCCCGGACGCCAGCGCCGACGGGGTCTTCTTCTCCTCCGCCTGGCACTGGATGGATCCGCACAAGGCGGTGCCCGAGGTGGCGCGCGTGCTCCGGGACGGCGGCCGGTTCGGGGTCATCTGGACCAGCCGGGACCACGAGTCAGGCTGGCTGCGCGCGGAGGAGTGGTTCCGTGACGCCGCCCCCGAAGGCAACGTGCTCCGCGGCGAAACCCCGCCGGGTGGCCGCCGGCGGCGCAGGGAAGATTCACTGCCGACCGGCGACCCGTTCACCAATATCGAGACGCAAACGTTCCGGTATACGCGGCCGATGGCGCCGGCCGACTTCGTGGACTGGCTGACGACCTACAGCCGCGTCATCACGGCGCCGGCCGAAGCGCGGGAACGAGGTCGGGTCCGCGCCACCGCGGCCCTGGCCGAGCAGTTTCCCGGCGCTACCGTCATCGACGTGCCCATGCGCTCGCGGTGCTGGCGCGCCGACCGGATACCAAGATCGCGGTAAGGCTAACTGCCGCGCTCTGATGTGGCTCACTGATACGCGGGGCTGATGCCACGTCCGGCCGGGACTCCGTGGCACGTCTTCGATCCTGCGCCGGCACCCCTGCACCACGCACAACATCAGCACCGGCGACACCATGGCTCGCGGCCCGACCGGCCCCGCCCAAGCCTCAGGGGGCGTTGTTGCGCGCCCGGAAGCCTCCGCCCCGCCGATGGGTGTGAAGACGCTATTGCTGCGGGCGGCGTTTTGGCCGGTTTGGGCAGCTTGCAACCATGCCGACTTCACACCCATCGGGAGACCACCCGGATTCTTGGACGACCTACGTCTGCAGCGGCATCATCTGCGCCACGAACTCGCCGATGAACTCCGTCAGCAGGCCTTCGCCCACTCCGAGCGCAGCCGGACGGACGACGAACTTGCTCAGGCCGGCCTCCA
>JASHUG010000073.1 GCA_030040155.1 Streptosporangiaceae bacterium | reverse complement strand
CCCGCGATTGCCCCGCACGCGGCGATGGCAGTCTTATAGCGCCACGTCCGGCAGCGTAGACCATTCATGCACATCGCTCCTTTACGGTCGAAATTGCACCGACAGTAGGGGGCAGATGTGTCGGCCGGCTTGACCGCCGATTGAGCGGGAATGGCCTCGCCGTTAAGTTCAGGTGGCGGGAGCGCCCGCCTGTCAGCCGGACCTACCGCTCGCGCGGCCCGTACCGCATCGACGTGAACTCGCCGCCGATCTTCTCGCCGGCCAGCAAGAACATCAGTTGCGGGTTCAGATGCTCCCTTTCCTCGACCGTGCTTCGCGGCCTGGCGACGTGCAGGGCGTCGTACAGCCGGAACCGGTCGAGGTCGATAACGCTGGCGAGCACGACGCCGTATGCCTGCGCGGCGGAGATAGCACCACGATAAGCCAGATAGGCGAGGCCGTAAGGCACCAGCGCGAGGAGCAGCCACCAGCCGTCAGGGACCAGGATCAGGCTCAAGGTGGCCGCGACAATCGACACTGCGCACAAGCGGATCGCCATGTCGAGTTCCTCGCGCGAATCGGTCAGGTAGTCATGATGGCGGGCCGGAATGATCATGTGAAGATGCGGCGAGATCCTGATCGCGTCGAGCCCGTACTGGCTCCCCGCGGCGTCCTCGAAGCGCCGGAACGCGTTACCGAGCCTGGTTGGCATCACACGCTCCGCGTCGTCGGGATAGATTTCCGCCCGGCTACGCGCTTCTTGCGCGCCGAAGGCCAGGCTCGCGACTCTGTCGCCCGCGGGGCTAACGGGCTGACCGTCTGCCTGCGGCGTCGCCTGCGCAGCTTCCTCTCGGGCTGCAGTGAGCGCCTGCGCATAGTCAGACTCCTGGCGGTCCAGATCGCTCCGGCGCCTGAGGTGATGAGCCGAGCGCACCCGCATGAGCGCCACCGCCACGGTGCTGGGTCCCCAGTACCCCTCAAGCAGCTGGGTCGTCGCGAACTCCAGCGGATGAACGAACAGTCCAACCGTCAGTGCGATCAGGACCAGCACGGTCACCTTCGCGATTGACCAATCGGAGAACGCGAGCGCAACCTCGTGCGGCGAAAAGGCGCCAGCCCATGCCCTGCCGGCGATGAGCACGTATCCCCACAGGACGAGCATGAGCGCGGGCAGCAGGCTTACGAGCGCGAAGTACCGCCCGATGCTCCGCCCCAGCGACAGCGCGGCCCCGGCCGGACCAAGTGCGGCGCTCACTCAGTCCCCGCCGCCTTGTTCGCGAGAGTCGTGCTCCGGTGAGCCCAGCTCGTAGGGCTGCTGCTCCGGGGAGTCTGCTGCTGGCAAGCTGTCGAAAGTATCGCCGCAGTTCAGGCATTCGTATGCTACGCCCGGCCGCTGCGACGGTCGTACCAGGCCGCGGCATTCCGGGTTAGGGCACCTGGCCTGCTCGACCGCCCGCCGCTGGGCTTTGCCGGTCTCGCGCGGTACCCGCCGCTGGTTCCCTAGCAGTGGCAGGGCGACCATCAGCAAGAGCAGCGAGGCCGCGGCTCGGCCCACACGGCTTCGCGCCACCTAGCCACCCCCAGCACGCGGAATCTGCGTCAAGCGTAAGAGCCAGTGACCTTGCGGTCGACACCTTGGCGGGTACGTGCTTCGGGACGCCTGGACTGTCATGCTTTTGCCCAGTGCGTCGTCGTCTTCGGGAGGCCAATGAAGAAGACGCGGCAGCTCGCCCCGCGTTGGCTGCGGGCAGTTGCTGGTTCCCCTTGGTCATGGCCGGTCGTTCCGGTGATCGCCATCGCCGTTAGTGATTCCCTGGGCGGAACTCTGGCCGCCCTGATAGCTGTTGCCTGCTCGGCGGCGTTGGCTGCCGGCTTGATCAGCTTTACAGCGATCCGGTACAAGAGGCTGCTTCATTCAGCCCGCGCCGCGCCCGCGCCATTCGGGAATGGCGCCGTGACGACGGCGTCCGCTCCCGCAGACGGCCCGGTTACGCCGGATCCGAGCCAGCTCACCCGAACCAACCTGCGCCGCGCGGTCCTCCGGTCGGCGAAGCTGGCTGGCGCCGACCTGAGCCACGCTGACCTGCGCGGCGCTGATCTTGAGTGCGCCGATCTCAGTGGTGCCAATCTCGAGGGTGCCCGTCTCGGGCCGCTTGACCCCGCGACCGAGTGAAGAGTCCCAGGTCGCGCACGCCCTGGCAGAGCTGTGTAAGTGTTGAACTGTCTAAGGGCCTTACTCCAGGATTGCGGGCATGGACCCGGTCAGGAGTGAGCGCGGGCAGCGCCTGTCCTCATGGGCACTGGCCGGCGGCCTGATAGCGGTGGTCATGTGGGGCCTTGCCCCGGTGGCCACCCGAGCGGTTGTCGCGCACATCGCACCGCTGCCGCTGCTGACGCTTCGGATGGGGCTGGCGAGCCTGGTCCTGCTGCCGTGGGCACTGCCGGTGTTCCGGCGCCTGACCCCGCGGTCGGCGGCCAGGCTGGTCACTGCCGGGGCGCTCGGGATCGTGGGCTACACGCTGCCCGTCACGGTCGGCCTGCAGTGGCTGCGCGCGTCGACGGCCGGCTTGCTGCTGGCGAGCGAGCCGATCTGGGTCATGCTGATCGGCCGCGCCTTCCTGTCCGAGCGCCGCCCGGTGCGCGCCTGGGCTGGCAGCGCCATCGCTCTCACCGGGGTTGTGCTGCTGGCGGGCCCGGACGCGCTGGCCGGTGGCGGGCACCGGGCCCTCGCGGGTGCCGGCCTGGTCCTGGCCGGAACCTTTGCGTTCGGCGCGTACACAATCGTGCTGCGCCCGCTCAGCCAGGTTCACGGCGCCGGGCCCGCCACCGCTGCATCCACCGTGGTCGGAGCCGCCCCGTTCCTGGCGTTCGCCGGCACGATCTCGGGGTCACGACTGGCCCAGCTGCCGCCGTCGGCCTGGGCCGAGCTTGCCTTCCTTGGCCTGGGCAGTTCCGTGGCCGGGATGGTGCTGTGGAACCGCGCCGTCGCCGTCGGCGGGAGCACCCGAGTCAGCCTGCTGCTGTACCTGGAACCGGTCGTCAGCGTGACCGGTGCGGTGGCGCTGCTGGGCGAGCACGTGACGGACGTGATGGTCGCCGCCGGCGTGCTGATCCTGGCCGGCGTCGCGCTCGCGTCGGCCGGAGTCTCCGCCGAGGCGGCGGCCGGGGCTAGCGGGCCGGTCCGACCGGCCGCCAGGCCGATGAGCCGGGACACTTAGGCTGGAATCCTGATGAGTAGCGCAGCCACTAGCGAGAACGCACCGGCAACCGCGGAGGTCACGCCGCGCCGGGTTGCGGTCGTTGCCTTCGACGGCGTGTCGCTGGGGGAACTGTCGTTCGCCTGCGGGGTGTTCTCGATGGCGATCGAGCACGGCGCGGCACCGGGCATGGAGCTTCAGGTCGTATCCGGGGAGCCGACGTCCACAACGCACAATTGCGGTATCGCCTACGAGCTCAGCTACGACCTCGACGTGATCCGCAGGGCCAGTCTCGTCCTCATCGCCTACTGGCGCGACCCTGAGCAGAGCCCGCCACAGGCGCTGCTCGAGGCCATCCGCGACGCGCACGCGGCCGGGGCGCGGATCGCCGGGCTCTGCTCGGGCGCATTCGTGGTTGCCGCGGCCGGGTTGCTTGACGACCGTCCCGCCACGACGCACTGGGCGCTGGCGGAGACGCTCGGCCGGATGTACCCGAAGATCCACCTGGACCGCAAGGCGCTGTATATCGACGATGGCGACGTGCTGACATCCGGTGGCGGCGCGGCCGCCATGGACCTGGGTCTGCACCTGCTGCGCGGCCTGTACGGCGCGACGGTCGCCAGCAGCCTGGCCCGGTACATGGTCGTGCCGCCACACCGGCGCGGCGGTCAGGCGCAATACATCCAGTCGCCCGTGCCCGAGCCCGATATCGCCGACCCGGTCGGCGAGGCGATGAGCTGGGCCCTGCAGAACCTCGACCAGGTACTTCCGGTGCGCGCGCTCGCCAGCCGGGCGCAGATGAGCAGACGCAACTTTGACCGCCGGTTCGCGGACATCACCGGTACCGCGCCCGCGGCCTGGCTGACCCATCAGCGGGTCCTGCGCGCCCAGCAGCTGCTCGAATCAACCGACATGACCGTCGAGGAGATAGCACGGCGCAGCGGCTTCCCGAGCTCGGCGGCGCTTCGCGCGCACTTCGGGCGGGCCGTCGGGGTCGCTCCGGCCGAGTACCGGCGGACGTTCGCAGCGCCCGAGTCGGCCTAAAACCGCCGCTGTTTGGCCAGCGCGCGGGTGGTCCGGCGCGCCATCGGCCACGATGATCGAAGCTAATCGCGCCTGGCGGACCGCGCCGGCGACCGATCAGCAACCGAAGGGATCTCAGCTCATGGCACCGATTACCCCGACCGGCTGGGACCTGCTCGACACTGCCCGCGCCGCGCTGCGCGACGTCGCAGCGGGGCTGGCCGACGACGACCCGCGGCCGACGCCGTGCGCGGAGTGGACGGTCACGCAGGTCATCCAGCACGCGACCGGAGACCAGCGGGCCTGGGCATCGTCGATCACCGGCAGCGCGCCGCCAGCTGAGAACCCGTTCGCGCCCTCAGGTCATCTCGGTGCCCGCCCGGCGACGGTCGTCGAGCAGGCTATTGAGGCGTCGGCCTCGGCCTGGGCAAGCGCGGCGGCCGACGCTGAGCAGATCCCGACGCCGCTGCCGCAGGGCCGCATGGCGCCAGCGCTGGCCGCCGCGGCGTGCGCACTGGACGCGGCCGTGCACGCGTGGGACATCGCCGCCGCCACCGGCCAGAAGCCCCCGCTGAACGACGAGATGGCGCGGCAGCTGGCGCCCGCGGCAAGACAGATCGTGGAGCCGTTGCGCGGCTTCGCCTACGCCGCCGCGCTTGCGCCGGCGCCGGGTGATGACGAGGCGGCGGCGCTGCTTCGCTACCTCGGGCGCGACCCGAACTGGGTGGCCGTGTGACCGTCAGCCCTTACCGCGTCGACATCCCGCAGGCCGATCTCGACGACCTGGCTGGCCGGCTGAACCGGACGAAGTGGCCGGACGAGCTGCCGGGCGCAGGCGCCGCCTACGGACAGCCGACCGCACGGATCCGGGCGCTGATCAGGTACTGGCAGGAGGAGTTCGACTGGCGGGCGGTCGAAGGCAGGCTAAATTCCTACCCGCAGTTCCGCGCCGAGCTGGACGGCGAGCACATCCACTTTCTGCACGTTCGCTCATCGCGGGCCGCCGCAGTCCCGCTGATCCTCACCCATGGCTGGCCGGGCACAGTCCTGGAGTACCTGGACGTGATCGAGCCGCTGACCGATCCGGCCTCGGCGGATGAGCCCGCGTTCGACCTGGTCATCCCGTCGCTTCCCGGCTTCGGGTTCTCCGGGCCGACCAGGAGCGCTGGCTGGAACCGCTACCGCACGGCGCGCGCCTGGGCGGCGCTGATGAGCCAGCTCGGCTACGGCTGGTACGGCGTGGTGGGCAACGACGCCGGGTCGATGATCTCGCCGGAAGTCGGCCGGCTCGACGCTGGGCACGTGATCGGCGTGCACGTGACCCAGCTGTTCTCATTCCCGTCCGGCGATGCGGCCGAGCTTGAGGACATGAGCGAGGCCGATCGGGCAGCGCTGGCGCACCTGCAGTGGTTCTACGACACGAAGTTCTCATTCAACGTGGTGCAGAGCCAGCAGCCGCAGACGCTGGCCTACGCGCTCGCCGACTCCCCGGCAGGGCTGCTGGCCTGGCACGCGCAGCTTTTCGGCGAGAGCCTCGATCCGCAGTTCATCGTGGCCAACACCGCCGTGTACTGGCTCACGGGGACGGCCGGATCGGCGATCAGGTTCTACTACGAGGACGCGCACGCCGACCCGGCCCACGGGGGCGCCACGACCACGCCGACCGGCGTGGCCATGTTCGCCGGCGACTTCCAGTCGATCCGCCGGTTCGCCGAACGTGACCATGCCTGCATCGTGAGCTGGAACGCCTACGGCACTCCGCTGGCCGCCGGGATGCAGACCGACGCGGCCGGCCACTATGCGGCGCACGAACAGACTGGCCTTCTAGTGGCCGATATCCGGGAGTTCTTCCGCTCTCTCCGCTAGGCGTTGCGCGCCGTTTCTTATCGGTCTGCCCTGACCGCCCGCGGTTGCACGTTCGCGCCGGTCAAGCTCTACAGCGGGCCGCCAAGCCGAAGCTGTCGGAGTTCGTCGAGATCCCGTTCACCAGGACGGACGTCTGCGCCAGCCCGTGCTCGTCCCGGTCGACGGCCACGACCAGGCAGCCGCAGTCGGCGAGCGAACTCACGAGGGCCTGGCCGACTCCCCTGGCCGATTCCCCTGGCCGACTCCCCTGGCCGCACCAGTGACGACCGCGACCTCACCCGAGAAGTCGTACGTGAGGTTCATGGTGGCCTCCTGGCGGTGTCACGACGGCGGCGTCATTACGCCGTCCGGCTCAGGGCGAGGGTCTGGCGCCGCTGCGCGAGCAATCGCTTGAGCGCGGGCGGCCCGCCCGCGCGGACGGCCAGGTGGACTTCTGCCAGCGCCAGCTGTGCCGCTGCGTCTCCGGCAAAGGCATCGCAGCACAGTTCTGGCTCCAGGTTGGCAATGGCCAGGATCGCGCCGGCGGCGCCCAGCGGCCCGGCCATCGCCAGCAGCGCGGACGACCCCACGTACGTGGACCCGCGGTAATTCGCGATCTCGTCCAGCAGCCGGTCAGCATCTCCCGAGGAATCCTTCTGGCCCGATACCGGCAGGCGGGTGAGCTCGCTGACCGGAACTCCTGGTGCTGACAGCCACGGAATGTGGTAAGCGAGCACCGGCAGGCTCGCCGCTGCCGCAGCCACGGCGCCGAAGTAACCGGGCAGGTCCTGGCTGCCTGGCGGCGGCCAGGCGAGGACGGCGTCGGCTCCGGCCGCTACCGCGGCCGCGGTCAGATCGGCCGCCCGGCTGGCGTCCGCGTCGCCGGTCCCGGCCAGCACCGGCACCGGCGCGGGAACGGCCGCCCGGACAGCCG
This sequence comes from Streptosporangiaceae bacterium, assembly GCA_030040155.1. GTDB lineage: Bacteria > Actinomycetota > Actinomycetes > Streptosporangiales > Streptosporangiaceae > JAJYUU01. The sequence continues at coordinate 17,642 of JASHUG010000073.1, read as the reverse complement.
CGATCAGTTCGACGCGCTCGGCGTCGCTGAGCGTGGCTGCCTCACCCGTGGTCCCGCACACCAGGATCGCGCGCATGCCGCGGTCGGCGAGATCGGTGGCAAGCGTTGCAGTCGACGCGTTGTCGACACTGCCGGTGCTGTCCAGGAGCGTCACGAGCGCGACGCCGACCCCGGTGAACAAATCCACTGCAGACTCCGCCTGGTCGGTGAGGGCAGAGCCGTCACCGTAGTTGCATTCCCCCGCAACAGTAAACGATTGCACAATCGCGATCGTCAGGCCCGCATGACCCGTCTCGTCGGGTTGTGCCCCCAGCATCGGCGCCGGGCCGGTCAGGATCGGCGTGAGGCCAGGCCCGTGGCCGGGCTGGGAGGTTCAGGAGGTCATTAACGCGGTGGAGATCTCCCACGGCAAGCGCCGCTGGGTAACGTTGCCGCTGGAGTCCTCGACAGCGCATGGTGACAGCGACGCCGATCCGAGCCGGCCGGGGGCAAAGGAGGCCTGAGCAGAGGATGGATGGCAGCGGCCGGGTGCGCTGGGGCATCGTCGGCACCGCGAACATCGCGCGGGGCCAGTTCCTGCCGGCCCTGCGCCAGGCCGGCGGCGTGGCGGCCGCAGTCGCCGGGCGCGACGCGGCCCGGACGGCCCAGTACGCGTGGGACAACGACATCGAGCGCGCCATCACGGGCTACGCGGGGCTGATCGACGATCCTGCCATCGACGCGCTCTACATCGCGCTCCCCAACGCCCTGCACGCCGAGTGGACGATCCGCGCCCTTGAGGCGGGCAAGCCCGTGCTATGCGAAAAGCCGCTGTGCGGCAGGCTGGCCGATACCGAGAGCGTGCTCGCCGTCGCGGAGGAGACCGGGACGCTACTGTGGGAGGCGTTCGTCTTCCCTTTCCAGCCGCAGATGCAGGAGGTCAGGAAGCTGCTGGCCGACGAGGCGATCGGCGAGCTAATGGAGATCAAGTCGAACTTCCACTTCCTGCTGCGCAATCCGGCGAACATCCGCCTGTCCAGGGAGCTGGAGGGCGGCGCCCTGCTGGACGTCGGCTGCTATCCGGTCAGGCTGGCCCAGGAGCTCTTCGGGCCCGATTACCAGGCCGCCTGGGCGCATGCCGTCATGGGCGGTGACGGCGTCGACATCGACACCTGGGGCGTGCTGGACTACGCCGGGGGACGCCGGCTCATGTTCTCGTGCGGACTGGGCCGCAGCTATGACACCTTCACCACGCTGGAGGGCACCGCCGGCCAGATCCGCATCACCAACCCGTTCCACCCCGGTGCGGCGGACTCGTATCAGCTGGCCACGCCGGGTGCGAACGACGTGACGTTCAGCGCTCAGGCGGGGGAACGCTCGTTCACCGCCGCGATCCGCCACATCCAGGCAGCGATCGACGGGAAGGAGGCGCCGCGCCAGCTGGCGGTCGAGACGTCGCTGCCGACGGCCAGGGCGCTCGCCGACCTAGCCGCATCGTTCAGGCGGGGCTAGCGCCTCGACGGGAGCCGTTGCCGACGCATGCGAAGTCGGCTTGGGCGTCGTTACTGGCGGCCGTGGATCGGCACCGCGGCGTCGCGAGCATTACCCGGCCGATTCCGGCCTGGCGGCTCAGTTATTACGCGGATCGTCGATGGGGTTGACGTAATCAAGGCTGATCGGCCCGATCGCGCTCACCTGGGTGATGTACTCGCCGGACTTTGCCCAGTGGAAATGCGCGGTGCCGCCGGGCAGCACAATGACAGCACCCGGCGGATAGGCCTCTAGCTTTGCCTCATCGAACTCATCTCCGCGGCCGATGTAGAAGACCCCCGACATGACCGTGTAGACCCGGTCCTCGTGGTGCATGTGCGGCATCAGCTTCACGCCGCCCGGCACCTTGACCCTGACCGTGTACGGACCGTGCTCCGAGGTATCACCCACGACGACTGCCAGGCGGGCCTGGGCCGGGAACCCCGGAAACTGCTGCCAGTCGACGTCCTCCGGCAGGACCGACCTGAAGACATCCTGATCTGGCTGATGGGTGCGCATCGCCCGCTACCTCCGCCCGACTCACCAACGCGCTGAGCCTGCCGCCACGAACGAACGTCTCGTTCCCGCGTGACCAGCCCGAACACGTGAGATCCCGTCTTACGGCCCTGGTTTGCCCGCGATCGCGAGCGCTCAACCGCACCCGGAACCGCAGCTGGGCCAGCACCACACCTCCCGTCGGCACCGCCGCAGATGTCGCCGGCGGGCATCGGTGTGACGTTGCTATTGCTACAAGGCCGCTACAGCCCACGTCAGCCATGGGAATTCCACACCCATCGCCGGGCCGGCCAGCGGACGCGTGGCTTTTACCGGTGTTTATTCCGCTATGAGCTCTCCGGTGGTCAGGGTCAGCTCGTAAAATCCATCACGAAAATGTGCACGTCCGAGACGGGCAACTCGGTGAAGCCGACATGGCGGTAAAACCCCTGGGCTCGCTGGTTGCGGCTGCCGACGAACAGGTGCAGCCCGCGCGAACCTTTCCCGCGCAGGGCCGCAGCCAGGGTTTCGATAAGGCGCCGGCCGACGCCGCGTCCCTGCATTTTGGGCAGCAGATCGATGTGCAGGTGCGATGGGTAGCCACCGATAACGTCGCGATCGGCACGCCACGGATGGTGAATGAGGTGCCGAGCATGCCGTTCGGCCTCCGACATTCCCTGGGGCATCTCCGCTGACGGCTCGGCATAGCGAGAACGCAGGCCAGGCCACCATTCCTCCTCCAGGCGCCGTTCGAAGGCGACGGTGTCGAACGCCGCGAGAACGTATCCGCCCACGCCCTCGGTGTCTTCTGCCACGAATGCCAGCGAAGGTTCGAAGATCGCATAGGGCGCCGCCCAGATGTGCCCTGGCAGCTGGGGATCGCTGTACAGGCGGGTCGCGTCGTCGCCGGCGTCGGCGGTCAGCAAGCAGATGCGGTACAGGTCCTCAAGGTCGCCCGGCCGGGACTGGCGCACGCGAACCGGCTCACTGCTCACGAGTCATGTCTACTCCCGCGGCGAGCCACCAGTCACAGGGTTAAGCGCTCCCGGTGGCAACCGCCTAGTCCGCGCCGAGGCCGATCAGCAGCCCGTCATCGGAGACGGCCGGCGAGCTGGTCAGGAAGATGACCACGCAGTCCGCGGGCGCCTTGATCGTCTCTTGCACCTCGGCCCCGTCGAGGGTGCCGACCGTGCCGATGAGCTGACCCGCGGTGAGATGCTGGCCGGCGGTGACGACGGGCTCCCACCAGCCCGCCCGCTCGCAGCGCAGCCACAGGAACCGGCCGAGGTAGGTCGGCGATGGTGCTGCGCCCTGCTGGCCGTCGGCCATGCCGAGCACCTGCAGCACCCGGTTCAGGCCCGCCACGTGCATCGCGACCGCCTGCTCCTCCACCAGCCCGCAGCCACCGGCCTCGGCAGTGATCGCGGGGATGCCTGCCTCGGCCGCCGCCCCGCTGCTCGTCCCGGCCACGGCGCGCTCCGGTCCCGCCTCCTGCCGGATTACGTACGGCAGCCCGTAGGCGTTGGCCAGGTCGCGCGCCCGGCTCTCGGCCGGGCCGCTCTCGTACAGCGCGAACGGCTGCAGCGCCTCGACGATGTCGCCGCAATGGGCGTCGATATAGGCGTCCGATCCCGCAATGAGCTGGTGGAAGGTGTCGTAGGCCAGTCGCTCGGCCAGCGTTCCGTTGGCGACGCCGGGGAAGCAGCGGTTCAGGTTCTTGCCGTCCTCCGGCACGACGAACGGGGCGCGCGAGCGGAAGGCCGGCAGGTTCAGTACGGGCACGGCCCGGACCCGGCCGCGGAGGTCTCGGCCCGCGAGGTCCCGGCACCAGCGCCGGACGCCCGCCATGGATGCGTACTCACAGCCGTGCACGCCCGCGATCACGGTCAGCAACGGGCCGTCCGCCGATCCGGTCAGCTCGATCAGCGGAACTGCCAGTCCGGCCAGCTCGATGGTGCGGCGGCTCACTACGGGCGCCATGCGCTCACTCCTCACTCGCGGGACGGTCTGGTGCCCGGCCAGGTGGGCTGCCGCACTCGGCCGCCAGCGCCGTCTCCGCCGCCAGCGCGGCCAGCACCGTCTCCGCCGCCGCGGCCAGGTGGAGCAGGCTCATGTCGCCGCCGCGGTGGCCGGCCAGCTGGAGCCCGACCGGCAGGCCTGCGGCGGGCACCGGAATCGAGACAGCTGGGTGCCCGGTCAGGTTGTACGGGCCGGTGAAGCGCCCTTCGGCGTGGTCGTCGCCAACACCGAACGGCGGGTCTTGCTCCGGCGCGCAGTAGCCGACTGTGGGGCCCGCGAGCAGGTCAACGTCGGCCAGGGTGGCGTCGATGGCCGAAATCAGGCTGGCCCGGCTGGCCTGCGCCCGCGCGTACTGCGCTTGCGTCACCGTGCTGCCGAACCTGAGCAGAGACCTCGTTCCCTCGGCATAGCGAGTGACGTCGCGGGAGCGATGGACCTCGCTGGCCTCGCTGGCAACGATCTCGGCCAGGACTTGCTCCCACCGGCCGAGCTCCGCCAGCCACGGCGCGCGGACCTCGCGCAGCCGCCAGCCGGCGGCCGCTAGCGCCGACAGGGCCGCGTCAAGCGCCTCACGTACCTCGCGTGTCACCGAGGGATCCGCGAGCTGCGCGGTCAGCACGCCCGCCGTTGGCGGGCCGTCAGGCGGCGGAGATACCGTGCCCGCCCCGTCGGCTAGCACCGCGAGCAGCTCGGCCGCGTCGGCGACCGTCGCCGTAAGCGTGCCGGCGTGATCGCAGCTCGGGGCCAGCGGGAAGATGCCGCTGGTGGGCACCAGACGGTAGGTCGGCTTGAGACCGACGACCCCGCAGTAGGCGGCCGGAATGCGGATCGAACCGCCGGTGTCCGTGCCGACGGCCAGGTCACACACGCCGGCCGCTACCAGCGCGGCCGAGCCTCCGGACGAGCCGCCCGAGGTTCGCGTCCGATCGCGCGGGTTCCGGGTGTCGCCGATGTCCGGGTGAGCGAACCCGGCCGCGAACTCCAGGCACTGCGCTGTGACGAAGACCTCGGCCCCGGCGGCCCGCAGCCGTGCGACCAGCGGGGCATCGGTGCTGGCCGGCGTCGGGTCACTGGCCGGGCTGCCGCACCGGGTCGGCAGGCCGGCCACGCTGATGATGTCCTTGACCGCCACGGGCCGCCCGGCGAGGGGGCCGGTGGGTGCCCGGGCCGGAGCCCCGGCCACGCAGACCACCGCGTTGAGCGGCCGGCCCAGTCGGTCCAGCCGCTCGTAGGCCGCGAGCAGGTCCAGGTTTTCTCGCGTGCAGGACCGCTCCCCCTGCTCGATGGCGCGGATCAGGTCGCCGATCTTGCCGATCAGGAAGCCCTGCAGCGATCCGAGGATCGCCCCGGCTTCGGTCGGCCGGTGCAGGATCGCCAGGTCACGGTAGATTCCCGAGTGAGTCTTCGCCGACTGCCGGTTAAAGTTGGCGAGCTCGTCAAAGGACCGGTCCAGGTCGACGGGATCGAACCCGTCTAGCGGCAGCACCCTGACTGGCGCCTGCGCTAGGACCTCCTGCGCGACGGCGGTCAGCATCCGCCGGTAGGCCGGGTCCTCGAACACTGCGTGAATGGGCAGGTCACTCACGGCCGTGGCGAACAGAGTCGCTCCGTAGGCCTCCTTGGCCCAGATGAAACCGAGGATGTCGCCGGTCGGCTCGGCATCCGCGATGTCGGCGGCGAGCGCGGCAACCCGGTCGGTCGGCCGGCCGTCAAGTTCGCCGATCTTGAACGTGGCCCGGTTCCCGCGCAGCACGACACCGGGCCGCAGCACGTCGGCGCCGAAGTTGACGACCGCTTCCACGACCCTGTGCTGGCCGACCGCCGCGGCAAGTGCGGCCGATGGCAGGCCATTCTGCAGCCGGACCACGAACGCGTCGCCGTGCAGCCGGGCGGCGAGCGTCGCGGCCGCGGCGGCGGTCTGGTGCGCCTTCACCGCAAGCAGAACCGGTCCATCGAGCCGGTCGGGCAGGTCGGCCGGCAGCACGGCGGCCGGATGCGCAACGAACTGCTCGACCGGGCCCTCAATTCGCAGCCCGGCCGAGTTGACGGCGGCGACGACTTCCGCATCGGCGTCACTCACGAGCACGTCATGGCCGTCACGGGCCAGCCCGGCCGCCACAGTCCCGCCGATCGCTCCGCATCCGATTACGACATACCGCACGGCGCGCACGTTACAACACGGTAAAGCCCTCGGCACAGCAGACGCACGGGCCTGACCGGGGACCACGAGTATTTCCCGATGGAAACTGACGACGTTTCGGCTAGTTCGACGCCTGTGGAACAGCTCCACGGACCAGCCGGATGGCGCCAGGGAGTCCGCCACCGCGGCGGCGAAATATGACAAACTGCCGACCGCGGCACTGGCTGGGTGCGCTAGGTGCCGGCCGGCCGGCACCAATCTTCCCCAGCCGCCCGACCGGCTCGTCTGCAGCCGCCCGACCGCGCACCGATAGAACAGTCATTACTGCCGGCTAGCCAGCCCTCACTCCCGGTGCTGAGGTAGCCCCGACCGAAGGCATGTTCAGCACCCCGCGCCATCCTTACTGCGAGCAGCAGAACCCGGCGCTAGCGTTCTCAGCCGGCGGCCGGGCGGACAGCGCGGCGCCATTTCGCGTTCACGGCGGTGCCAGATGAGCGAGGGAGCGATGTCATGAAGGTGTTCCTGTCCACCGACATGGAAGGCACCGCCGGAGTGGTCGACTGGGAGCAGTGCCGCGGCGACGGCCCGCAGGCCGCGGCCGGGCGCCGGCTGCTGCTCAACGAGGTCAACGCGGCGATCGAGGGCGCCGTCACCGGCGGCGCCACCGAGATCGTCGTCAACGACTCGCATGGCACCATGCGCAACCTGCCGCCCGCCGACCTAGGCGCTCAGGCGTCCTACATCTCCGGCAGCCACAAGCCGCTGTACATGATGCAAGGCCTCGACGGCGGCTTCGACGCTGTCATGTTCATCTCCTACCACGGCTCCGTCGGCGCGCCCGCCGGGCTGTCGCACACCTATAACCCGCGGGCAGTGGTCGAGGCCAGGATTGACGGCGCCGTGACCGGCGAGGCCGGCATCAACTCGCTCGTCGCGGCGCACTACGGCGTCCCGGTCGTGCTGGTCACCGGCGATCGCTGCGCCTGCGAGGAGACGGCGAGGTTCGCGCCGGGGGTGCACCAGGCCGTGGTCAAGGAGCACGTGAGCAGGCTTGCGGCCCACAGCATGCATCCCGACCGGGCCTGCACGCTCATCCGTGAGCGCGCGGCCGCGGCAATGGCGGGCGCCGCAGCGGCCAAGCCGCCGCCGCTTGATCCCGGTGTGCTGGAGCTCTCGGTCCGCACCACCGACATCGCCGAGGCGGCCAGCTGGGTTCGCGGCGTTGACCGGACGGGGCCGAGAGAGCTGCGGATCCACGGCACGGACCGGCTGGCCACCTACCGCGCGTTCTGCGCGGCCATCCTGCTGACCCGTAGCGTGGCGGAGCAAGTATGAGCGGGCTGTCAGGCAGGACGGCAGTGGTCACGGGGACGGCCCACGGCATCGGGTCCGCGATCGCCCAGAGCCTCCGCGAGGCCGGGGCCAGCGTGCACGGAGTCGACAAGGACGCCGCGGACCTGACCGACCCGGCCGCGGTGAGCCAGTTCTTCGCCGGCCTTGGCGTGATCGACGTCCTGGTCAACAACGCGGGAGGCGTGTGCGGCCAGGTCGGCCGGCCGCTGGAGGAGGTCGCCGATGATGACTGGCATGATGTCGTCGCCGCCAACCTGACTACCACGTTCCTGTGCACGAGGGCGGTGGTGCCAGCCATGAAAGACCAGGGCTGGGGCCGCATCATCAACATCTCCTCGGGTGCCGGCCTCACGGTCAGCAAGACCGGGATCCAGGCCTACGCGAGCGCGAAGGCGGCCGTGATCGGCTTCACCCGGCAGATGGCGCACGAACTCGGGCCCGCGGGCATCACGGTCAACTGCATCGCGCCCGGCTTCATCCGGTCGAATCCGGCCTCCGAGCGGCAGTGGCAAGCCTATGGTCTAGACGGCCAGCGCAGGCTCCTTGAGGGCATTGCCACCCGTCGGCTGGGCGAACCGGCCGACATCGCCAACGGCGTGGGGTTCTTCGCCTCCGAGCGATCCGGCTGGGTGACCGGCCAGGTCATCGCCATCGACGGCGGGAGCGCGCTACTGTGACCGGCTTGCGGTTCGATACCGACGCCACCTACCTCGGCGAGCTGGCTGAGTTCATCGCCGTCCCGAGTGTCAGCCGGGACGCCGATCGCGAGACGATGCTGGCGGCGGCAACCTGGCTGGCGGGCCAGCTTTCCTTCGCCGGCGGCCGGGTGGTGGAAACCGGCGGCCATCCCGCGGTGCGCGCCGAGTGGCTCGGCGCCGCCGGTGCGCCGACGATCCTGGTCTACGGGCACTACGACGTTCAGCCGACCGGTTCGCTGGCCGAGTGGGTCACTCCCCCGTTCGAGCTCTCCGTCGATGGCGACATCATCCGCGGCCGCGGGGTCACCGACGACAAGGGACCGCTGTACCTCGTGGTCAAGACCGCCCGGGCCTTTGCCGCCCAGGAAGGCGGCCTCCCGCTGAACGTTAAGTTCCTGTTCGAGGGTGAGGAGGAGATCGGCAGCCCGCATCTGCCTGACTTCCTCGCCGAGCACGCCGCCGAGCTCGCCGCGGACCTGGTCATCTCGGCCGACGGCGGCATGTGGCGGCCGTCGGAGCCGTCCCTGACCATCGCCTCCAAGGGCCTTGTCTCGCTCGACATCGTGGTCGAGGGTGCGCGCGACGATCTCCACTCGGGCCGGTACGGGGGCGTCGTGGCCAACCCGGTGCACGCACTGTGCGAGATCCTGGCCAGCCTCCACGATCGCGACGGCGCGGTCGCGGTGGCCGGCTTTTACGACGGCATCCCCGAACTGAGTCCGCAGCGACGAGCCGACATAGCACAGGTCCCTTTTGACGGAACGGGCTTTCTCCGTGATCTCGGCCTCTCGCAGGCTCGCGGCGAGCCGGGGTACTCAGTTCTCGAACGGCTGTGGGAGCGGCCGACGCTGGAAGTGAACGGCGTCGCCGGCGGCGGCAAGTACACGGTGATCCCCCATGTCGCGGTCGGCCATGTGTCGTGCCGCCTCGTTCCCGGCCAGAACCCGGACGCCGTGATCGATGCCATCGCGGCGCACGTTCAGGCCCTCGACGCAGCGGGGGTGACCGCGTTGGTGCGGCCGGACGATGCGCGCGTGCCCGCATACACCATCCCCGCGACTCACCCGGCCATCCGGGCGGCCACGGCCGCGCTGCGCGCCGTCTACCCCGATCAGCCTGCACTGCTGACCTGCATGGGCGGCACGCTGCCCGCGACGTGCCTGTTCGAGCGGGCGCTCGGCGCCAAGACGCTGTTCTTCTCCTTCTCCGTCGCCGACGAGCGCCTGCACGCGCCGAACGAGTTCTTCCGGATCCGGAGGCTGTCCGAGGGAATGCGGGCCTGGGAGGAATTGTGGCGACTGCTAGCCGATGGCCCCTACCGTCTCGCGACCAGGGAGGGCGACGGTGCCTGAGACTCCGTACACGGCCTACTCCTACCTGCCGGATGGCCAGATCCCCCGCTTCGAGCTCGCGCCCGAGTTTGGCCGCGTCCCGGCGCATGATCTCCGCCTCACACCCGCACAGGCCGAGCGGGCAGCCGCGCTGCTGCGCGACAGCCTGGTCATCAGCCTGCACGACCACCCGGTCAGGTTCCCCGCGCGGATGGAGCAGACCCCGGAGTACAACCGCACCGGGCGCCAGCACGCCGCGTACGCCGGCCTGGCCGCCTCCGGCCTGACCGTCGTGTTCGACAACATGATGGACGGCACGGCCTGCGTGACGGGGAACGCGCCCTGGCGGTGGGACGACGTCATCACCGACCTCGGCATGCGCCAGGCCGACCTGGCCCACGCGCCCGGCTTCATGACGATCAGGACCGTCGCCGACATCGACGAGGCGCGGCGCTCTGGCCGGGTGGGGTTGGTGTTCGGGCTGGAGGCGGCGACGCCGATTGAGAACGAGATCGACCGCCTCGATGTGCTCTACGGCCTGGGGCTCCGGCAGATCGGGATCGCCTACTCCGACGCGAATGCGCTCGGCAGCGGCCTGAGTGAGACAACCGACGGCGGCCTGACTGCGCTCGGCCGCCGTGCGGTGGCCCGGATGAACCACCTCGGCCTGGCGATCGACCTGTCACACTCCTCGGACCGGACCGCGCTCGACGTGTGCGAACTAACCGACAAACCCGTATTTATCACTCATGCCGGCGCTCGCGCGGTGTGGAACACGGCCCGCATGAAGCCCGACACGGTCCTGCGAGCCGTGGCGGCGACCGGCGGAGTGATCGGAATGTCCGCCGCTCCCCACACGACGCTGTCGGAAGAGCATTCCCGGCACAGCATTGAGTCGGTGATGGACCACTTCCTCTACTGCACTGAACTGGTCGGCATCGAGCACGTCGCCTTCGGGCCGGACACGCTCTACGGCGACCACGTCCAGCTGCACACGATCTTCGCCCGGTTTCTCAGCCTTGCCGCATCGCGCGGGCCCGGCTTTGAGCGGGTGAGCTACGTCGACGGCCTCGAGAACCCGACCGAGAACTTCGGCAACATCTGCGGCTGGCTGGTCAGGGAGGGCTTCACCGACGACGCGATCCGCGCCGTCATCGGCGGGAACGTCTACAGGGCGCTGCAGGCTATCTGGATGCGCTCCTAACGAAACTTATACGATGCCGGTGTCCTGATCTGCTGCGATTACCCGCCGTAAGCACCGGGTTGCGGTCTTGTAACGTAGGCGGATGGAAAACATGCTGTGTCCGAAGTTGATCGGGCACAGCGCCGAACTTGACACGCTGATCGCCGCGCTGGACGCGGCGGATGGGGGCCACGGCGGCGTTGTGTTCGTCACGGGTGACGACGGAGTCGGGAAGTCGAGGCTGGCGAAGGTTCTGGGCTCGCTAGCGACTGACCGCGGATTCGAGGTCCTGAAGGGCCGGGGCACTCGCTCGGCCGTGCCTGCGCCCTACCGGCCGGTTGCGGAAGCGCTGCTGCGAGCCGCGCGGTCCGGCGTGGTTCCCGATACGCCGGATATGCCAGTTATATCGAACTACCGGGCCGCGCTGGGCTCGCTCGTCCCCGAGTGGCGGCGGTCTGGCGATGACACCCGGCACGTGACGCCGATGGTAATCGGCGAGGCGCTCTTGCGGATCCTGGCCAGGCCGGGCGGCCCGGGCGGACTGGTCGTACTTGAAGACCTGCATTGCGCCGACCCTGAGACGCTGCGCATCGTTGACTACCTGGCCGACAACGCGGCAGCCACGAAGGTGCTGTGCGTTGCGACGTTGCGCACCAGCGAGCCGTCCGCGGGCCTCGACCTGATGCAGGCCGTGACGGCCAGGCGCGGCGCCACCCGGATCGAGGTGCCGAGGCTGGCACCGGATGAAGTCGCCGCGATGGCCGCCGCGTGCCTTTCGGCCGACGTGCTGCCGCCGGGTGTCGAGACGCTGCTCGCCGACTGTGACGGGCTGCCATACGCGGTCGAGGAAATCCTCGCCGCGGCGGTCTCGTCCGGCGAGCTGGTCCGCGACGATTCGGGCTGGCGGGTCAACGCCAGCGTCTCGACCAGAGTCCCTGAGTCGATCAGCGGCTCGGTACGCACCCGCGTGAGCGCGCTGGGATCGCCCGCGCGGGACATCATCGTGAACGCCGCCGTTCTCGGCAAGAAGTTTGACTGGGGGCTCCTGCCGTGCGTCGCCGGGGTCACCGAGACCGAGGCGCTGGACGCACTGCAGCGGGCATGCGACGTGCAGCTGATCGAGCCGTGTAGCACGGATGCGAGGTCATTCCGGTTCCGGCACAGCCTGACCAGGGAGGCAATTCTCTCGCTGCTCATGCCGCCCGAACTCGCCAGCACGGCCGCGTCCGCCGCTGGATGCGTCGAGTCGGCCCAGCCCGGCCTGCCTGGACCGTGGTGTGAGCTGGTCGCCGAGCTCAGGGAGCTGGCCGGCCAGCCAGCCCCAGCAGCGCGCCTGCTCGTCACCGCCGCCCGCCGCGCCCTCGGCCAGGGCGCCGTGAGTAGTGCGGTCGCGGCGCTCAGGAAGGCGAAGAAGCTCATAGCCGAGCCGACCGCGGCTGACCCGATGCTGGCCATCGAGGCCGACGAGGTGCTGCTGGAGGCCTATGCGCAGGCCGGCGACGCCACCCAACTCGCGCCGCTGGCCAAGGACCTGCTGGGCAGGCTCTCGGCAGCCGGCGCCGACCCCCGCAGATCTGCGCTCGTCCGGCTGCGCGTGGCCAACGTGCGGCCGGAAAACAAGCCGGCGGCCGCCGCTCGGCATCTGGCCGCGGCGGCCGATATCGCCGGCCGGCTGCGCGATCCCGAGCTCGCCGCCAGAGTCGACGCCGTGGCCGCGCAGAACGCGCTGACAGCTGAGGACGCTGACCTCGCGGTCAGCCTCGCCGAGCGCGCGCTCGCGACGGCCGAGTCCGCCGGGCTGACCGGCTGGGCGGCAGAGGTCGCACTGAAGTCGCTGGAGGTAGCCGGGCGCGCGCACCGCGCCCGCGATGTCGGTGCCGCGCGCGCCGCGTTCGAGCGGTCCCGGCAGATCGCCGACGACCATGAGGATCTTGGCATCTGGCGGATCAGGACCCGGCACGAACTGGCGACGCTCGACATGCTCGCGGACGGATCGCTAACCGGGCTGCTCGACGTGCTGACGCTCGCCAAGGATGCCGGCGCGACCTATGTCGAGACCATCATCGACCTTCAGCTTGCCAACCTCTGGAGCCTGCGCGCCGACCTGGATCAGGCACTCGTTGTCGCCCAGCACGCCGAGCAGACCGCCGCGCGGATCAGCGCGCCAGGGATGCAAGCGGTCGCTTTGTGCCTGCAGGCCAACATCGCGGGCGTGCGCGGGGACCGCCAGCAGACCGAGGAGAGGGCCCAGCAGGCCGAGCGCCTGATCCCGGGCGATGCTGAGGTCCTGGCTGCGACCTGGGGTCAGGCGCGCGTGCTGGCGGCGCTGTTCCGCGACGACCAGGCGCGGGCCGTGCAGGCGGATGCCGCCGCAGTGCAGCACGTATCAGCCGCCCTCGCTTCCCGGAATGGCCAGTCGCGGCCGCAGGGCTATTCCGCGCTGCAGGCGAGGCTGTTGTCCCCGCGCCGGGTGCTCGGGCTTCACGCGCTCATCCAGGCCGTCTGCGGTGTTGACGGCGCGGATGCGATCGAGCTAGCCAGGAGCGCGGGAGCGGACGTCAGCTGGAATGCCGGCTGTCTGGCCTACGCTGAGGCAGTGGTAGCAGGTCGCGCCGGCGACGCCAGCCGGGCCAGCCTGCTGGCCGACGAGGGTGCCAGGCAGTTCGCCCCGTTCGCGCCGTGGTGGAACCACCTGGCGCGGCGACTCGTGGCCACGGCGGCCTTCCGTGACGGCTGGGGCGAGCCGGCTGCGTGGCTGCGTGAGGCGGCCAGCGCGTTCGAGGCAAGCTCTTACGATCAGCTCGCGTCGGCCTGCCGGGGCATACTGCGCCGGGCCGGCGAGCGCGTGCCGCGGCGCGGACGGGGCAGCGCCCACGTTCCGGCGCAGATGCGCACGCTGGGCATCACGAGCCGGGAGATGGACGTCCTGCTGCTGGTGGCCGGAGGGCATTCCAACGCCGAGATCGCCACGAAACTGTGCGTATCTCCGAAGACTGTGGAAACGCACGTGGCGAGTCTCGTCGCCAAGACCGGCAAGTCTGGACGGCGTGAGCTCGTGGCCCACGCGGCCCGACTCGCGCCGGCCTGACCTCGCAGCTCGCCCCCGCTCGGCTCAGGCGCTCGCGCCGCTGCGGCCCGCCTCCTGCGCCATGCGCCGATCCAGCTTGCGCAGCTGACAATGGCACGACCGTCAGGCTCAGCCTGACAGAACGACGCCCGGTGCCGGCCCTGGCCGACCCGATCCGGCGGTGACCCCCGAGACGGCCGTCAGGCACCCGGCACGTTCCGCAAGTGGCCGTGGCGGGCATGGACAGGCCAGAGCCGCCGGCCCGCAGGCTCTTGCGGACGTCGGCGTGTGGGGGATGCTAGGCGCGAGACGGGGGAATCCGTGGCAGACGGCGATGAGCTCTTCGACGTGATCGTGCTGGGCGCGGGCCCCGTTGGCCAGACAGCCGCGCAGCGAACGGTGCGAAATGGCTTCACGGCGGCGGTGGTGGAACGGCGCCTGGCCGGCGGTGAGTGCCAGCACTACGGGTGCGTGCCGAGCAAGGCACTCCTGTGGCCGATGGAGCTGGCCGCCGAGGTCAGCCGGATGCCGGGGCTTGAGCTTCGCGGCCCGATCGACCCGGCTCCCGTGCTGGCCCGCCGGGACAACTTCGTCGACCATCAAGACGACGGCTCGCAGGTGCGCGCGATCCAGGACATCCCGGCTGCCTTCTTCAGAGGCCAGGGACGGCTGGCCGGCCAGCTGAAGGTGGACGTCGCGGGGCCGCAGGGCGGTACCCGGGCGCTGACGGCCAGGCACGCCGTCGTCCTCGCAACCGGCAGCGACCCCATGATCCCGGACGTGCCCGGGCTGAGTGCGGCACACCCGTGGACCAACCGCGAGGCGACCGACGTGCACCATGTGCCGAAGCGGCTGGTCGTGATCGGCGGAGGCCCCGTCGGGTGCGAGATGTCGCAGGCGCTGCACGCCCTCGGCTCCGAGGAGACGACCATGCTTGTCAGCGGCGAGCGACTGCTTCCGCGCCATGAGCCGTTCGCCGGAGAACTGCTCGAGAAGTCGTTCCGCGACTCGGGCATCGACGTGCGCCTGGGCCGCGCGGCAGCCGAGATCGAGCGCCCGATCGCCGGCGGGCCGGTGACGGTGCGGGCCGACGACGGCTCGCTGATCGAGGCCGACGAGATCCTGGTCGCGACCGGCCGCCGGCCGAACGTCACCGACATCGGCCTCGAGTCGGCTGGCCTGCCGGCGGCCGGCGGGCCGATTCAGGTGGACACGAGCATGCGAGCGACCGGCGTACCCGGCGGGTGGCTCTACGCGGTCGGTGATGTCAACGGCCGCAATCTGCTCACTCACATGGGCAAATACCAGGCGAGGGTCTGCGCTGACGCGATCGCCGCGCGGGCCAGAGAGCTGCCAGATGACCGCCTGGCCCTCCGCGACAGCGCCGACGACCGGGGCGCTCCCCAGGCCATCTTCACCGACCCGCAGGTCTGCGCCGTGGGGCGAACCGAGGCAAGAGCCAGAGCCGACGGCTTCGACGTCCGCACCGTCGAGTACGACATGGCCCAGGTTGAAGGCGCCGCACTTCAGGCCGACGGTTACGCCGGACGGGTGAAGGCCGTCGTCGACGAGCCCAGCCATGCTCTGCTCGGGTTCACCCTCGTCGGGCCGGCCGTCGTGGACCACTTGCACGCGGCCACGATTGCCGTCACCGGGCGTCTGCCGCTCGAAGAGCTATGGCACGCAGTACCGTGCTTCCCGACGGTGAGCGAATTCTGGCTCAGGCTCCTGGAGGAGTTCGGCTTGTGACCGGGCGGTCACCAGGCCTCGTACTTCTCAATCAGCTGGTAGGCGGTTACATCGAGGTTATTGCCGATGTAGTCCGGCTGCGGGCCCACCTCAAGCGGGGCATTACCCTCGCGAAGGATCAGTCCGGCCTGCCAGCCGGCCGACTGGGCACCGATCGTGTCCCAGACATGGCAGGCGATCAGGCAGATGTTACCTGGGTCAGCCTCGAGCGCCGAGGCAACCAGGTTGTACGCCTCCGGCGCCGGCTTCTGGCGGCGCACGGTCTCGACGCTGAACAGGCGCTCGAACACGTCGGCTATGCCCGCATGCTCCAGCTGGCGGCGCGAGACCTCGATCGGGTTGTTCGTGAGCGTGAACAGCCGGAAGCCCTGATCGCGGAGCCGGCGCAGCGCGTCGGGTACCTCGGGGTGGGGCGGCATCGTCGCGAACCGGTCGGTGAGTTCGGTGGTATCGGCATCGCTGACCGTGACATCGCGCGCGGCGGCAAGCATCCGCAGCACCGCAGCGGCGATGTCGGTGAACGGGACGTAGACACCGCTGAGAGTGAGCGCTTCGGAGTAGATCACCAGCTCGTCGAACCACAGGCGCATCGCCCCGCGGTCGTTGAAGATCCGCTCAAAGGTCGGGCGCATCGTGTCCAGGTCGAGCAACGTCTCGTTGACATCGAAAACGATGAGCGGTCGCGCTGGCATAGCAGCACCATTCCCTGGCAGCCGCAGTCATACCCCGCGGGAAGGTTACGACTGCGGCTATCCGAGGGCGGTCAGGCAGGCGAGTCGGACGCGCCCCGCTCCAGGTAAGGGACGAGACCATCGAGCTGCTCGCTGATGCCGCCACGGCGCAGCTCGGGAGCCTCTGGCCCGTCGATGCCGTCGAGGTAAGCGCCCTGCTCGGTCCAGGTGAGCGCAGTGCCATCGCCGTCCTTGGTGAATTCGATCGTGGCCAGCGACACGGAGATCCGCACATCGTCGGCGTACATCTCATAGCCGTAGACGATCCGCTGGTCCGGGATGATGTCGTAGTACAGCCCGTCGTAGCGATACGTCCTGCCCTCGTACTTGTGGCTGAACCGCTCCCGGCCGCCGGCCCGGAAGTCAAACTCTGACGTGCCAGGAGGATCGGCGGCCTCCGCCTCGCTGCTATCGCCCCAGGCGTCCTTCGCCGCTTCCGAAGCAAAGGCGGCAAACACCCGCGACGGGGTCGCCGGGTAGGTGCGCTCGATCGTGAACGTGTCGTGCAGGACTGACCGCTCGGTCATCGGTTCTCCTCTGGGTCGCTTGAGCTGCGGCGTGGCGGCTGACCAGCGGGCCAGGCATCCGGCACCCCGGCCGTCTCGGCCAGGTACTCGCCGAGACGGTCGAGCCGGCGCTCGACCAGCGTGCGCCGCTCAGAGATCCACGACTCGGCCGTGCGCAGCGCCGCCGGGTTGATCGCGCAGGTTCGGGTCCGGCCCGTCTTCTGTGATCGCACCAGTCCGCTGGCCTCCAGCACCTGAACGTGCTGCACGACGGCCGCCAGCGACATCGACAGCGGCCTGGCCAGCTCGCTCACCGATGCCGGTCCCTGGCTGAGCCGCTCGATCATCGACCGGCGGCCCGGATCCGTGAGCGCCTGGAAAACCCGGTCCAGGTCCGCCACTTGGTTAAGCATGTACTTGAGTATGCGGGGCCGGCCTCGAATAGTCAAGCGGATGCTTCACTATTACGGCTGACCGGAGCGGCCCGGCGACGGCGCTCGTACTAGACGGGCTGCCCCGCCGCGAGGCTGCACGCGAGCCTCACTACCGGAGCGTACGGGTCGGGCCCTGAGCGCCCGGTCCCTTGCCCGTCCCGGCCGAGCACCGACTCAGTCACCAGCCGGTAGATCAAGGCGCGGAGCAGGTACTGCCCGAAGTCGCCCACGTGACGGACGGCAGACAGCAGGCTCGCGTCCGCGCCCTCCCACACCATCGCGTCGGCGACGACCACCGCAGACGCGAAGGGCGCCGGCCGCCAGTACGGCGAGAGGTCGATGACGGCCGGCGGCAGCGCATCGTCGTACAGGACATTGCCGCCAAGGTCGCCGTGGATCAGCTGGCTGATCCCGGTGACGGGTCGCA
>JASHUG010000498.1 GCA_030040155.1 Streptosporangiaceae bacterium | reverse complement strand
GCCGCCGGCGCGGGGAAGGCGCCGGCCAGGCCGGCCGAGGCGGTGACGAGGACGCCCGCGGCGCCGCCGACCGCCACGAGCCCGTTCCAGCCGAGCCGCCGTGGCGTTCCCGTGCGCAGCCGTGCCCACAGCCGGCTGAGAGCCCCGTGCCGTACCGGCTCCTCGATGAAGTGCCACGACAGCGCGGCCAGGCCGATGCTGGCTGCGGTCTGCCACGCGGCCCGCAGCAGGTCCTCGGTGCTGTTCGCGGGCGTCGTCAGCACGATGACCGGGTAGTGCCACAGGTAGATGCCGTAGGAGCGAACGCCGAGCCAGCGCAGCGGCCGCCAGCTCAGCGCTGTCCCCACCAGCGAACCGGGGCACGCAGTGGCCGCCACGACGGCGGCAGTGGCCGCCGACAACAGGACCAGGCCGCCCCGGTACAGGAAGGGCGAGTACTGGCCGACTCGCCAGATCATGAACGCGATGACGGCCAGCCCGGCGACGGCCGGGATGTCCAGCGCGATCCTGATGCTCCTGCTGGCTTTGGCCGCCCGGCTGCTCGGCCAGACCATGGCCAGCGCGGCCCCGATCAGCAGGCCGGAGACCCTGGTATCGGTGCCCTCATAGACCCGCGTCGGATCGAACCCGGGCTGGTAGAGCATGAACATGACTACTGCCGACGCCGCTGCCAGAGCGAGCGTGGGCAGGGCCAGCCACTTCAAGGCGGCCGGGCGATGGCGGATCAGGATCAGCCCAGCGAGCAGGACCCAGGGCCAGAGCAGGTAGAACTGTTCCTCGACCGCGAGCGACCAGAGATGGTCGAGCGGCTGCGGCGCCGCGAACCTCGAGAAGTAAGACGAGTGCGTCGCGATCAGGTACCAGTTGCTGGAATAGGTGGCTGCGGCCGCGACCGCACCCCGCAGGTTGTCAAGACGGGACCGGTCAAGGATCGTGACCCAGGCGGTCACGACCGCGAGCATCACGAACAACGCCGGAAGCAGGCGGCGCGCGCGCCGGAGCCAGAAGTCACCCAGGTGCATCTTTCCGCTGCCGCGCCACTGCCCGAGCAATAGGTCGGTAATGAGGTAACCGCTCAGGGTAAAGAAGAGCCCGACGCCGAGAAGGCCGCCGGGTGCCCAGCCCAGCTGCTCGTGAAAGGCAATGACCGCAAGCACGGCGATAGCGCGGAGCCCGTCGAGACCTGGCATGTAGCGCTGGTCAGAGCGCATCGGCTTGGGCATCGCTCTCCCTTTGCTCGCGGCCAAGTCACGCAGGTCAACTACCCAGCGTCATCTCATGACTACGTATTGTCGTGGCCATTGTTTGCCACGCAGAGCAAGGAGAGAAATGGACGTTCGGCCGGTGCAGGAGCCCGGCTGCCTGCGGCGATCTAAGGCGCCCTAAGGCAGCCCGCTCCCGGAAATAAGGCTTGCGCCCGATCCGGCCGGGCGGGCCTTACGGCGAACCTTAATGGTGCGGATCAGAGTGATCCGGATCGAGGAGGAGCCGAAGATGTACAGAAGCCAGCTGCCGGAGGTCGCCGCCGAGCACCTCGCAGACCGGCGCCGAGAGGCTGCCGCCGACCGTCGGGTGCGTGCCGCCCGGCGGTCGGGCCGACCGGCCTGGCAGCGGTAAGTCGGGCGCGCTCGGGCTTAGCCCTGGCGAAGCCAGCTGAGCTTAGCTTCCGCCGGCTGAGCGGGCGGCCGGTGCTGGCAGTCGCACCAGGTCCCGCCGGGGCAGGGCGCATGCGTCTGGGCGCGGCAGCTTGGGCAGACCACGTCCCCATTATGGGCCTGCCGGGGAAAGGAAGACGTCTCAGGCCGCGTTGGCGCGGCGCATCCGCCGGCGCCGCTCCGAGGAGCGCTCATCCTCGTTCAGGCCGCCCCAGGTGCCGTACTTCTCAGGCCTGCTGACGGCGTAGGTAAGACACTCGGCCCGCACCGGGCAGGCGTTGCAGACGGCCTTAGCCTTCCGCTCACGGATCTCCCGCTCGGGCTGCCGCTCCCCGTCAGGCCCGAAGAAGAGCACGACCTCGCGGCCGCGGCACGCTGCCTTGTCCTGCCAGCCCCAGTTCGGCCGTTGCATCAGGGCGGCTTGACGGCGTACCTCAGACATGGATGGCTCTCCTCAACCTGGTATCCGCGTTCGGCCAGCGCCGCCCACGGCTCGTCAGTTGGAACAAGTTCGGATAATGCATGTACATTCAGTGCTAGCGGTCAGTCCTGCGCGCCAAAGCGCGCGGGACGCCAAGATTTCTCGCGCAGTGTGGCAATTGCCCCGTCGCATGATGCAACGCGCCGCGCCGGCCTGATGTTCCCGGTACGGCTGCGCTGCGGTCACGACGTTGGCTTCGGATGCCAGCCCGAGCGCGCGGACCGCCGGACAATCATGCCACTAGTACCCCGCCAAGCGCAGCCGGCATCGCCAAAATGTACCGTTGGCAGCCGTGGAGCGGGTCGTACTAATTGATCATTATCTGGACAGGCCGCATGGTTCAGGGTCACGATAGCTTCATGTCCGCGTCCGACGCAGCACCGCTGCCTCGTCTCGGCGAGGTGTTCTTCGACGT
Organism: Streptosporangiaceae bacterium; assembly: GCA_030040155.1. Classification (GTDB taxonomy): domain Bacteria; phylum Actinomycetota; class Actinomycetes; order Streptosporangiales; family Streptosporangiaceae; genus JAJYUU01. The sequence goes on along the minus strand of JASHUG010000498.1, from coordinate 18,369 downwards.
CAGGGGCAGTTCCCGGAGCATGCGACTCAGCTGGTACGCCGATACCGGCGTAGCGGTCTTCAGCATCTGGCAGGGCGGCATGTGCACCGGCACGTTCCGGCTGCCGATCGGTGATCTGCCGAGAATGGTGGAGATCCTCCAGGCGGGCCCGCACGGCCGGGGTCTGGCCCGAGCCAGCCACGCGGCCGGGCCGGGCGGGGCGGGCTACGGCAGCCATCAGGACTATCCGACAGGCAGCGTCCTGCGGCCTGGAGCCGATGACGGCTATCGGGGCGACTACCTGGGCGACCCGAGCCCGGGCTATGACCGGGACGAGCCGGGCTATGACCGGGACGAGCCGGGCTATGGCCGGGACGAGCCGGGCTATGGCCGGGATGAACTGGCCGGCCCGCGCCGGGCCGCTTACGGGCCCGGTGAGCCCGGTGAGCCGGGTGAGCCGACCAGGGTGGGTTACGCGCGCGACCCAGCGGAATTCCCCGATTCCCGCGGCCCGGTGGAATTCCCCGAACCCGGCAGCGGGCGGTATGGCCGAGACGAATTCCCCGACGACCGACCCGGTTATGGCGCGGAGCGCCGGGGTGAAACCCGGCGCGGAGCTCATGGTCGCGATGACGCCCCAGAGACGGTGGCAGCCGGTTACGGTCAGGAGCGCTTTGTCCCGCCCTATGTGCAGAACCCGCCGGGGGAATACGGGAATGACATTCCGGCTAGGGTGGCCGACATGCCAACCGGGCCGCGGCGCGGCGCCTATCGGGACGAGCGGCGATCCGGCCGATCCCCGGCCGAGGAATATGAAGAGCCGCAGTGGGCGCCGGCCGACTATTCGGATGGGCCGCGGTACCGCTAACCCCGCAGTCCCAGCGCCTAGTCCGGCGCTCTGGTCATCTCGCTCAGGCTGTATTTCGGGTGAACGGCGGGGCACCAATCCCGGCTGGCTTGCAGCACATCCCTGCGCCACTGTCGAGGACGAGTTACTCGAACATGCTGGTAGCGTGATTACAGGGTCGCGAATCGCGCCCAGAAGAAGATAGCCCCGCTGCCGTTACATGCGTGATGGCGGGGGGAATACATGCCCGGCGGGGGGAGGGGACAAGCAGTGGCTCAGAAGATCTCAGTCACGTTCGCCTGTGACTACGATTCAAAAGAGATTCCGGAAGGCGAGCACCTGACGCGCGCGTTCAGCCTTGACGGCCGGGACTATGAGATCGACCTATGCGAACGGCATAGCCAGAAGTTCGATGAGGTCCTTGCCAAGTTCGCGGAGAAGGCCCGCAGGGTGACCGGGCGGGTGAGCAAGCCGAAGCGGCGGACTACCGCGCACCGGCAGCGCAGCGCCGATATCCGAGCCTGGGCAAAGCGCAGCGGCATGGACGTTAGTGATCGTGGCCGCATTCCGGCCAACGTCATCGCGAAGTATGAGGCAAATCACTAGCCGAGGCTGTGGCCAGCCAGAGCGGCCGGCGCCCGGCTAGGCGCCGGCCGCTGGCCCGTTTTAGCTAAGACTGGCAGGCGGAGCGTCGTCGCCGGCGGGCTTGTCCGGCACCAGCAGCACGGCCGCGGCCAGCGCCTGAGAATTGGGTATCAGCACGTAGCCTTCGTCGGTCTCCAGCCGGACGTAGGTCAGGCTGACGTCAACCACGGTGCCCTCGATCTGGCCGGACAGCACCCCCGCCCGGAACCGGACGTGATCGCCGACCCGGAACGGCCTGGCGAACAGCAGGACCAGCCCGGCGAACAGGTTAGCCAGCGACTGCTGCGCCGCGATGCCGAGCAGGACGCCGACCACCGCACCGCTCACCAGCAGCTGGCTCACCGGTACCTGCCCGATCACCAGGGCAAACACCAGGATCGCGAACACACCGACGAGCACGAGCACGTACCGCACGACGCCCGCGTGGGCCTGGCCGATCAGCGGCTGCAGCACGGTCCGCGCCTTGCTGGACAGGCCGATGGCGCCGGCCACGCCGAACACGCCGAATACCCCGGCGCCGGCGGCCAGGATGATGGTCCGGTGGTGGGGATCGAAGTGCGGGCTGAGCGCCTCGGCGGTGATCCCCGCGGCGACGGCGATGATCAGCGAGATGATCGATGCCCAGGGCCGCGCTCTGGCTCGCACTCGCTGGACCTGGGCCGCCATCTCGATCTGGCGTCGCTCTTGAAGATCCACGTGGCTACGCTATCCGGGGCTGAGCGTGCATGAGCCCGGGGCGCCGGGCCCCGGGCTCACGCGAAGATCTTCTGCGGCCGTCGGGCTACAGGTCGAATAGCGGCTTGCCGACGGGTATGACAACCTTGCCCTTGAGGCCGTTCATCACGCCCGCGGCCGAGGTGTACCAGGCCACGAGCGCTGTGATGACGCCGAGGATGCCGCCGATCTGGATGAGGGCGGTGTTGTGCGTGGCAAACGGCGGCAGGGCGGCGGTCTTGGTGGCGAGGTTCCCGATGAACAGGAAGATCTCGGTCAGTTCCAGGGTCAGGAAAACCAGGAACACGGCCATGTTGACCTGAGTCGCGATGATCAGCATGTAGGTATTGAAGATCGCGAACGCGAGCAGGATCCAGCCCAGGTCCCTGTCCACTGAGAGCGGAGCGGTGGCGGCGGTTGGGCCCCCGACGAAGTGCAGCCAGAGGCCGACACCGATCCAGAACCCGCCGTACGTGGAGAACGCCGTCGCGCCGAAGACGTTCCGGTTGCGGAACTCCCACATGCCGGCGAGCAGCTGGCACAGACCGCCATAGGCGATCGCGTAACCCCACCAGTCAAAGCCGGTGCTGGACTTCGCCCAGCCCGCATTGATCACGGACAGCAGGAACGTGGTCAGGGCGAAGGCAGCCAGCCCGAGCGGTGCTGGGTCGGCTATTGCACCGCCCACAGCCGCTGTTGCGGGAGCCTCTTCTGTGGTGCTCAACTAATTCCTCCTGAGGGGCTTGCCTGCCCGACCACTAGCACGCTGCGAGGGCAAGGCAGGCGTGGTGGATGGTGCGAGGTCTGCGACTGCCGAGGCCAGGCACGCCCGGCTGCCGGGCGAGCAAACCCGGCAGCTGCAGGGCTGTAATCGGGATATACCGGTTGCAGCATGGCCATTCGCTGACCTTCCTTGTCTTCACATATGGCTCACAAGAACCAGATGGAAGATCTGTCCTGAGCGTAACGCCGCCGGAGGATTTTAGGGAGACCCATTTTCTGGCCTAGAGCGACATATGCCCTGTAGTTGCAGCAAGAGTCAGGCCTGGGCCTCGGGTCGTAGTATGCCGGACAAACCGGACCGGGTGGCCAGGACGACCACCCGGTCACCAGGACGAATCTGGTAGTCGGCGGCGGGAGACCAGTCCGCGTCGAGGTGATCAGGGCGGCGCAGGGCGATGACCCGCAAGGTGCCTGGCTGATGCACGTCTGCGATCCGCCGGCCTGCCAGGCCGGTGCCGCCGTCGGCGGCGACCTCGGCCATCAGCAGCACGTGCCTGCCGACCGCGATCGTGCGCAGTACCTGGTGATCGAGCACGGCGGCGGCGAAGGCGGGCGCCGCGAGGTAGGACGTGGACCTCGACACCGTGCCGCCGATCGTGCGCTGGACCCGCTCGGCCAGATCGTCGTCGTAGAGCCGTACGACGATGCGGGGCCCGGCCGCCAGCGCGCGCGCGTTGAGCGCGGTCTCCAGGTTCACGATGTCGCTGTCGGTCACCGAGACGATGGCCTGACAGGTCTCGATGCCCGCGGCGCGCAGCGTCTCCTCGCGGTGGGTCTCACCGACGACGACCTTGATGCCGAGGCGGCGGGCCAGCGGCGCCGCCGCCGCCTCCGGATCCTTGTCGATCCCGACGACGTCGACGCCGAGGTCGTGCAGTTGTCCGAGAATCCTCGCGCCCACGCTGCCGAGGCCGGCCACGATGACGTGCCCGCTAACGGGGGCGTGCGTGACGTCCGAGGTCCCCTGCAGGCGGGCGCCCACGATCAGCGCCGTCACCAGCGGCAGGAAAGCCATGCCGTCGAACGTCAGCAGGAACTGCGCGACCTTCTCCGACGGATGCAGGCTCGTGTCGGTGACGGCGTCACCCGCGGCGTCAAGGAGGGTGAGGTACAGCGCGTTCATCGCGCTATAGCCGCGCACGTACGCCAGCAGCAGGTAGCCGATCACGAGCACGCCCGTGAGCGCCGCGAAGGCAATCCCCATCTTGCTGAAGACGAGCCGCCGCAGGAGCCGCAGCGGCGCGGTCAGCCTCCGCCGCCGCTGCCGCGACAACGGGTCTTTAGGCGCGCCGTCCGCGACGGCCAGCACGAGCCCGGAGGCCGGATCACCTGGCGGCAGCAGATTCGGGGCGTCGGCCTCCGGCCCCGACGCCAGGCCGCAGATGATCCGATCGGCGCCGACGTCCTCGCGATTGGCGACGTACATCGTCCGGCTGGCCATCCGGACGTGGCTGGGCGCGGGCTTGCCGAGCGCGGCGGCCACCAGCGATGGCGCGGCCATCTGCGACTCCGACAGCACCGCGCAGTCGGCGAAGAACGTTCGGATTCGCTCTCCGAGCCCGGCGTTGAAGATGGCGATGACCATCCGGGCGCGCGGGCTGAGCTCCTGCGCCCTGAGCGCGGCGTGAAAGTTACCGAGGTCATCCTGGTGCAAGATCGCCAGGCCGCGCGCCTCCGGCAGCCCGGCCGCGAGGAAGGCATCGGTGGTCAGCTCGGCGTGCTCGAGTACCCGCACTCCCGGCATCGCGGCCATCCGGGCGCTGTGCACGCCCGCCGCGGACGGGACTATGACCGTGACGCCTAACCCGTACCTGGCTGTGAGCTCCTCGGTCATCCGGGAGGCGAGTGCGTTGGCGCCGCAGAGAATAACGTGATCGCTGAATTCCGCTCGACCGGACTGCGCAGTCACGACGCGATCTTAGCCGCCCAAGCCGGGCCAAAACGATCCGTTACGGCGCGGATAGTGCCTTCGCGGCGGCATCCCGGTCAAGCAGGAACAGGGTCCGCTCTCGTCCTCGCGCCCCGGCCGCGGGTACGAGCACCGGATCGGCCGCGGTCAGGGCTCGCCCGACGGCCCCGGCCAGGTCGGCGCCGGCCGCCACTACCCAGACCTCGCGCGCGGCGGTGATCGCGGGCAGGGTCAGCGAGATCCGGTCGGGCGGCGGCTTTGGCGCCCCGGTCACGCCCACGACGGGCCGGTGCCGGTCGCTGACCCCGGGCAGGCCGGGAAACAGCGAGGCAACGTGCGCGTCCGGGCCGATGCCGAGGAGCAGCACGTCGAACGCGGGTACGTCACCGCCCGAAGCTGCGGACCGTGCGACCGAGCGAAGCTCGGCGGCGTACCGGTCGGCGCCCGCCTGCAGATCGTCGTCATCGCGGCCGTCTGCGCTTGGCATCGGGTGCACGCGGTCCGGCCTGAGAGCGACGTGATCCAGCAGCGCGGCCCGGGCCTGGGTCTCGACCCGGTCGGGGTCCCCGGCCGGCAAGAACGCCTCATCGCCCCACCAGATATGCACCTGCCCCCAGTCCACCGCATCCCTGGCCGGCGCGGCCGCGACGGCGGCCAGCACCTGGATGCCGATCGTCCCGCCGGTCAGGACGAGTGAGGCGGATCCGCGCGCCGCGGTCGCGTCGACGAGCCGGGTCACGAGCCGGGCGGCTGTCGCGCTGGCCAGCAGCGCCGCGTCGGGGTGAACCCGTACCTCTGGCGCCGCCATCCGCTCAGTGCGCCAGTTCCTGGACGCCCGCAACCGCTTCCAGCGCCTCGCCGTAGATCTCGTCGGGGTCGAGCCTGCGCAGTTCCTCGGCCAGCAGGTCGGCGATCTCGCGCCGCTGCAGCGCGACGTGCCGCTCCGGCTGGCCTGGCCTGGACAGCGTCGCTACCCGCCCGTCCGGCCGGCTGATCGTGACGTCGCCGTCCTCGGTCGTCAGTCTGACCTCCGTGATGCCGGGACCGCCGGAGGTCTCGCGCACGAACGGCACCCCGAGCCGGGTGCCCAGCCACGCGGCGAGCAGGTCGGCAGTGGGGTTCTGCTCCTCCGCGCTGACGACTCCGCCGAGGATCTCGCGGTTCAGCTGGTCAAGGGTCGCAGCCAGCAGCGACCGCCACGGCGTCGCCCTGGTCCAGCTGAGGTCGGTGTCGCCTGGCTTGTAGCCCGCGGCGAGCTTGATCAGCGCCTGGGCGGGCGCCCGCGCCCTGGCGGCGTCGGTCACCCGGCGCTGCGCCAGCACGCCGAGCGGCTGGCTTGACGGCACGGCCGGCAGCAGGCCGTGCCACCAGGTGACGATCGGCGTGTCCGGCACCAGCAGCGGCATGACCACCGAGTCGGCGTGCTCGCTCATCGGCCCGTACAGCCGCAGCAGCACTGTCTGGCCGGGTATGCCGTCGCCGGTTCTGATCTCTGCGTCCAGCCGCGACGGTGCCTGAGCCTCGCGGGCGATCACGGTAAGCACGCGGCACGGATGCTCGCGGCCGGCCTGACTGGCCGCCCGGACAGCGTCATGCTGGCCGGACTCGTCGGTCATGATGATCAGATTCAGCACGACGCCGATAGCCGGGCCGCCGCTCTGATCGCGCAGCCGGGTCAGGGCGGCCCGGATGTCCGAGGTGGTGGTGTCGGTCAGGTCGGTCAGCATCTCGCGCTTTCCCCTCGGGCTACAGCCGTCGCCATGCCCGGCCGTCGATCTCGAGCATCCGGTCGGCGCTGACCGGGCCGCTCGTCCCGGCCGGGTACTGCTCCGGCCGGCCCCGACTGGCCCAGTAGTCCTCGATCGGGTCCAGGATCTTCCACGAAAGCTCGACTTCCTCCTGCCGCGGGAACAGCGGCGGATCGCCGATGAGGACATCAAGCAGCAGCCGCTCGTAGGCCTCAGGACTGGACTCGGTGAACGACTCGCCGTAGGCGAAGTCCATGTTCACGTCGCGGACCTCCATCGCGGATCCCGGCACCTTGGACCCGAACCTGACCGTTATGCCCTCGTCCGGCTGGATTCTGATGACCACCGCATTGTGGCCGAGTTCCGCGGTGTCGGTCTTCGCGAACGGCAGGTGCGGCGCGCGCTGGAACAAGACTGCGATCTCGGTCATGCGTGTCGGCAGCCGTTTGCCCGTGCGCAGGTAGAACGGCACTCCGGCCCAGCGCCGGTTGTCGACCGTCAGCCGGATGGCGGCGTAGGTCTCGGTCAGGGAGTCGGACGGGATGCCTTCCTCCTGCAGGAAGCCCCGCACCTCGATGCCGCCCTGCCAGCCCGCGCCGTACTGCCCGCGTGCGGTCCCGATCGCGAGGTCGTCGGGGATCTGCACGGCGGCCAGCACCTTTTCTTTTTCGGCTCGCAGCGATTCGGCCGCGAACGACAACGGCTCCTCCATCGCGGTGAGGGCCAGCAACTGGAGCAGGTGATTCTGAATGACGTCCCTGGCTGCGCCGATGCCGTCGTAGTAGCCAGCCCGGCCGCCGATGCCGATGTCCTCGGCCATGGTGATCTGGACGTGGTCGACGTACCGGCGGTTCCAGATCGGCTCGAAAAGCGTGTTGGCGAAGCGCATCGCGAGCAGGTTCTGGACGGTCTCCTTGCCCAGGTAGTGGTCGATGCGGAACACGGCGTACGGCGGGAAGACCGCGTCGAGCATCGCGTTGAGTTCGCGCGCGCTCGCCAGGTCGTGCCCGAACGGCTTCTCGATCACGACCCGGCGCCACGACTGCTGGCCGCCCGCGGACTCCGGTGGCGTGGACAGGCCGGCCCGCTTGAGCTGCTGTACCACGATCGGGAAGGCATCAGGGGGAACGGACAGGTAGAACGCGTAATTGCCGCCCGTCCCGCGCTCGGCGTCCAGCTGCTTCAAGGTTGCGGCCAGGTTGTCGAACGCCTCGTCGTCGGAGAACTCGCCCCGCACGAACCGGATGCCCTCGGCAAGCTGGTTCCACACCTCCTCGCGGAACGGAGTGCGGGCATGGGCCTTGACCGCGTCGTGGGTGAGCCGGGCGAAGTCCTGGTCGGCCCAGTGCCTGCGGGCAAAGCCGACCAGCGAGAAGCCAGGGGGCAGCAGGCCGCGATTGGCGAGGTCGTAAATCGCAGGCAGCAGCTTCTTGGTGGCCAGGTCGCCAGTGACTCCGAACAGCACGAGCACGCACGGGCCCGCGAGGCGCGGAATCCGCCGGTCTCGCGGATCGCGCAGGGGGTTATAGATCATGCCTTGCGTCCGCCTGCGGCTGCCTTTGCCATCTCGGTCTTGATCGTGTCCAGAAGCTCGTTCCAGGAGACCGCGAACTTGTCCACGCCCTGATCTTCAAGCACCTTGACGACGTCGTCGTAGGAGATGCCCATGGACTCCAGTTCCTCGAACACCTTGCGCGACTTGTCGTACGTGCCGGTGATCGCGTTACCGTGCAGCACGCCGTGCGCCGCGGTCGCGTGCATAGTCGCTTCCGGCATCGTGTTCACCGTGTCGGGCGCCGCGAGCTCGGTCACGTACATGGTGTCGGCGAAGGACGGATCCTTGACGCTGGTCGAGGCCCACAGCGGCCGCTGCACCTTTGCGCCCCTGGCACGCAGCGCGCTCCAGCGCGGGGAGCCGTCGCCGAACTTCTGCTCGAACAGCTCGTAGGCGAGCCGGGCGTTGGCCAGCGCTGCCTTGCCGCGTAGTTCTCGCGCCTCCGGGGTACCGATCTTGTCGAGCCGCTCGTCGACCTCGGTGTCGACCCGGCTGACGAAGAACGACGCCACCGACGCGATCGCGCCGATGTCGCGCCCCGATGCCTTTTCCAGGCCGGCCATGTACGCGTCGACGACCTCGGTGTAGCGCTGCAGCGAGAAGATCAGCGTCACGTTGATGCTGATGCCCTCGGACAGGCACTGCGTGATGGCCGGCAGTCCCTCCCTGGTCGCCGGGATCTTGATGAGCAGGTTCGGCCGGTCCACCATCCACCACAGCGCGCGCGCCTCGGCGATGGTCTTGTCGGTCTCCCTGGCCAGCCGCGGGTCCACCTCAAGCGACACCCGGCCGTTGAGGCCGCCGCTGCGGTCATATTCCGGCCGCAGCACGTCGCAAGCCCAGCGGATGTCATACGTTGTGATGTCCCTGGCCGCCTCGTCCACGCTCACGCCGCGGATACCCAGGTCGGCGACCTGCTCGTCGTACGCCGACCCGGACGACAGCGCCTTGGCGAAGATGGTCGGGTTAGAGGTCACGCCGCTGACGTGCATGTTCCTGACCAGGCCCGCGAGGTTGCCGGTGGTCAGCCGTTCCCTGCTGATGTCATCGAGCCAGATAGCCACGCCCATGTCGGCCAGCTGGCCCAGTGTGTCTTCGGAAGTCATGACGATCGCGCTCCTCGCGTTAACTCGCGGATTGGACCCTCGCCAGGCTGTCCCGCGCCCCAGCGGCGACTTGCTCGGCGGTGATCCCGAATTCGTCGTACAACACCTTGTAATCAGCCGACGCGCCGAAGTGTTCCAGGCTGACGATCGCGCCCGCGTCGCCGACGAAGGCGTGCCAGCCAAGTCCTATCCCGGCCTCGACGCTCACCCTCGCGCGTACTGCGGCGGGCAGCACCTGCTCCCGGTAGGCGTCGTCCTGCTCGGCGAACCACTCGACGCACGGCATCGAAACTACCCTGGTGGGAATGTCCTCGGCCTGCAACTGGTCGCGCGCCGCCAGCGCGAGCTGCACCTCGCTGCCGGTCGCGATGAGAATGACCTGCGTGGACCCGCCCGCAGCCTCGGCCAGCACGTAGCCGCCGCGCGCGGTGCCCTCCGCGCTGCCCAGCCCGCCGTCGGCCGACCGGTCGAAGACGGGGATGTCCTGCCGGGTCAGGCACAGCGCGGCGGGCTGGTGCAGGCGCTGGAGGATCGTCCGCCAGGCGACCGTGGTCTCGTTGGCGTCGCCAGGGCGCACGACGTCCAGGCCGGGGATCGCACGCAGCGCCCACAGGTGCTCGACCGGCTGGTGGGTCGGTCCGTCCTCACCGAGCCCGATGGAGTCGTGCGTCCAGACGTAGGTCACCGGCAGACGCATCAGCGCCGCGAGCCGCACGGAGCCGCGCATGTAGTCGCTGAACACCAGGAAGGTCCCGCCGTACGGGCGGGTCAGGCCATGCAGCGCGATGCCGTTGCAGATGCCGCCCATGCCGTGCTCGCGGATGCCGAAGTGCAGCGTGCGCCCATAGAGGTTGCCCGGGTACATGTGCGTCTGGTGTATCTCGGGGATGAAGGACGGCTCGCCGTCCATCGTGGTGTCATTGCTGCCGGCCAGGTCGGCCGAGCCGCCCCACAACTCCGGCAGCACCGGAGCGAGCGCGTTGAGTACCTTGCCCGATGCCTTCCTCGTGGCGATGCCCTTGGCGTCCGGCGGGAATTCCGGCAGCACGCTGGTCCATCCGTCGGGCAGTTCGCGGACGGCAAGCCGGTCCAGGAGTGCCTTGTGCTCCGGCTGGGCTGCCGACCACGCGGCGAAGGTATCGTCCCAGGCGGCGTGCGCCTGCTTGCCGCGGTCGGCCACCTGCCGCGCGTGGGCCACCGCTTCGTCCTCGGTCGGGAACGAGACGGCGGGGTCGAAGCCCAGGATCTGCTTGGTCTTGGCAACCTCGTCGGCGCCGAGGGCGGATCCGTGCGCCGCGCCGGTGTTCTGCTTGTCCGGGGCGGGCCAGGCGATGATCGTGCGGAGCGCGATCAGCGAGGGCTGCGTCGTGTTGGCCCTGGCGGTGAGCAGCGCGTCGTAGAGCGCCCCCACGTCCTCGTGATAGCCCTCGGCCTGGACAAAACTCAGCCGCTGTACGTGCCAGCCGTACGCCTCATACCGAGCCGCCACGTCCTCCGACTTGGCGATGTTGGTGTCGTCTTCGATGGAGATCTTGTTGTCGTCGTACAGCACGATCAGGTTGCCGAGTTGCTGGTGCGCGGCGATCGAGCACACTTCGTGGCTGATGCCCTCTTCGATGTCGCCATCGGACATGAACGCGTAGATGTGATGGTCGAATGGACTCTGGCCGGCGGGCGTGTCAGGGTCGAGCAGGCCTCGTTCCCTCCGTGCTGCCATCGCCATGCCGACAGCGTTCGAAATGCCCTGCCCGAGCGGACCCGTGGTTGTTTCCACGCCGGTCGTCAGCAGATGCTCCGGATGACCGGGAGTGATGCTGCCCCACGTGCGGTAGGCGCGGATGTCGTCCAGCGTCATGCCGTAACCCGACAGGTACAGCTGGATGTACAGGGTCAGGCTCGAGTGACCGCACGACAGTACGAAGCGGTCCCGGCCAAGCCAGTCAGGATCGGCGGGATCGTGTCGCATGACTCTCTGGAACAGCAAGTAGGCAGCCGGGGCCAGGCTCATCGCCGTGCCCGGGTGGCCCGATCCGGCCTGCTGGACCGCATCCATCGCCAGGACTCGGATCAGGTCGACCGCGCGCGCGTCCGTTTTCGACCACTCAAGCGCTGACTGTGCGTCGCCGCTCAACCGTTGCCCCTTCCGCTGCCGCCGTTACGGCACGACCCTATCCCCGGCGGGTCCCGTCGCCCCTACCCTGCCCCATGCGGGTTAACAAACGGGGAAGCGGCCGCCAGCGTCGGGCTGTCAGGCCGGCGCGACCGAGTGAAGGAAGTCCGCTATCGCGGCATTGACGACGTCTGGGTGGCTCATGTTGGAGGCGTGGGACCCGCCCTCGACCTCCACCAGCGTGACCGGACCTGCGAGGCCGGCCCGCAGGGCGCGCGCGCTCTCGGTCGGGATCGCCGCGTCGGCGGTGCCGTGCACGATCAGCGCCGGGCAGCCGATCTCGCCCAGCCGGTCGGTGATGTCGTCGCGGTCCAGCAGGCAGCGGAACGCCATACGCAGCTCGTCGGCGTCCCAGACGGCCCACTTGGCGAACCACGGCGCGTAATCCACGGGCCCGTCTGGCGGGCCGAGGATGATGCTGGCCACCACGTCCTGCACAGGAGCTGGGCCCTGCTCCGTCCAGATCTGCTCCATCTGCTCGTAGGCGGGCACGACCTCGGGGTTCTCCAGCCCGGCCTGCGTGTCGATCAGGATGAGCGCGCGGACTCGCTCTGGAGCCAGCAGGGCGGCGCGCAGGCTGATGAACCCGCCCTGCGACATGCCGCCAAGCACGGCCTGCTCGATGCCGAGGTGATCGAGCAGCGCGAGCACGTCTGCCGCCGAGTCCCAGTAGCTAAACGGCCCCGTCGCCCTGGTGCCGCCGAACCCGCGCTCATCCCACGTGATGACGCGGTACTCGGGCGCCAGCGCGGCAACCTGAGGATCGAACATCGAGGAGTCCATCAGGTAGCCGTGGCTGAGCACGACCGCGGGGCCATCGCCGCCGCTGTCGCTGTAGGACAGGCTGATGCCGTTCACCAATGCGGTTGCCATGGCTGACAAAGCTACCGTGGCGTCCGCAAATCCGGATAGAGATAGGCGCTGGCGACCTCCGGCCGGCTACAGCCGCTCGCGGAACCAGTCCAGGATCAGCCGGGCCCTGGCGACGCGGTGCGCGGGCGCCCCGCCCCGGCTTAGCTCGTGATTCTCGCCGGGGAAGCGGACCATCTCGGGTTCGCGGCCGAGGACCCGCAGGGCCACGAACAGCTCTTCGGCCTGGTTGATCGGGCAGCGCAAGTCGTCCTCCGAATGCACGATCAGCACGGGTGTCGTCATGTTGCTGACGTAGGTCACCGGAGAGTGCCTGGCGTAGGCCAGCGGATCCGTCAGGTGGTCACGGCCGACGTAGGTGCGGACGAACCCGGCGATGTCGGCGTTGTGCTCCATGGTCAGCAAGTTGTTGCAAGCGCGCTCCGAGCACGCCGCCTTGAACATGTCCGTGTGGCCGATCACCCAGGAGGTCATGAACCCGCCGTAGGAGCCGCCGAGTATGCCCAGGCGCTCGGGGTCGATCCAGTCGAACTGCTGGCAGGCCGTCTGCGCGCACGCGATCACGTCCTCATAGTCGACGCTGCCCCAGCCGGTGCCGGGGTCGCTGTCCGCCTCGGGGAACCGGATCGCGCGCCCCCACCGCTCGCTGTAGCCGGCGCTTCCGCGCGGGTTGCAGTACAGGACCCCGAAGCCAGCCGATGCCTGCAACTGGAACTCGTCGAAGAACCGGTTGCCGTACTGGGTGAATGGCCCGCCGTGCACGTTCAGCAACGTCGGATATCTCGTGCCGGGCTCGGCGCCGAGCGGGGCAATCGCCCAGCACTCGACCTCGGAGCCGTCGGCTGACCTGGCAACAAAGCGCTGCGGCGCGGCCAGGCCCACAGCCTCAGTGAACGCCTCGGTCAGCCTCGTGAGCTGCCGCTCCGACCCTTCGATCCGACCCAGATGCCCGGGAGTCGCAGGCGCGGTGAACAACTCTCCCTGACTGGTCGCTGTCGTCGCGACGAACGCCAGGATGCCGGCCGCCCAGTCCCACTCGGTCACCCAGCGGTCGCCGCCGGCGACCAGCTCGGGCTCCTGCGTCCCGTCCGCGGCTACCTGGTAGAGGTGGGTATTGCCGCTGTCCTCGGCCGCGAAGAGCAGGCGGTCGCCGATCCAGGTCGGCCCTGTGCTGGGGCCGAGCGGCGCGCAGTTGCGGTCAAGCTTCACCGTGAGGTCGCGCCGCTGCCCGCTGGCGACGTCGACCACGCACACCCGGCGGTGGCGCGGACTTTCCATCGGCGTGGGGTTGACGTAGCAGGCCAGCCTGGTGCCATCCGGCGACCAGGTCGGGCTCGAGTAGCTGGGTCCGGTTTCGGTCACGCGCTCGGGCTCTGACCTGCCGTCTGCGCCGGCGACCCACAGGTCCACGGCCAGGTCCAGATCCCAGTTGTCGTGTCGTGCCGAGCTGAATACGATCTTGCTACCGTCCGGCGACCACGCTAGCCCGTCGGCCTGGAACGACCCTGGAGTCAGCGAGCGGGGAGCCGCGGAGCCATCGGCGGGGACGACGAACACGCGAGTCGGGCGGTCCGCTGTCCAGCCGGCTCCGTTGAGGCGATACCGCAGGCGGGTCAGGCGGCGCGGCGGCATGTCCTTGGCCTCGCGCTTCTCCCCGTTCTTGCCGTATTGCTCGGTGTCTGAGTCCCTGGCGACGAACCCCAGCGTGTTGCCGTCCGGGGCCCAGGCCAGCTCGCTGACCGGCCCGTTCACCGAGCACACCACCACGCGCTCGCCGCCGGTAGCGACCGGCAGGATGCAGATGTCCGACCGGCCCTCGCCAGGGACGGCGGATACGAACGCGAGCCGCTTGCCGTCGGGCGCCCACCGCGGCATGCTCTCTGCCCCTTGCCCGGTGAACGGGTACGGGTGGCTGTCTGGCTGCTCGGCCGGGGCCAGCCAGATCCGGCGGCGGTAGGTGTTCGTTTGCGGGTCAGGATCGATGACGGTGAAGGCGACCGCGGCTCCCGTGGGCGACACCTGCGGCTCTGCGATCTGGCGCAACCGCCAGATGTCGTCGGGGGTCATGGGGGCCGGTGCGATCGTCGTCTCGGTCACTTCTCGCCTTTCCAGTTCGTTAGCGCGGCTTAGCAATCTATAGGTCATATGTCATCACAAGCACCGAGCCGGGCGGGAGCCGGGCGTCCGGAGAGCCGGTGCGAGCCGGTGCGAGCCGGTGCGAGCCGGGGAGGGCTCAGCCATATCCGCCCCACAGGTCAAAGACCTGGCGGTGTCGCGGGCAGTGGGTGTGAAGTATCAATGGCTACAGCCATAGCTCCGTCACATCCATCGAAGACCCGGCCACAGCAGCGACGCTTTTGTCACCATATAGCCGTATCTGGCCATCACCGACGCCGAAGGCGGAGAGCCCGCCCGACCCAACCCCCGAGCGCGGCCCAGAACCAGGCCCCTGGTCCCGGCTACGTGGCGGCCGAGGTGACCTGGGGCAAGACCTAGCTGGCGGGTTGACTTCAGCCGCGGGCGGGAGCGGCGGCTGTGGCGGAGTCGGCGATGGCGGCGGGAGCATCGGCGGCAGCCGGTACCGCGTCCGCGACGTGGCCGCGATCGCGCAGCGCGTAGGGCACCAGCAGGGCGGTGATCCAGATCGCTACGGCCCCCGCCACGTGCACCCAGACGAGCCCGGCCGGGAGGCCGGTGAAGTACTGGGTGTAGCCGATAACGCCCTGAAGCCCGATGAGCACCAGCAGCAGCCAGCCAAGCCGGACAGCTCGCCGTGGCGCCGAGGTAAGCCGCATCCCGAGCAGCAGCGCCGTCATCAGCCCGGCGAGCAGCCATCCGATGTCGGCGTGCAGTTGGGTCACGCCCTCGAGCGGCAGGTGGTACCTGGCGACGTTCGCCGCTCCGGCAAGAGGCCCTGTTCCGGTCACGACGGTCCCGGCCGCCATCATGACCGCGACGCAGCCGACCACACCGAAGGCGCTGAGCCGGACGAGGTTCGGCACCAGGGGCCGGGCGGGCGCCGTGCCCTCCTGGCAGCGCAGGTAAAGGGCGACCGTCGCCGCGACCAGTGCCACCGAGGCGAGGAAGTGGACCGAGACCAGGGCCGGGTTGAGCTTGGTCAGCACGACCAGGCCGCCGATGATGGCCTGCAGGACGATGAAGCCCGGCTGCGCCGCTGCCAGCCAGATCAGGTCACGGCGCCGCGGGCCGCCCGCAACCCGGAACTGCCAGGCCGCGATGAATACGCCGACGGCGACCACGAAGATCGCGACCGTGACCATCCGGTTGCTGAACTCGATCCAGCGATGGATGAGCGGGTCGCCGGTGGTTCCGCCAGCCGCGATGCTATGCGCGGTGCATGTCGGCCAGTCCGGGCAGCCCAGGCCCGACTGGCTGAGCCGGACCGCTTCCCCGGTCAGGATGATCAGGGCGGAGGTGATCACTCCGGCCAGGGCCCACCGGCGCATGGCCGCGGGCGAGGGCGCCAGGAGCGCATCGCGGCAGACTCGGGCGAACGACCCCAGGGCTGCCGGGCTGGTCGCCGGTCGCCCCGGCGTGGCGGTGGGCGCTGACACGGACTCCATGTTAGGAGGCGCCACGACCGCGCCGGAACCGGCTCGCTGCCGCATAGGCCGGTTACCTATTGCAGGCCGGTGAGCGCGGTGTCAGGCCGCCGCTGCAGCCGCGCGGCGCCCGCGCAGGCGGCGATCACTGCCGCGATCGCCAGCCATTGCCGCGCCACCAGCGTCTCGCCGAGTAGCACGACTCCGACCAGCGCGGCAACGGCGGGCTCCAGGCTCATCCAGATCCCGAACGTCGCGGCGGGCACCCGGCGCAGCGCCTCCAGCTCGAGCCGGTACGGGATGACCGAGGACAGCACTCCGATCCCGAGGCCGGCGAAGATGACAGCTGGGTGCAGCAGTGCCCCGCCCGCCTCGGCTACGGCCGGGCCGGTGATCACGACAGCCGCGACGATCATCGCGAGAGTGAGCCCCGAGGCGCCGCGGAACCGTCGTCCTGTCGCCCTCGACAGCAGGATGTAAAGAGCCCAGCCGGTCGCCGCGAGCAGGCCGAACGCGATCCCCGTCGCCTGCGTGGACAGGCCCGCCACGCCGCCGGAGCTGGCGGCGCTGCTGGCCAGGCTCGTCCCGCCCCTGGTGAGCAGCAGGACGCCGGCGGCCGCCAGCGCGACCCACAGGATGTCGAGCAGCCGTCTGGAGGAGATAACCGCGACGACCAGGGGACCGAGGAACTCGATCGTGACCGCGACGCCGAGCGGGATCCTGGCAAACGACTGGTAGATCGAGAAGTTCATCGCCGCGAGGACGAACCCGAACGCAAGCGCCACCGCCAGGTCGCGCCAGGCCCGGCTGGAGATCAGGCCGGCCACGACCTTCGCCACGGCCCGGCCGCCGACCGCGGCCAGGATCAGCGCTGCCCACCACAACCGCAGGCCGGCCATGCCGGCGGGTCCGACCTGGCCGAACAGCCGCCCGGCCAGGCCAGCGCCGACCTGAATCGAGATGATGCCGGTGAATACCACCAGCGATGGCGGCGCCGCCGTCAGCGGCGACCACTCGCGAACCGAACTGCCAGGAACCGTCACTCCCAGCGGAAGGTCCTGGCCGCCAGCGTGATCCCGGCCACCGCCCACACGCACAGCACGAGCAGGTCGGCGGCGGGCAGTCCGCTCGAGTGCGAGAGCAGCGAGCGCAGGCCGTCCGCGAGCGCGTCCGCGGGCAGCAGCTTCAGCACCGGCCTGGCCCCGGCGGGGAACTTGGTGAGCGGGAACAGGATCCCGCCAAGCCCGAGCATGATCAGGTAGAGCAGGTTCGCCGCGGCGAGCGTTCCCTCTGCCCGCATCGTGCCGGCCATCAGCATCGCCAGCCCGGTGAAGGCCGCGGTGCCGGCCAGCAGGAGGACGGGCACCCACAGGACGGCGACGCCGGACGCGTGCGGCGACCAGCCGAGCAGCGCACCGGCAATCAGGACGAGGCCCGCCTGGACTAGCTCGACTGTCAGCACCGTCATCGTCTTGGCCGCAATCAGTCCCTGGCGGGACAGCGGGGAAGCCCCAAGCCGCTTCAGGACGCCGTACCGGCGCTCGAACCCGGTCCCGATCGCCAGGCTCGTGAACGCGGTGGACAGCACTGCCAGTGCCAGGATGCCGGGCACGACGAAGTCGATGCGGCTGCCTGAGCCGACGCTGATCAGCGCTTCGTGCCCGAACAGGCTCAGCAGCAGCACCGGGATGATCAGCGTCAGGATGAGCTGCTCGGCGTTGCGGCTGAGCGTGCGAAGCTCCAGCGACGCCTGGGCGCCGACCATTCTCCGCAGCGGCGCTGCGCCCGGCGCCGGAGCGGGCCAGGCTTCGGTCAGGTCGGTCATGTGATTGCCGCCATTACGCGCGCAGCTCCCGCCCGGTCAGTTCGAGGAAGACATCCTCGAGCGTACGGCTCTCGATCTGCAGCTTCGCGGCCAGCACGCCACGCTCGGCGCACCAGGCCGTGACGGCGGCGATCAGCTGCGGGTCGATACCCTCGGACCGCTCGACCAGGTAGTGGCCGGCGGGCGACTCCTTGGCCGCGGAACCCGCCGGCAGCGCGGCCAGCAGCCCGTCGGTGTCCAGGCCTGGCTCCGCGCGGAACCTGAGCTGCCCGGCGGTTCCGGTCAGCGAGGCGGTAGTGCCGTCGGCCACCAGCCGGCCGTGGTCCACGATCGCGATATGGTCGGCCAGCCTTTCCGCCTCCTCCATGTAATGCGTGGCGAGGATCACGGCCGTCCCGGCGGCCCGCAGGCCGTCGATCAGCTCCCAGGTCGCGTGCCTGGCCTGTGGATCGAGCCCGGCCGTCGGTTCGTCGAGGAAGACAAGCTCGGGCCGGCCGACGATGGCCGCGGCCAGGGCGAGCCGCTGCTGCTGGCCGCCGGATAGCTGCCGGTACGGCGTCCGGGCCGACGTGGTCAGCCCGAGCTTGGACAGCAGCAGCGCCGGGTCGAGCGGCCTGGCGTAGAAGCTCGCCATCACCCGCAGGTACTCGGCCGG
>JASHUG010000497.1 GCA_030040155.1 Streptosporangiaceae bacterium | reverse complement strand
GCGGCGGCCGCGCGAGCAGCGGGGACAGGCTTCGGGTCGGCGATCGAGATTAGGCCGCCGGCGAACACTGCCACGGCGATTGACGCGAGCCTGAACGCCGTCGCCTGTTCCGGCCACGGTTACTGCTCGGCCGGCGGTTCCTACGCTGACAACGCCGGCGACACGCAGGCCATGGTCGTCTCGCAGTCTCGTGGCCGATGGGCGCGCGCTCTCGAGGTGAAGCTGCCGGCCAATGCGGCCGGCGACCCTGGCGCCCAGCTGACCGCCATCGCCTGCACCAGTGCTGGCAACTGCGTTGGGGTCGGGTATTACCAGCCCAAGCCGGGCAACAACGGGGACTCGGGCTTCATCGTCACGCAGCGCCGCGGTGACTGGGGCCGGGCCGTGCCGGCGGCGCCGCTGCCGCGTGGCGCGATCTCATCTACCTTGTCCGCAGTGGCGTGCCCGGCGCCGGACTCGTGCGTGGCCGCGGGCTTCGTGATCGTGAAATCAGGGTTCGAGGGCCTGGTGCTCGCGCAGTCCCGGAGCCGGTGGAAGGCGAGCATCCTGCACGGACCGCGGGGCGAGGGGCCCGAACTGGCGGGCATCGCGTGCACAAAACCCGGCGATTGCGTGACGGCCGGCTACTACTTCCCGACAGACCTGCAGACCTTCTCCCGGCCGGTCGGCTACGTCGAGTCACGGGGCCGGTGGGGGCATGTCGTGGCGGTGAAATCACCGAAGAACCTGAATGGCGACCTGTCCGGCTTCCTGGGCGGCGCGTGCGCGCCAGACGGGTCGTGCCTGGCCGTCGGCTACTACGATGCAGGCCCGCACGACTACTCAATGGCCGCGTCGGAGTCCGGCGGGCGGTGGAGATCCGCGACGGAGATTGGCGCCATGCCCGCGCACGCTAGCGATGCCAGCATCTACGGTGTCAGCTGCGCCTCGCGCCTGTGCGTCGCGGTCGGCGGCTACAGCACGACCGGCTCGAACCTGCTGGCCTACCTAGTGAGCGATGTGTCCGGCCGATGGCGGGACGCGGGCGGGGTCAGCCTGCCAAGGAACGCCTTCAGTCCTGCCGGCAGCTTCCTCTCCGCAGTCGGCTGCGACAGCGACGGCTACTGCGCGGCCGCGGGTGCCTACGACTACTCCGTCACCACTGACGCGACGCTCACCTACCCGATGGTGGTCACGCGCAGCTGAGCCCTCCCGCGAGGTGAGCGCGGTTGACGGGCGGCTGAACTCGATCAGTGACGACCCGATGGGCCTGACCTGGCTGGCCAATGCGGAGTGCCAGTGCATGTGCCGCGGAAGATCGCCGGGCGGGACGGCGGGATTTGAACCCGCGACCCCTTGACCCCCAAGAACGGTGCGCTCACGCTTATCGCAGCTCACTGGGTGTTTCTCGTTCACGCAGGCCGTTTGCTGACGTGCAGTTCGTGCATCCTGTGGGCTGGGTGTGGTCCCCAGATGGTTCCCGGCCACTTCGGTCACCTGTTGACGCTTAAGAGCCAAGTTTCTAGTTACTGGTCATAGAGGTCAGCCGGTATTACGAACCGCGACAGTGACGCCGACCTGTATGCCAACGCGCTGTCAATGGACGAAGCCCAGTTCCGGGCTGTCTTCGCCGCCTACCGGGCTGAGCCGGACAAGTTGCCGCGCCCTGTTGAGCGCAGCGAGTTGGGAGATGAAGCGGTAGTTCGCAGCGGTCCAGCGCTCGGCTGTGATCACCGGCACCCACCCTCAGGCGTTCCCTAACGTCACAGATCCGGATCAAGCTTGCGAGTGGTACAAGGCCAACAACCGCTACGCCACCACCGATCTACGGCAGCGTAATGGATTCGGACTGCTGCCGCCTGGCGAGATTGCAACATACTAAGGCGTTCGCGAACTCAGTTAACCCCCAGAATGGCGTGACGACCGCTCAGCGCAGCTTGGAGCGTGTTCTTCGTAGGCGGATGCTGTTCGCTGGCGTGCAGTAGGTGTGCTGGCTGTACCAGGCATGGTCTCCGAATGGTCCCTAGCAACAACCTCGGAGGCTTGCTGACTCACGAGGCTCAGTGCTGCAGATGCGGTTCTGACAGATCCGGTTAAGGGTATATTCAGCGCGATGTGGGGTACGCCGCTAGCCACCCGAGAACTGTCTTCACTGGCTTGAGGGATCGGATTCTGTGATGCCAGATTTCTTGGAGCTGACGCTGCAAGTGCGCCCAGCCACGGGAGAAGATGCCAGTGAGCTAGTGAAACTGGCCGGATGGCTACGCGGTGAGCTTGTTGATCTCGCGGTCGCTGGCGTGGTCCGATTGCAAAGGCACACTGCGCCTCTAGGCGCCAAGGACCAGGTCGATAATCCCGGGCTGCTCTTGCTGCGAGTGGAGCCGAAGGCGGTCCAGCTCGTACTGAGCAAGGTGACTGACTGGACGGCTCGTAGTGACCGGATGGTGGAGATCAGTGCCGGTGGCCACACACTTACGCTCGGCGTTCCTGCAATTCAGCAAGGAGAGAGGCTCAGCGATGGCTTGCCCACAGCTGGTACTCAGGTGGGTAGAGTGCGACCGCAGAGTGAGACTGCTGTCGCTGTGACCCCGTCCGTTGACGCGAACCGCGACGGCTCTGCCTTGGAACTAGGCGATGTATTGAGTCCGCTAAGGCGCCGCCATAGTAGGCCATTGATTCAACTGTCACCTCTGTTCGGACGAGAGTTTCGCCGCACTGCGGCCTTCGCGCTCATTCCGTTAGTGTTCGGTTGCGTATTCGCAATTCTTCTGACGGTTGCCGTGCTTGCTATAGCTAAACACTATCACGGATTCTCCATTTCACTTAGCTATCCTGTTCATCGAATCTATCAGGGCATAGCTCGGTACATTATTCGCGTTACGCCGACTCCTGGAAGCTCGCACTTGCTGTTGGTTTATACAGTATATCTGGCGGTTCTTCCGGTCCTATTTGGAGTGGTGTTCATGCATCTTAGAATTGGGAGCGCTCGGCTTATCCTGGCCGCATTTGGATGCGTCGTGTTCATGGTTGCACCTTTCATCGTTGTTGTTACCAGCATTCGAGTTGGTTCAAGAAGCTGTGGGTCGTGGAGCTACCCTCCAGCGAATCCAGGATCTGAGTGCTTTAACGCTCTTGCAATCGAGTTCAGGATAGCGTTCGCAGCGGGCATAGTTGGCCTTGCTATTCCTATAGCCTACCTACTCCTGGAAAGGCGCAACGGACAGAGATATGGCCTGTTGCTCGGGCCAGTAATTGCATGCGCCAGCTTTGTGATCGATGTAATTAGCTCTATCAGCAACCTAGCGCGAAGACGGGCTCAGCGTGAGCGTGATGTCGGCAGATATCTGCTGCCGCACGAACGGCAGATTATCGCAATGCGGCAGCATCCTGCAGTCCTTATCGGGCCAACTGTTCTGGCGGCAAGTGGGTTGGTGGCCGCGGGGATGCTAACAGCCGTCGTCTTGCATGACAATGGCTGGCTTGTAGTTGCGGTGTGGACTGCTTGCATGGCGCTATTCGTTCGGATGACGTGGAAGGCCATTGACTGGACTGTTACATTCTTCGTAGTCACTTCGGAACGAATTCTGCTGAACACCGGAGTCCTGATTGAGAAGGTAGCGATGTTGCCGCTGACGAAGGTGATAGACATGAGCTTCCATCGCTCGTACACCGGGCGCCTTCTCGGCTTCGGCGATTTCATCTTCGAATCCGCCGGCCAGAACGTGGCACTGCAAATGGTTGATCATATTCCGTATCCGGAGGAGGCTTACCTCCAGATATGTGGACTGATCTTTAGTGATTACGACGGGGAGAGTGAGGACAAGCCAGACTCCGGTAGAGACTGAGCCCGGCGGGCCGCGTTCGAACTCGCCCGCTCAAGGCGGGCGCCGTCAGACGACTCCCGGCCCTGGCGGCCTGATCGACAAGGGCACGAAGGGCAAGCGGGCTCGGGTCATCCCGATCATCCCCGAAATCCGCCCGCTTGTTGACCGGCGGCTGGATGCCATCAGCGACGACCCGATGGCGCGCCTGTTTACCGCGCCCGACGAGATGGTCGACCGGCTCCTGTCCGAGCCCCGCTCCGGTGCGCGCCGCCTGGGTGGTGAGTAGCCGTGCGGCACCCGTTCTTCCGAGGGATGGCCGACTTCACGTGCGGCTACGAGTGGGGTCCGGCCGTCGGCACCGGGTACACGGCCCCGTTCCGGTTCGCCGGCATCATCAGGGACGCGCGAGTACGCACGACGGGCCCGGTAGTCCGCGACCCGCTCGCCGAGATCGAGGCGATCCTCGCTGAGCAATGAGCAGGGCTTAACGCCGACGGGAGCCGTCTGGTTGCTCAGTCTCTGGCGCAGAGACGAGAACGCCATCTTGGTACACGGCGCGGATGCGATTGCCCAGGTCGTAGACGTCGAGCGCATCGCCGTCGGCAATGACCAGGTCGGCGCGCTTGCCCGGTTCCAGCGTGCCAAGTTCGCCTTCCATACCCATCAATGTGGCGGCCGACAGGCTCGCAGCCTGCAGTGCCTGGGCCGGTTTCATGCCAGCCTGGACGAGCAGTTCGAGTTCGCGCAGGTTCTTGCCGTGCGGGTACACGGGCGCGTCAGTTCCCATGGCGATCTTGACCCCGGCGGCGACCGCGGCCCGGACCGAGGTTTCGGCCGCCCCGGCGCAGATGTGCGCCTTCGCTGCGGTTTCTGCCGGTATCGGCACTCCGGACTTGATGGCCTCGCTGAGACCGAGGCTGGCCGTCATCGTCGGCACCAGCCAGGTGCCTCGATCAGCCATCATCTCGATCGACTCCTCGTCAAGGAAGAGGCCATGCTCGATCGAGCGCACCCCGCCGCGGATAGCCGTCTTGATCCCGGCCGTGCCCTGCGCGTGCGCCATCACGTAGCGCCCGGCCGCGGTCGCTTCCTCCACAATGACGCCGATCTCGGCGTCGCGGTAATGGGCCGTCCGCGGATCATCGCGGGCTGAGAAAAACCCGCCGGTCGTGGCGATCTTGATCACGTCGGCGCCCGCCCTGATCATCTCCCGTACCTTGGCCCGTACCTCATCTGGCCCGTCGGCGACGCCCTCGGGCCGCCCGGGGTGCGCCCACTGATATGCCGCAGGGCAACCCGACGCTTGCCAGCGGTCGCCGTGGCCGCCAGTCTGGCTGATCATCGTGATCGAGATCTGCATCCGTGGCCCGCGGATCAGTCCTCGTTGCTGCGCCACCTGGACGCCGAGGTCGGCACCGCTGGCGTCGCGCACTGTGGTGATGCCGGCCGCCAGCGTGAGTTCCATATTCCGGATGGCCTCGTAGAACGGCAGCGAGAACGGGGACGACTCCCAGTCCAGCGCGCTGAGCGTGGTGTCCATCAGGTGCACATGGCAGTCGAACAGGCCAGGCAGCAGCGACTTCCCAGTGCAGTCCACCACCTCGTCGCCATCCAGCCCTGGGCCAACTTCGACGATCCGCCCGCCTTCGATCACCACATCGGCTGAACCTGGCTCCGCCCCGGTGCCGTCGAAGACCTGCCCGCCCGCGAAGACGGTCCGGCTCATGACATCCTCCATTCGTCGATTGAATTCATCAGAACATATCGATTAGTATTTCTGCAATGGGTACATCCGGGCAGCCTGTGGACCGTCGGATCCGGTCGCCTACCGAAGCCGAGATGACGGCGGTGGCTCACCCGACCCGGCTGCGAATGCTGCGGCTGTGTCACCGGCAGGCGCTCACCAATCAGGAGCTGGCCGTCCGACTCGGGATCGCGCCTGCCACCGCGCTGCGGCACGTGCGCATCCTGGCGAATGCCGGCTTCATTGCTGCCCAGCCCGTCCGAAACGGCCAGCGCGGGGCGCTCGAACGACCGTACCGCTCGACCGGGCTGTCGATCAGGCTCGCCTGGGACGCGGCCGAGTCACCGGAATTGCTCCAGCGGATGGACATCGCGATGCTGCACGCCGTCATCGCCGAGCTGATCGAAGCGGGCCCGGGAGCGACCCGTGCGGAGTTCCGCGGAACGATGCGGCTTCGACCCGAGGTCTGGCGCGAGCTGACCAGCCGCATGGACGCTCTGATCGCCGAGTTCGTCAGCCGCGAAGACGCAGTCGGCGAAGAGCTCAGCCTGACCTGGATCATGCACACCGTGCCCAGGCCCGCGAGCTCCGCGCTCGACTTTCCTGGCGCTGGCTAGCGTTGCCCATGCGAGTCCGGGTCTGACCGACGAGTATCCGCCAGATAGACGGCGTTTCAGGGCACGGCCGCGAAACCGCCGGTGGCTCGGACAAGCTCTCTGGCTACTGCTGTTTCCCTGGCCGAGTGTCCGCCCAGTACCAGTTTCAGCTCAGCCGCAGGCCAGGCGCGAGCGAGTTCCCACGCTATCGTCGCTGGAGTCTGAACGTCGTACCGCCCCTGCACCAGCACCGCGGGCACGCCTGGCCTTTACCAGCGCAGCCGCTTCGAGTTCGTCCGGCCTGCCGAGCATGGCTAACCAGTCGTTCCGCGCCTCGGGCACCCGCAGTCCAGCGAATGGAGATGAGCCGTGACGTCAATTTCTCGCCGCCAGTTCGTGGGCGGCAGCTTAGGAGCAGTAGGTGCCGCCGGAGTGGTGAGCGCCCTGCCGACCTCCGTCCAGAAGGCCCTGGCCGACGCCAGCGACAAGCCAGGTTCGCTGTCCCAGATCGAGCACGTTGTGGTGTTCATGCAGGAGAACCGCTCATTCGACAGCTACTTCGGCACCCTTCGCGGCGTCCGGGGCTACAGCGACCCGACCGCCATCACGCTTCCTGCTGGCAAGCCCGTGTGGTACCGGCCCGACTCCATGAATCCTGACGGCTACGAATTGCCGTTCCGCCAGGACACGATCCTGACCAGTGCCGCCGCCAGTGTCGACCTGTCGCACCACTGGGACGTCCAGCACAACGCCTGGGACGGCGCCAAGTTGGACGACTGGCTTCCGGCGCACCGGGCCGCCGACGGCAGCCGCCCTACGCCACCTGTTCAACCGCTACCTCGGCCAGCTCCACCACTGCCTCGCCACCCGCCAGACCTACGACGACGCCAAAGCCTTCCCCCAGTCACTCCAAGACGCCGCTTGACACTTGGACCTATCGGAGGTCTGCCACAACTCCATCGCCCGGCCGCGCTCCCACCGGCGGTAATCCTCCCGCCGCCGGCGGCGTTTCTTGCCATCGACCAGGCCATGACGCAGCAGCGCCCGGTACACGCTCGAACGGCCCGGCAGCGGCACGACGCCCTCGCGCTCCAGCTGCCAGCGGATCCGCGACGGACCCCACGCCGGATGCTCGCGCCGCATCCCCACGATCCGCGCCTCGGTCACCGCCGGCATCTGATGCGGGCAGCTATCCGGCTTCGGCGACCGGTCCGCCAGGCCGCCCAGTCCGCCCTCATTCGCATACCTGCGCAGCCACGTGTGAACCGTCTGCCGCGCGACCCCATACCGGCGCGCGACCACGATCACCGGCACGCCCTCGTCCAGGACTTCCAGCACAGCCCGATACCGCTG
>JASHUG010000072.1 GCA_030040155.1 Streptosporangiaceae bacterium | reverse complement strand
GAGGAACGCAGCGCGGCAGATCCGTGCGTTCGCTCCGTGAAAGGCTGCCGTCATGGCAGGTGAAGCGATTCCGGGACGCGAGGTTGTCCTCGAGACGGGTCGTCTGCTGCTCAGGCCCTGGCGGGTAGACGAGGCCATCGTCTTGCGTGAGCTGTGGACCGAACGTGACCCGCGGGTGCCGCCGCACCGCCGGATCGACGCGGATGGACACCCTACGGTCGCAGACCTCGAGGATTCGATCCGCGCCAGCCAGCCGTCGTCGGTCGGGTTGCTGGCGGTCGAGCGGAAGGCCGCTCGGGACGTCATCGGCTACTGCGGGCTGGTTGACAGCGGACGAGGATCGCAAGGGGAACCGGAACTAGCGTTCGAGCTGCTACGCCGGGTCTGGCGTCAGGGATACGCGACCGAGGCCTCGCTGGCGGTTCTGGATTGGGCGAGATCGTCGGGATATGAACGTTTGTGGGCCACGGTCTGGGACTGGAACATCGCTTCTCGCCGTGTGCTGGCCAAGGTCGGGTTCATCGAAACCGATCGGACGGAAGTGGACGCGGTCTACGGGACCACACTGTTCACCACGAGACGACTCTGACAACCCCATGTGGCCTTGCGGGCGGCTCCGAGCAGCGCGGCAGAAGTCAGGCTGCCGTTGGATGCCGTCCCACCCGCGTAGGGAAGCGCTTCCGGCACTGTGACGTGAAATCCGCTCTTCGGCATGCCCGGGCGCTCGGCGAGCACTCTCGCGCGGCAGCTGGCCAGCGTCTGCAGCGACCGATCGTTGTCCGGAACCTGTCGCCTGCGGTGAGCTAGAACGTGCCGGCGAGACTGTGCCTGCCCCTGGTGCCAATGCCGCCGAAGCTGGCCGGAGTACCAGATCTGCCCAGCCGGAAGCCGCCGCTTCCAAAGCCGTCGTGGTCGCCGCCGAGTGGCGAGTCGATCAGGATTCCGCCGAGGATCGCCCCGCCGAAGCTGCCCCCGAGCCCGCCCATGCCGCCGCTCCTCACGACCGGGCCCCGGTGGCCGGACCTGAATCGCGCAACGTCCTGCTCGGCGAGCGCCCTCGCGCCGCGAGCCAGCCCGGCCGCGTCTTGGGCCTCGGTTACAGCGGCCTCGGGCTTGTCTTGCGCCGCGGCGATCGCCTGCTGGAAATGGCGACGCGCCTCGGCCAGCCTCGTCCTTGCGGAAGCGCCCACGCCGCCGCGCCGTGTGGTGATGAAGTCCTCGGCCGTCGTCATGGCACAGCGCGCCACGAGCATGACGTGATCAAGTACCGCCGTGGCGCGGTCCTGCCTGTCGCGTTCGGTCCTCTCGCTCGCCAGTATCTGGTCAAGGGTTGTGTCGGATTCCTCAAGCTCGCGCAGGGCGTCCAGCGCGTCGAACGGCGCCCTCGACTGCATTACGCTGCGGGCGGCGGAGGCGGCGGCCTCGGCGCGGCTGATCGCATCGGTGCGGCCCGCTGGCTCACCCACTGCCGCGGCGTCGGCGATTTCCACGTCGATCTCGCGGAGCGCGGCCGGAAGAGCCGAGGCCGCCTGGGTTAGCTCGGCCTCCATGTGCTCGATGCCGCCGAGCAATGACTCCGCCTGGTCCGCCGCAGCCTCTGCTGCACGCAGGAACACCGTGGCCAGGGCGGTCTCGTCGGACGACAGCGCTTGGCGCGCGTCGCTCAGGCCGGCGCGCGCGAACTCGAGCCGTTCGCTGGCCTGGTCGGGGCTCGAGGCCACGATCGCCACCGCTTCGGGCGTGTACCTTTCCGCGAGCCTGGCGAGTATCTGCTCTGAGGTGCGCAGGCGCGCCGCCTGCTGCGTCACGTAGTGGTCCACCTCGGACAGCACCTCAGGCGCGCGCACCTCGAGATCCTGCAGACGGTCGAACCCGGCGGACTGCTCGTCGAGTAGCCGGTTAGCCTCGCCGCAGCGGCGGGCGATTTCGGTGAGCGTCCTACGTTTCACTGACTGAGGCGCAGGAGTCTGATCATCTAGCCGCTGGCGCAGCTTGAACGCCTCGGCGAGTTCTCTCCGCGCGGACCTGAGTGCGATCGAGAAGGGGGCGGCAGCATGCTCGCCGAACCTGGCCAGGGCGAAACCGAGCTCCTGATCGCTGGTCTTGATCGCGTCGTCGGTCTCGACCAGCGCTCGGTCCGCCTGCGCCTCGAGTGCGGCCGTGCCCTGGTCGGCCAGCGGGGCGTCTCCGCGGCCGCGGCGCCATGCGCGCCAGCTCAGCAGTACAGCCACGGCGACAAGAGCAGCCGCGACAGCGACCAGCGCGGCCGTGATCTGTGTAGGCACCGTCCCCCCGCAAGCTCCCCGGCTAGCAGACCTACCCGGCCGATGGGATCGCACACACCGGGCACGAGGGCATCGAGCGGGCATTTCGGCCTTGTCTTGGGCAGGCCATTATCTAAAGCGCGTCGCCTCACCGCACGGAGCGTTAGCTCAGATAGCCGCCGCGAAAGCGGATGAGCGGTCGGCCCGACTCGGCCACGTACGGGACGCCATGCACCTGGGCGATCAGCAGCAAGTGATCACCGGCCGGAACGCGCGAGGTCACCTCGCACTCGAAGGCGGCCAGCCCGCCATCGGGAATCAGCGCTCCTGATACCCGGCCGCGGGCGTGCGCGACTCCCTCGAGCAGCAGCCGCGCACCCGGCCGCCCGGCGGCAGCGAACCGGCCGGCAAGCACCCGCTGGCCCTCTGCGAGCAGGGTGACCGCAAACCAGGCCAGCCTGCTGAGCACCTCAGCCGGATAGGAACCGGTGATAAGCGAAACCAGCACCAGCGGAGGCTCGGCCGAGACCGGGCAGAACGCGCTGACGGTCGTGCCGATGTCGTCCCTGCCCTCGGTGATCGTCAGCAGCGTCACGGCCCCCGGCCAGGCGTCAAGCGCTTCGCGATAGGAACGGGGTTCGCCTGGGCCGCCCCGTTCCGTCATTCAAATGTCCATGAGCCGGGCAACATCAGCGGACCGCGCGGATGCAGCCCGGCCTTGGCGGCGACCTGCCAGGCGGGGCCCCAGACATCGGCTAGCAAACTGGCGGCCGACGCGCCGTGGCCCTCGCTTGAGCCCGCCGGGATCAGGCGCTCCAGTGGGCGGACCCGCGGGTAGACCCGCAGTCCGGCCGATGGCGGAAGGCCCGCCCGGCGGCGCGCTATCGCGGCGGCGCGCTCCAGGCCGCCAAGCTCGTCGACCAGGCCGCGGGCATGGGCGTCGGCACCAGTCCACACTCGGCCCTTCGCGAGCGCGTGCACCTGCTCCGGCGTCATGCCGCGCCCGGTCGCGACCTTGCCGGTGAAATCGGCGTAAATATGGTCGAGCCAGCCGTTCACGATGGCCCACTCGTCGTCGGTAAACGGGCGCTGCTGGGAGAACATCGCGGCGTGCGCACCCTGGGATACCAGGTCGCTGCTGACCCCGGCCCGGCCGAGCGCCTCGCCGAGCACAGGCTTGGCCGTGATGACGCCGATCGATCCGGTCACCGTGCCTGGCTCCGCCACGATCACGTCCGCGGCCATCGAGATGAAGTAGCCGCCGGACGCGGCGACGTCGCCCATGGACACGACCACGGGGGTGCCTCCGGCCCTGGCCCGGACAACCTCGCGCCAGATCGTGTCCGAGGCGACATAGGACCCGCCAGGGCTGTTTACCCGCAGAAGGATCGCCCGCACGTGCGGGTCCTTGGCGGCATTCCTGATCGCGGCGGCGATCGTGTCCGAGCCCATCGAGCTGCCGCCGAGCGGGCTGCGCCCGCTCCGGCCGCGCCGGATCGGTCCGGTCGCGTAGATCAGGGCGACGAAGGGCTCTTGCCTCGAGCCGGCCGGGAACGTTTCCGCGGCCTTGCGCACGCGCTCGATCGTCGTCTTGTTGCGCCGGTACCGGCCGACGTACTGCAGGATCGCCTCCGGCTCGGCTTCCTTGCGCACGGCGGCGTACACCTCGTCGCGGTAGCCGAGGTGATCAACCAGCCCGTTTTCCTGGGCCTGGGTCGCCAGGAATGGTCCGGCGTCGATCAGCTTCCTGGCCTTGTCCGGCGTGAGGTTCCGCCGCTCGGCTATCGCCTGCGCCAGCTGCTCGGTTACCGACGCGGTGACGCGCTCGGTCGCCTCCCTGG
This sequence comes from Streptosporangiaceae bacterium, assembly GCA_030040155.1. Taxonomy (GTDB): domain Bacteria; phylum Actinomycetota; class Actinomycetes; order Streptosporangiales; family Streptosporangiaceae; genus JAJYUU01. The sequence goes on along the minus strand of JASHUG010000072.1, from coordinate 18,594 downwards.
CCGGCCCGGAGAAACCGTGCTCGGTCAGCTGCTCGGCGGCGCTCTTGTACTCGTACCGCTTGGCCACCTCGACCTCCGCGCCGAGCTTGTCCAGCACGCCGCGCAGGAACACGCGCTCGACGGCGATGCCGGTGAGCCCGAGGTCGCCCGATGGCTGCAGCCAGATGGTGTCGAAAGCGGTTGCCAGATAGTACTGGACGTTGCCGGCCGAGAATTCGCCGTAGGAATCGGCCCAGGCGACGGTCGACTTTCCCGCCGCGGCGAAGTCCCTGACCGCGCGGCGCAGTTCCTGCACGGCGGCCAGGCCGATGCCCTTGCCGCCCAGCCGGGCGACCAGCGCGACGACGCGATAGTCGTCGCGGGCCCGGCGCAGGGTGTCGAGCACATCGGCGAGGACCACCCGGTTGCGCGCCGTGATGGCTGAGATGGGGTCCGCGGGCCGAGACTCGCTGATGCCGTCGGTGAGATCGAGCTCAAGTATCAGCGGTGCCGTCCACTGGTTGCGCAGCTTGACCAGCGGAGCGGGGAGAAGGGAATCTGGCATGCCCTACAGCCTAGGCTGAGGCGCTCCGGTCAGCCGCCAATGGTATGACGCCAGCGCTGGGCGCCGAGGCTGGGATGTGCGCGCCATCCCGTCACCAGGTACGATCAACTAATCGGAGGTTCCTCCGGTTCGCCGCTCCAACCGGAGGGATCTCCGGTTAACAATCGCTCCGCCTGGAGGAGTAGTTGACCGAGGACCGGCCGCTACGCGCCGACGCACGCCGCAACCGCGAGCAGTTGCTGGCCGCGGCCGTCTCCGCGTTCTCCAGGTCAGGTCCCGAGGCGACACTGGAATCGATAGCCCGCTCGGCAGGTGTCGGCATCGGCACGCTCTACCGGCACTTCCCGAGCCGCGAGGCCCTGATCGACGCCGTGTACCGGAGCGAACTCGCCCGCTTGTGCGACTCTGTCCCGGAGTTGCTGGCCCCATTGCCGCCAGATCGGGCCATGCGGGCATGGATGGACAACTTTGTTGATTACATGACGACCAAGCGGGGGATGGCCGAGGCGCTGCGCGCGGTCGTCGCCTCCGGCGGGGATCCGTTTGCCGAAAGTAGAGCCAGGCTGCTGGCCGCGATCGACGCCCTGCTGCGCGCGGGGGCGCAGGCCGGCCTGCTGCGGCCCGGCGTCCGCCCCGACGACGTGCTGGTCGGAATCAGCGGCGTCTCCGTTCTGGTGGCCGAGCCGTCCCAGCGCGATCAGGCCGGGCGACTGCTCGACCTCATCATGGACGGGCTGCGTTACGCCGCGCCGCAGGCCGACGTCAGGGCCGGCACCAGCGCCAGGGCCGGCGCGAGTGGCGGGGAGCGCGCCGATGGCTAGCCGGGACGGGAACGGCTGGGTCCGGTGCGAGCTCGGCCACCGGCACTGGGGTCGCTACGGCGCGGCCGGCCTGCTGGCCTACGTCGCAAGTGGCGGGCCGGTCTTGCTGCAGCAGCGCACCTGGTGGAGCCATCACGGCGGTACCTGGGGGATGCCCGGCGGCGCGCGGGACAGCCACGAGTCGGTCTTGACCGCCGCCCTCCGGGAGGCGGCGGAGGAATGCGGCGTGCCACCGGAACGGGTCCGTCCGCGGGGTATCTTCCGCGATGACCACGGCGGCTGGTCCTACACGACGGTGCTCGCCGAAGCCGCGGACGCGTTTGAGGTTGAGTCGGATTACGACGAGACCGAGGATGTTGCCTGGGTGCGACCTCAGGAGGTGACGCGCTTGAACTTGCATCCGGGATTCGCCGAGCACTGGCCCGAGCTGCGTGACTGCATGGATCCCCTCACGATCATCGTCGACGGGGCCAACGTTGTCGGCTCGCGCCCCGATGGCTGGTGGCGCGACCGCGTCGGCGCTGCCGTGCGCCTGCGTAACCAGCTCGAGCCGCTGGCTCTTGATGGGTTGTCACGGTTGCCCGGCGAGCCGGCCGGGGAGGCAACGCTCGCGTCGGCGGCGGGATCTCCGGTCTCCCTGAGATCGGCGGGGTCGCCGGCGTCGGCATGGCCGGGACCAGCCGACTCGCAGCCCAGGGGTAAGCGCCGCTCCGCGACGTTGCAGATGACCTGGCTGCCCGACATCGTCCTCGTGGTGGAGGGCGCGGCGCGGGCGGCCGCCGACGCCAACGGCAGCGGCGGGCGGGTTCGCGTTGTGGCGGCCAGAGGGTCCGGCGATGACGCGATAGCCAAGCTGGCCGAGCAGACATCCGGGCGCCGGATCGTGGTCACGGCAGACCGCGAGCTGCGGCGGCGCTGCGAGGCAGCGGGCGCGCTCGTGGCCGGTCCGTCCTGGCTGCTCGGCCTGCTCTGAGCACCGCTGCGGCGCGGCTGCACAGGCAGCTGCCGCCCGGCCGCAAAGCGGTTTCGCCGCAGCGCGAAAAACGCGTGGCGCGCCTCGTCATCGCCAGACAGTATGTGCGCGAGAGACCGACCACAGGGAGCCGAGATGGTAGCGGACCTGCAGGACTCGCGCCGGGTCGAACCGCCGTTCGTGCTGGACGACCGCCCGATGCTCGAGGGATGGCTCGAATTCCACCGGGTCACGCTGCTCCTCAAGTGCGAGGGACTGGACGACGCGAGCCGGAAGGCACGGCCAGTGCCGACATCGATGCTTTCGCTGCACGGGCTGGTGCGGCACATGGCCGAGGTCGAGCGGAATTGGTTCACCCGCGTGCTGCTGTCGGCTCCCGCTACCCCGTATATCTGGTTCGATCCGGGCGTGGAGGACAGCGAACTGATCCCGCTCGATGACGCGGATTGGGAGGCCGACCTTGCTGCCTGGCGCGCCGAGTGCGAGCAGAGCCGGGTGAATGCGGCCGGAAAAGACCTTAATTACGCCGGAACGAGGCGGGATCAGCCAGTGTCGCTCCGCTGGATCTACACGCACATGATCGAGGAATACGCGCGGCACAATGGGCATGCCGACCTCATCCGTGAGCTGGTCGACGGGACTGTCGGGTGGTGACCCGTTAGCAAAGCAGCGCAGGTTGCCCGCTGGCTGGGCCAGGATGGTCCGCATGCGCGTTGTCGTGCTATCCGATACTCACGCGCCCAGGCGGTGGAAGTCGTGCCCTCCGCGCGTTGCCGAGCACTTGCGCGGCGCAGACCTGATCCTGCACGCGGGCGACGTGTGCATGGCCTCGGTTCTCGACGAGCTGAGCCAGTACGGGCCGGTGCGAGCGGTGCTCGGCAACAACGACGTCCCGGACGTAGCGAGCTGGGGCGCAGAGCCAACGCTTGAGCTTGATCTCGACGGGCTGCGGGTTGGGATGATTCACGACAGCGGTCAGGCGACGGGTCGGCTGCAACGGATGCGCCGCGCGTTCCCCCGGGCTCAGCTCGTCGTCTTCGGCCACTCACACATCCCGCTCGATCAAGCGGGCCAGGGGATGCGCATCTTCAACCCCGGCTCGCCAACCGACCGGCGGCGGCAACCGCACGGCACGCTAGGCGTGCTGCGCATCGAGGCCGGCCGCCTGATCGAGGCCAGCATCGCCGAGGTGAGCTGACCGGGCGGGGCGGCTCCTAGCCATCGTCACTCGCCGTCTGGGCGGTCGTGCTGGGGCGAGGCAGCGTCCTCAGGTGGGGGAGTGGCCAGGCTCTGCTCCCGCCCGGCCAGCACCGCGAGCGAGGCGAGGATGCCGGTGTCCCTCCGGCCGACGAATTCCCACGCCCTGGCGACGCCCATGACCAGCGACGCAACGACGGCGTAGCCGATTATCTGCGCCGGCCCGACGTCGCGAGGAAGGTTGAGCGCGACGATCCCGCTGATGAACTCGGTGCCGAAGATCATCAGCAGCAGGCCGATGAGCCCGAGCTGGCGGGTCTCCTGACGCACGGTGGACTCGCTGGACAGAATGGAACGGATGGCAGCGGCCGTGAACAGGATGCCGATCACGCCGAACACGATCGCCGGATACCCGACGCCGGTGCCCGGCACGAGGGTGAAGAGCGAGATGAACAGCGCGTTGCTGAACGCCAGGAGCGCTGCCGACGCGCGGACCTCGTGAACCACGGCCGGGACGAAGGCCACGTCGCGGTGCGTGGATACCGACAAGGCGACGAACAGCAAGCCGGTGAGAGCGCCTGCTGTGGCGGCGGTGGCGGCGAAGAATTCGCCGAAGGCCTCGGGCAGCACTGCGCCAACATACCGTGGCACCCGCGGCATACATCCTCAGGTGTTGCCGGGCAGCAGCGCGACGGCCTTCGCGCTAGATGTGTCCTACGTGGGTCTTTGCCCCGTCGACGCTGCTTCGCCGGTCGCTCGCCGGCTGCTTCGGCGCGAGCCAGAGCACAGCCAGCGGGGGGATCGTGAGCGCCGCCGACGCCGGGCGTCCGTGACGCGGCTCGCCGGTCGCCTCGACTGCCCCGTAGTTGCCGAGGCCGCTGCCGCCGTAGGCCTCCGCGTCGGTGTTGATGACCTCGACCCAGGTGCCGGCCGCCGGCAGGCCGATGCGGTAGTCGTAATGGGGCATCGCGGAGAAGTTGCACACGCACGCCAGCACGCTGCCGTCCGAGCCGTAGCGCAGGAACGACAGCACATTGCCCGACCGGTCGCTGGCGTCGATCCACTCGAAGCCCGCGGGCGAGCTGTCCTGCTGCCACAGGGCCGGGCGCTCGAGGTACGCCTGGTTAAGGTCCATGACCAGCTGCTGGACCCCGGCGTGCACCGGGTACTCAAGCAGGTGCCATTGAACTCCGACCTGCTCGGACCACTCGTCACCCTGGCCGAACTCGCCGCCCATGAACAGAAGTTGCTTGCCCGGATGTGCCCACATGTAGCCGAACAGCGAGCGCAGCCCCGCGAACTGGCGCCACTCATCTCCGGCCATCTTGCGCAGCAGTGAGCTCTTGCCGTGCACGACCTCGTCGTGCGACAGCGGGAGCACGTAGTTCTCGCTGTAGGCGTAGATCATCGAGAACGTGATCTCGTCCTGGTGGTAGCTGCGGTGCACCGGGTCCCTGGCCAGGTAGGCCAGCGTGTCGTGCATCCAGCCCATGTTCCACTTCAGGCCGAAGCCCAGCCCGCCCAGGTGCACCGGCCGGGACACGCCCGGCCAGGCGGTGGACTCCTCGGCGATCATGGCGATGCCCGGCATCCGCTTGTAGCACGTCGCGGTCACCTCGCGCAGGAACGAGACCGCGTCCAGGTTCTCCCGGCCACCGAGCGAGTTCGGCGACCACTGGCCGTCCTCGCGCGAGTAGTCGAGATACAGCATCGACGCGACCGCGTCGACGCGCAGCCCGTCGGCATGGAACTCCTCAAGCCAGTAGATGGCGTTCGCGACGAGGAAATTGCGCACTTCGGGGCGGCCGAAATCGAAGATGAGCGTGCCCCAGTCGGGGTGTTCGCCGCGCTGCGGGTCAGCATGCTCGTAGAGCGGGGTGCCGTCGAAGCGCGCCAGCGCCCAGGCGTCACGCGGGAAGTGCGCTGGCACCCAGTCCAAGAAGACGCCGATCCCGGCCTGGTGCAGGCAGTCCACCAGGTAGCGAAACTCATCCGGAGTACCGAACCGCGCGGACGGCGCGTAGTACGACGTCACCTGGTAGCCCCAGGAGCCGCCGAACGGATGCTCGGCGACCGGCAGGAACTCGACGTGAGTGAACCCCATCTCGGTGACGTAGCTCGTGAGTTGGCTGGCCAGCTCGGTGTAGGACAGGCCGGGCCGCCATGAGCCCAGATGTACTTCGTACACGCTCATCGGGTTGGCGAGCAGGTCACGATCGGCTCGCGCGGCCAGCCAGTCCTTGTCGCCCCATTGATAGCTGGACCGGGTCACGACCGACGCGGTAGCAGGCGGGCGCTCGGCCAGGCCCGCCATCGGGTCGGCCTTGCGATGCCAGCTGCCGTCGGGCCCGCAGATGTCGTATTTATACGTTGTTCCTGGGCCGATCCCGGGGATCAGCAGCTCCCAGACCCCAGATGAGCCCAGCGACCGCATCGGATGCGCCCGCCCGTCCCAGTGATTGAAGTCGCCGATCACCCGTACTCCGCGGGCGTTCGGCGCCCAGACGGCGAACGACGTGCCCGCGACGTCGGGCCGGACGCGGGCACCGAGCACGGTCCAGAGGGTCTCGTGCCGGCCCTCGCCGATAAGGTGCAGGTCCATCTCGCCGAGGGTCGGGAGGTGCCGGTACGGGTCGTCGCCCACCGTCTCTGGCAGGCCGGGATAGGTCACCGCGATCTCGTACTTGGGCACCGCAGTGCCCGGCACCAAGGCAGAGAAGACGCCCTGGTGCACGTGGTTCATCGGCACCCTGGTGCCGTCTGCCAGCACGACCGTGACCGTCTCGGCAAGCGGCCGCAGGGCCCGGATCGTAACGCCGCCCGGACCCAGATGCGCGCCGAGCAGCGCGTGCGGGTCATGGTGGTGTCCCGCGAGCAGCGTATCGATTTCCGCGAGGCTGACCTGGTCGGCCTGATGGGCGGGCGCGGTCATGCCGCGTCACCCGCTCGCCTCTGGAATGCAGCCTCGTTCATGCTGTCGCCACGTAATCCAGCGGTATCGACAGCCACGTCGGCCGGTGCCGGTACTCGTAGATCACTTCGTAGACCGCCTTTTCCAGAGTGAGGGCGCGCAGCAGCGCCGCGTGGTCACGAGGGTCTGCCCCGCCTCCGGCGGCGTAACCGGCGCAGAACGCCTCCTGGCATTGCCGAGCCCAGGAGTCGGCGACCGCGATGAGGTCATGGGCTCGCGGGTGCCCGATCAGCTGGTGCCGGGCCGCGTAGTCAAATGAGCGCAGCATCCCGGCGACGTCCCGCATCGCCGGAGCCATTGCCCGGCGCTCAGCCAGGGGCGCGGCCGGTTCTCCGTCGAAGTCGAGTGCCACCCAGCCACGTCGGCTTCGCATGACCTGGCCGAGATGGTAGTCACCGTGAACCCGCTGGACCGGGACAGGCTCCTTCAGCGCTGCCAGGTCGGCATAGGCGGCGGAGATCCTGTCGGCATGCGCGCCGAGCTGGGGTACCATCGCGGCCGCCGCTTCCAGCTTGCCAGTAAGCCTGGCGACCAGGGCGCCAAGTTCGGGGGGCGTCATGTCGCGGCGCCCGAACGCGGTTGCCATGTCGGCGTGCATCTGCGCGGTCGCGACGCCAAGCTCGCGGGCCTCGGCCACGAACGGCAGGCCGGCCCCGCCCTCGGCCCTCGCGCCGTTGGCCGGAACCGGCGTCGTGAGGTACTCGTGCCCGTAGCTGCCCGCGCGGGCGTAGAGCCTGGACACGTCCTCCAGTGCCAGGCTCCAGCCCTCCTGCCCCCCGGCCAGGAACTCCGAGAGCACGGCCAGCAGGACCGGCTGCCCGTCGAGCTCGGTCTCGATCCAGCCGAACGGCCTGGCAATCCGGTCCGAATCCAGCCGGGCAAGGGCGTCCGCAACCTCCAGATCCGGGTTCGCGCCCGGGAACAGCCGCCGCACTACCTTGAGGATGGCGGCATCGCCGAAGACCAGGCTGGTGTTGCTCTGCTCGGCGCCCAGCAGCCGGCCGTCGGCCGGCAGATCGGCCACCGGTACCGCCGGCTCGCGGACGAACCGCAGCGGCCCGGCCAGCCGCTGCTCGGCTATACCGCGCAACAGCACAGCGGCCAGCACGGGGTCGTGCAACGCGTCGTACACCGTGAGGCCAGCCAGCGTGCCGATGACCGGGTCACCGCCGGCCGGGCGGCCGATCCCGGCAGGCGGCTCGCTGCTGGAGCCGACGAGGACCTGAAACCGGGCCGGACTGCCCGCCTGGCGGATCTCGATCACCAGGTGGCGCAGCTCCGGATCGCCGGCCAGCAGCGGCACGTCTGAGACGATGGTGAGCTCCCCGACGGCCGTGCCCCGGCCGGGGAACCAGCGCTGCCGGGGCAGCCACTGGGCCAGCATGTCCTGCAGCACGGCGTCGGCCGCGGTGTCGATCACTCCTGCTCACACCTCCCGCCGCACGCGCCCGACCCTACTTTCCCGGCCAAAGCACCGATATAGCACGGCCGCGCGAATCGTTTACACCAGCATGCCCATAACTGGTCGCATCATGAATCCGGGGGGAACTGGGGGCCGTCAGGGGTGGCCGGGCGGCTGCAGGGTGAACCAGTAAAACCCGTGTCCCGGCAGGGTCAGCAGGTAGCTCAGCTCGCCGATCGGCGGGAACGCGACCCCGCCTGTGCACTCGACGGGCGTGTAGCCGGCATAGCGGCTCAGGTCGAGCTCCACGGGCTGCGGGAACTTCGACAGGTTGTTCACGCACAGCATGGTGTCGGTGCCGACCACGTCGTGCCCTGAGGAATCGGTGCCGGGCGGCAGCGTTTCGCCTTCCCGGCGCTCGCGGACGAAGGCCAGCACGCTCGGATTGGACGAGTTCAGCTCGTCATAGCTGCCCAGGGCGAAAACGGGATGCTCCTTGCGGATGCCGATCATCCGCCTGGTCCAGTTCAGCAGCGACCCAGGGCTGCGCTCTTGCGCCTCTACGTTCAGCGCCTGGAAGCCGTAGATCGGGTCCATGATCACCGGCAGGTACAGCCGGGCCGGATCGCACACGGAGAACCCCGCGTTGCGATCTGGCGTCCACTGCATGGGCGTACGCACGCCGTCGCGATCGCCAAGCCAGATGTTGTCGCCCATGCCAATTTCGTCGCCGTAGTAGATCACCGGCGAGCCGGGCAGCGAGAGCAACAGCGCGGTGAACAGTTCGAGCTGATCGCGCTCGTTATCCAGCAGCGGGGCGAGCCGGCGGCGGATGCCGATGTTCGCCTTCATCCGCGGGTCCCTGGCGTACTCGGCATACATGTAGTCGCGCTCGTCGTCGGTCACCATCTCCAGGGTCAGCTCGTCGTGGTTGCGCAAGAAGATGCCCCACTGGCAGCCGAAGGGGATCTGCGGTGTCTGCGCCATGATCTCGGAGATGGGGTAGCGCTGCTCGCGGCGGACGGCCATGAAGATGCGCGGCATCAACGGGAAGTGAAATGCCATATGGCACTCGTCTCCGCCGGCGCTCGCGTCCCCGAAGTACTCCACGACGTCGGCCGGCCACTGGTTCGCCTCGGCCAGCAGCACCCGGTCAGGGTAGAGCCGGTCTATCTCAGCCCTGACCCGCTTGATGTACTCGTGGGTCTCCTTCAGGTTCTCGCAGTTGGTGCCCTCGCGCTCATACAGATATGGCACCGCGTCAAGCCGGAACCCGTCGATGCCCAGATCGAGCCAGAACCGCAGCACCTCGATCATCGCATCCTGGACGTTCGGGTTCTCGTAGTTGAGGTCGGGCTGGTGGGTGAAGAACCGGTGCCAGTAGTACTGGCCGCGGACCTGATCGAAGGTCCAGTTCGACTGCTCGGTGTCGACGAAGATCACCCGCGCGTCCGTGTACCTGTCGTCGGTATCGGACCAGACGTAGAAGTCGCCGAACGGGCCGTCGGGATCACTGCGGGAGGCCTGGAACCACGGATGCTGGTCGCTGGTGTGGTTCATGACCAGGTCGGCGATGACGCGGATGCCGCGCGCGTGAGACTGCTCGATCAGCTCGACGAAGTCGCCGATAGTCCCAAATTCCCCCAGAATTGCCATGAAGTCAGAGATGTCATAGCCGCCATCCCGCAGCGGAGACTCGTAGATGGGCAGCAGCCAGATGCAGTCGATGCCCAGCCAGTGCAGGTAGTCCAGCCGCGAGATCAGTCCTTTGATGTCTCCGGTACCGTCAGCATTGGAGTCGTGGAAACCACGGATCAGAACTTCATAGAAGACTGCGCGCTTGAACCAGTGCGGATCTCTCGGAGTCTCGAACGAGAAGGAGTCAGGTACAGGCTCGGTCGCGGCCGTCTCGAACTCCGGCTCCGGCTCTACTACCTTCCGCTGGCGGGCCGGATGCGTGGCGTTGTTCACTCCCGCTCCTGCTGCATACTGCCTGTGTTCTCGGCCGGCACCGGGTGCCGCGAGCGCCTGTGGTCCCGCTTCCAGCTTCCCTGGTTCCTGCCGTGCACCCTGCTCCGGGGTGGGCTTCACTCAGCCCACGGTAAAGATGTGCGCAGGCGCGATGGCCGGGTCCAGCCGCACGTAGTTTGCCTGGCCCCAGCGGTAACTCTGCCCGGTCAGGTCGTCGGTGACCGTGAACCCAGCGCCGGTGTCAAATCCCAGAGCGTGGGTGTCAAGCCAGACAGTAGCCTCACGCGTATCTCCTGCATCAAGGTTTACCACGACCAGAACCGTGTCGCTGCCCGCCGCCTGGGGCGGGCCCGTTCGCTTAGAGAAGCAGAGGATGTCCGGCTGGTCGCTGTAGTGGAAGCGGAGATTTCGTAGCCAGTGCAGCGCCGGGTGAGCGCGCCTGATCTCGTTCAGCCTGGTAATGAACGGAGCAATGGTCAAGCCGAGCGCTGCCGCCACTTCCCAGTCCCGGGGACGGTAGGCATACTTCTCGGAGTCCAGGTATTCCTCGCTGCCGGGTACCAGCGGAATGTTTTCACACAGCTCATAACCCGAGTAGACGCCCCACGAAGGCGTGAGCATTGAGGCAAGCACCGCTCTGACCCGGAACGCGCCCGGCCCGGCGTGCTGTAGGTACTGCGACAGGATGTCGGGTGTATTGACGAAGAAGTTGGGCCGCATGTAAGCAGCCGCCTGGCCGGACAGCTCCTCAAGGTATTCGGTCAGCTCCGCGGCGGTATTGCGCCAGGTGAAGTACGTATAGGACTGATGAAAGCCGATCTTGGCGAGCGTATGCATCATCGCGGGCCTGGTAAACGCCTCGGCGAGGAAGAGGACGTCAGGATCGGTCTCCGCGATCTCGGCCAGCAGCCGCTGCCAGAATCTGAGTGGCTTGGTGTGCGGGTTGTCCACCCGGAAGATCCTGACCCCGTGATCCATCCAGTGCCTGACCAGCCTGATTGCCTCGGCGTAGATGCCCTCAGGGTCGTTGTCGAAGTTCAGCGGGTAGATGTCCTGGTACTTCTTCGGCGGGTTCTCGGCGTAGGCGATCGACCCATCGGCCCTGGTAGTGAACCACTCCGGGTGCTTGCCGACCCACGGGTGGTCGGGCGAGGCCTGGAGCGCGAAGTCCATGGCGACCTCCATGCCCAGTTCGCGGACCCTGGCGACGAACGCGTCGAAGTCGGCGAACGTGCCGAGGTCAGGGTGGATGGCGTCGTGGCCGCCCGCTGGCGAGCCAATGGCCCAGGGCGAGCCTGGGTCGCCTGAGCTAGCCACGAGCGTGTTGTTCCGGCCCTTGCGCTCGGTGCTGCCGATCGGGTGGACAGGCGGCAGGTACACGACGTCGAAGCCCATGTCCGCGATGGCGTCCAGGCGCATGGCCGCGGTTCGCAGCGTGCCCGACCTCGGCTTGCGCCGGTGCGTCGGATCGACCTGCGCGCCTTCGGACCTCGGGAAGAACTCATACCAGGATCCGTAGAGCGCTCGCTGCCGGTGCACGATCAGCGGGTACTCCTTCGAGGTGGTCAGCAACTCGCGCAGCGGGAACGCCGCCAGCGCGGCGACGGCCGCCGGGCTCCTGACGACGGCCAGCCGGTCAGCCGGCGGAACCTCGGAGTCGGTCAGCTGACGAGCGGCGCCGCGCAGAACCTTGCGGGCAGCCCGTGCTTCGCGCGCTTTGGGCGCCGGCATCGACTGAGGCTCCGGAATCTGAGCCACTGCCCGCTCCAGCAGGAGCGCGCCCTCGGCCAGCATCAGCTCGGCGTCCTGGCCGATAGGGATCTTGATGGCGGCGTCGTGCCGCCAGTGCGCGATCCGATCGCCCCAGGCTTCGACCCGAAAACGCCACAAGCCCTCACGGTCGGGCGTGACGTCGGCGCCATAGCGGTCGGTCCCTGGCGCCAGCTCATTCATGATCGCCAGCGGGGACTCGGCCCCCTCCGGATCGATGAGCACGACAGCGGTGCCGAGCATCTCGTGTCCTTCGCGGAACACCGTGGCAGTGACCTGGAAGGTCTCGCCGGTGACCGCCTTGGCCGGCAACTCGCCGCATAGTAGTACCGGCTGCACATCCAGGATGGGGATCCGTCCGATCACGGATGAAAGCTACCCATCCGCCCCGGCGCCAATGCCCGCCGGGGTTGGCCGGCATGAATCCAGGCCCGCAGGGGCATGCACCGTGCCAGTGCAGAGTCAGCCGGTTGCCTGGGGCCTGTGGACGCGGCACCCGGCCGGAGACATTAAGGTCGCTGTGCGTGAGAGCTATCCGCCGGTTCACCATCCACCCCGTCCTGCCAGAGCCACTGGAGCCGCTGCGCTCGCTGATGCTGAATCTGCGCTGGTCATGGCACCCGCAGACCAGGGCCCTCTTCGACGCGATTGATCCCGGCAGCCGCGAGCTGGCCGAGTCCGACCCCGTGGCGCTGCTTGCCAAGGTTGACCAGGGTCGGCTGACCGCGCTGGCCTCCGCCGACCAGTATCTGCGCCGGCTGGGTGATGCCGCCAATGAGCTGCGGGACTACCTGACTGAGCCGCGCTGGTACCAGGCGGTGGCAGGTCCGGGCACGGGCATGCCATCGGCCATCGCCTACTTCTCGCCCGAATACGGCATCACCGAGGCGCTACCGCAGTACTCCGGCGGGCTCGGCATCCTGGCCGGAGACCACCTGAAGGCTGCCAGCGACCTTGGCGTACCGCTTATCGGTGTCGGACTGTTCTACCGGCACGGCTATTTCACGCAGTCGCTGTCGCTGGAGGGCTGGCAGGCCGAGCGCTACCCCGCCTCCGATCCGAACGGACTGCCGATCACGCTGCTGCGCGGGGACGACGGGTCCGCCATCCGGGTTCGCGTCGCCCTGGCCGATGACCTGACACTGAGCGCCCAGATCTGGGTAGCAGAGGTCGGCCGGGTGCCGCTGCTGTTGCTCGACTCCTACGTGGAGGAGAACGACCCAAGCTTGCGTGAGGTCACCGACCGGCTGTATGGCGGTGGCACCGACCACCGGCTCCGGCAGGAACTGCTGCTCGGCGTCGGCGGAGTCCGCGCGGTGCGGGCCTACTGTGCCCGTACCGGGCATCCTTCGCCCGAGGTATTCCACACCAACGAGGGCCATGCCGGATTCCTCGGGCTGGAGCGCATCAGGGAGTACGTGCGGCAGGGCCTGGACTTTGACGAGGCCCTGGAGATGTGCCGGGCCGGGACCGTGTTCACGACGCATACGCCGGAGGCGGCTGGCATCGACCGGTTTCCGCTTGACCTCGTAGCCCGCAATGTCGCGGACGGAGCGGAGACGGGCCTGCCCGCGGACCGGGTCCTGGCGCTCGGCGCCGAGACCTACCCGGGCGGTGATCCGGGCGTCTTCAACATGGCCGTAATGGGCATGCGGCTCGGCCAGCGGGTCAACGGGGTTAGCACGCTGCACGGGCATGTGAGCAGGGTCATGTTCAGCGGCCTGTGGCCCGGCTTCGACGAGGTCGAGGTCCCGATCGTCTCAGTGACGAACGGCGTGCACGCGCCGACCTGGGTAGCCCCGGAGATCGTCGCGCTCGCAGATGATCAGCCCTCCGGCGACGGTGCCGCCGCGCCCGGCACCGTCGCCGACCCGAGCGACGAGCCGGAGTTCTGGGAGCGCGTGGCCGCCGACCCGCGCCGCCTGTGGGAGGTGAGGCGGGTGCTCAGGAGGCGGCTGATCGAGCAAGCGCGTCGCAGGCTACGGGCCTCGTGCCGGCAGCGCGGCGCCTCCGATGCCGAGCTCATCTGGACCGACAGCGTGCTCGACGAAGACGTCCTCACCGTAGGGTTCGCCCGGCGGGTGCCGTCCTACAAGCGCCTCACGATGATGCTGCACGACCAGGCCAGGCTGACCGGACTGCTGCTTGACCCGGACCGGCCAATCCAGATAGTGGTCGCCGGGAAGGCGCATCCCGCCGACGACAGCGGCAAGCAGCTGATCTCCGAGCTCGTCCGCTTCTCCGACGGCCCGCAGGTCAGGCACCGGATTGTCTTCCTGCCGGACTACGACATCGCGATGGCACGAACCCTCGTGCAAGGGTGCGACGTCTGGCTGAATAACCCGCTCCGGCCGCAGGAGGCCTCCGGCACCTCGGGCATGAAGTCCGCACTCAACGGCGGGCTGAACCTGTCGGTGCTGGATGGCTGGTGGGACGAGTGGTACGACGGCCTGAACGGCTGGGCAATCCCGTCGGCGGACAGCGTCACCGACCGGGCCCGGCGGGACGAACTCGAGGCGGCCGCGCTGTATGACCTGCTGGGCAAGTCCGTCGCGCCGATGTTCTACCAGATGGGCCCGGACGGGCTGCCGGAGCGGTGGCTCGAGATGGTCGCGCACAGCCTGCGGAACCTCGGGCCAAAGGTGCTGGCGACGCGGATGGTGCGGCAATACGTGACCGAGCTGTACGCCCCGGCTGCGCAGGTGTCCAGGGTGCTGGCCAAGCCGTCAGGCCCGGACGGCGGCGGAGCATATGCCGGGGCGCGCGAGCTGGCCGCGTGGAAGCGGCGCGTGACCGGCGCGTGGCCTGGCATCAGGATCGAGCACGTGGAAGCCGACGACGGCGAGCTGAGCCCGGGCGGCAGGCTGGTCGTGCGGGCCAGCATCGCTCTCGGCACGCTGTCTCCGGACGACGTGCGCGTCGAGGTCGTTTACGGCCGGGCCGGGGATTCGGACGAGATCATCGACCCGGCCCGGTCGGCCCTGCAGCCGGATGGGGCGGTCGGCACTGACGGCGTAGTGCGGTACTCGGGTGCCGCCGAGCTCGGGCAGCCGGGCCCCTTCGGTTACACGGTCCGAGTGCTGCCGAGTCACCGGCTGCTCGCCGGTCCCGCCGAACTGGGCCTGGTCACCGTCCCCGACGCACCGGCCGGAATGCTCAATGGTGACCTTCGGTAGCCGACCGTGAGCCGTTCCGTCCGCTGCGTACGCGTTCCTCACCAGTTCCGCTCGCTTTCGCGGCTCGCCAAAAGGGCCTAAATTTGTCCGCCACGAGGACACGCTGGCCGCTGATTGATTCGTCAGTTACGTTTACCGATCAGTAAGTACGACATAAACGATTGCTGCCCGAACCGCCTGCTAATGCGCTGACCTGCGAATAGCGTCTTCCTAACGACGGACCGATGGGGCAGCCAATAGAAATTCTCCTCGTCAGGACTGGAACGCCAGCAAAACCAAGGTCGCTGTGACATCCTGTGATAGAACGTTGTCGGTCAGTAACGGTCCCCGATCGTCACGTTCTGTCACACGGCCATTACCTACGAGCGTGAGAGGACCCTCCTCGTGAGAACTCAGATTAAGCCGGACAACCGCCTCCTCACCCCGGCCGAGGTCGCCGCGATGCTTCGGGTTGACCCCAAGACCGTCACCCGATGGGCGCGCGGCGGGAAGCTGTCATCGATCCGGACGCCCGGCGGGCATCGTCGATACAGCGAGAGCGAGGTTCGCGGCTTCCTGAACGGCTGGCAGGGCGTTTCGCTGCCACGCGCAGCCGGCGAGTGATCGAGCCGGCGCCTGCCCCGGAAGGTGGCCCTGGGGCAGGTACAGCTCGCTCCGGTCGCTCCACCCGCACTTCATATCGACCCTGCCCATGTGGCAGGGTCGCGGATTGCCAGGCTGAGTTCACCCGACCTGCTGCGGGCGCTGTTGCCACTTCTAGCTGGGAAGTAACGACGCGAGCGTGCCGGTCAACGGCACCTTTTAGATCAGCCACTCCGGGCGCGGCGATGCTCATCCGCGCATCGGCCGACCGGCTATGCCGGTTCGAATAGGAACTGTTATTTCGGGGCTATTCCGCTGGATTTTCCTCGATAACTCTACTTCGAAGGCCAGGTCGAACGGTATGTTCGTCTTCGGCTTGCCAGCGGTCCATTAACCCCATGCCCGATCTGCCCGATGAGCAGGAAAGGCGCCCTACGGCTGGCCTTTCGCCGGCGACGCGGCAGACCGTGCGGCTAAGTCCCGTACCTGCGCTCGCTCTGGTCGTCCTCAGCAGAGGAAGCGGGCATGCTGATCCCGAGTCGCATCGCGATTGTCGCCAGCAGTTCTCGTGCCTGATCGGTGTCCATCGCCTTGATCCGCTCGAGCATCTCATCGTCCGCGGGCTTGCGGTCTAGCCTGCCTGCGAGCACCCTCGCCGCATCATCGCGCCCTGCGGTCCGTAGCTGGGCCGGGGTGATGCCGACGACGGCGGCCATCCTCGCGAGCGTGCCCGCGGGGCCCCGCACGTGCGCATAGACACCCGGGCTCACGACTTGATAGCCAGCGGAGATCTGCCGCCACCTGCCTTCGCTCAGGCCGGCCCGGCGCGCGGCCTCGCGCGCTGAGATGCCTTCGCTGGCGAGGGCGGCCGTAATCAGGGCGCCCCACGGGGGCGGCTCCGGGCGTTCAGTCATGATGCAACCTTCGCATGAACTTCGCACTCTGTCCAGCCCTTCCGAACTGCGCTTTGACGGAGTAATAACGGGCGATAGCAGACTTGGCGGATAACCGTAGGGCATAAAAAACTTCGCGCGAACTTCTTGACCCTTCGCAATCCTTCGCAGTAGGCTGACGGCCGGAGTGATCGCAGCCATTTGCTGGCAGCGAGGAGGGGACAGCAAATGGGAGTGATGCTTTCACTGGAGGGGACGCGGCAGGCCCGCGGCCGGAGGCGCCGTGGCCAGCACTCGCGCACGACGGAGGATCAGGCGTGCCTGGAGGCACTCGCCGCGTTCCTGCGTTCCGATGCGACGAGTGCTGGCCGGTCGCTCAGCAGGGTGTCGGAGGCTAGCCTGGCCGCGCGGCTGCTGCCCGCGGCCAGGGCCCTCGTTCAGGCAGCGGAACTGGTACTGGCCGAGCGGCCCGCGCCGGGCCGGTCCGTCGAGATCGACTACACGCTGTCTCCGGCTTGCCTTACGGGAATGTGCACGTGGTCAGCGGCCGGGGACCCGCATACGACCACCGTCTGCACATCTTTGACCTGCCAGCATTCCTGTCACGTCGCCCGCAGCGCCCTGCGGACCTACTCGGCCGGAGTCGCCCGCCGCGCGAGCTAACGCCGGCCCACGGGGGCGCCGGTGTGTGCTGCTGCTGCCGGCGAGTCCGGCCAGTCGGATGTCGCCTGGGGGTCGGCCCCAGTTCTGGCACGATCGTGCTGCCAGCGGTGCCGGCCCCCTTGCGTACCCCGCCGGCTGTCGTGGTAACGACTGTCCACTCCCTGCCTTCATCCCGGCTGCGTAGGATCGTGGCTCGGCATTGGAGGTGCTGCAATGGGTGACCTGGTGGCCGTGGAGATCGACGGGGCCATGGCGACGATCAGGCTGGATCGCCCGCCGATGAATGCGCTGAGCGCAGCCGTTCAGGACGAACTCGGCGCGGCCGCCCGGCAGGTATCGCGTGATCCGGCAGTACGCGCCGTGGTCTTGTACGGCGGGCCGAGGGTGTTCGCGGCCGGCGCCGACGTCAAGGAGATGGCGGGCCTTGGCTACGCGCAGATGGCGGCAACGGGCTCGCGCCGGCTACAGGACACGTTCAGCGCCGTCGCCAGGATCGGGAAGCCGGTTATCGCCGCGATCACCGGATACGCGCTTGGCGGCGGCCTCGAACTTGCGCTGTGCGCCGACTTCCGTGTCATCGGCCAGGCGGCGAAACTGGGCCAGCCGGAAATCCTGCTCGGCATCATCCCCGGCGCCGGCGGCACCCAGCGGCTGCCGCGCCTGATCGGCCCGGCGCGGGCAAAGGACCTGATCTACTCAGGCCGCTTCGTGGACTCGGCGGAGGCGCTCGCGATCGGGCTTGCCGACCGGGTGGTGGCCGATGCCGAGGTTTACCGCACCGCCTGCGAGATGGCCGCGAGCTACTCCGGCGGGCCGGCAATCGCGCTGCGAGCCGCGAAGGAAGCCATCGACCGCGGCATCGAGGCCGATCTGGACACCGGGCTTGAGATCGAGCGGCTCAACTTCGCTGGCCTCTTCGCGACCGACGATGCGAGGGCCGGTTTGAACAGCTTCCTGGAAAATGGGCCGGGGAAGGCCACCTTCTCGGGGACCTGACTTCGTTCCCTTCCTGGACGGCAAGGGACCGGGTACCGCGAGCGGCGGCGGAGGCGTGATCATTGAACAACGCACCTGCACGTTTGCGGGTGCGCGCCAGGCAGATAAGGATGCGGCAAAGATGACGGAGCCAGCCGAAAGCCCTTCACTTGACATGGTGGCCGCCGCGCTGCGCGCGGATAGCAGCGATATAGCCATCTATGCCCAAGTTCTTACCGACTCGCTAGGTGACTCGCTGCCGCCCGGATGCGTCTCCATCGACCGGGAGAAGAGGTCGGTTTTCGATCGGAAGAAGGGCTCAAGCGGCGTGAGCAAGATCACTGTGCGGCTCGGTGATCAGGTGATGACACTGGCGGTGCAGCGGGGAGCTCCGGTAGCCGAGATCTGCAAGGAAGTACGCGGAATTGTCCTGTCACGTCAGCAAGTCCCGGTCGACAAGTGGGCCGCGGAGCTGGCGAAAGCGCTGGTAGGCCACGCCGAGCAGAACGCGGTCACAGCCGAGGCGCTACGCAAGCTCGTCGCCGGAGGTTAGCCGCAGGGGCAGCGTCCTGGTGCTCACTGCGGCAGGGCACCGTAGGCTTTATGAGCATGAGCGCCCACGCGGGGGAAAAGCGACTGGGCCCATACCGACTGCG
>JASHUG010000071.1 GCA_030040155.1 Streptosporangiaceae bacterium | reverse complement strand
CCCGCGCGACATCTGACATCATGTGCCGGGCCCGGTGACTACCCTCCCAACACTGATCATCATCAGCGGCCCGACGGCGGCGGGCAAGACGACGCTGGCGCACCGCCTCGCCGATTCGCTGGGCTGCCCGGCAATCTGCCGGGACGAGATCAAGGAAGGCATGGTCCATGCCACCGCGAGGTTCATCCCTGCACCAGGTGATGAACTGACCAAACGGACGTTTCCCGTGTTCTTCGAGGTGCTGGCACTGTTGCTGCGGGCGGGCGTCACCACGGTCGCCGATGCCGCCTTCCAGGACCCTGCCTGGCGCGCGGGCCTGGAACCTCTGCTGGGCCTGGCTCAGTTCCGCATTGTGCACTGTTGTGTGCCCGCCGACGTCGCCCTGGCCCGGGCGCTGCGCCGCTTCGAGGTCAACCCCGTCCGCCGGGCCCACGTCGATCCTGGTCCCGACCGGGACCCGGACGATTTCGCCCGGCTCCGCGCCGGCTTCGAGCGACTCTCACTGGAAGTCCCGGCGCTCGAAGTCAATACGACCGACGGCTACAGGCCAGGGCTCGACGCAATTGTGGACTTCGTCAACCGGGAGCACTGAGCGCCCATCACACCCATTGGCCGTCGCAATTGCGTAGAGTTAATCCACCTCGCGAAGAGCCGACTGCCGCGCGGCAGGGCTTGATCACCTTTGCCTGACGGGTCAAGGTTAGAAGCAGGAGCTGGTCATGACTTCCCCTCGGCATCCGGCCGCCTATCTGCGCAGCGCCGGCGCCTGGGCCACGCACGCGATGATGGACGAAGCCCGCCGGCGGGGCTGGCCAGCGCCCGAGATTTACGCAGAGGACGAACGCGCCGCGGACGGGACCTATGGCCCGGCCCTGCAGCGGCTTGAGGCGGCGATCGTCGCCGGCCGGCACGATGCCCTGCTCATGGCCGCGCCCGCCGACCCCAGCCTGCTGATGCGGCTGCTGTCACACTGCACCAAGCACGGGGCGGCCGTGAGCTTCCTGCCGGGCGGCCAGGCGGTCGCGGCCCCGCTGAGCATCACGCCGTCGTCGGAGAGCTGGGATGTGCTGGCCCAGGCGCGCCTTGAGGCGCTGGCCGCGCTGTTCCCTGAGTGGAGGATCTGGCTGGACCGGAGCGGCTGGCACGCTCGGCGGCGTGACAGTTTCGTGCAGGTCTACCGGCCCGGCGCGCCGGCCTTCCATGTCAGGGCGGCCAACGCCCTCGACCTGGCGGCCCAGCTGTGCTGGCAGCAGGCCGCGGAAGCGCACACGCCTGACGGGTGCCAGGCGAGCATGCTGTGCCCGCCACCGTGGGGAAGCCTGACCGCAAGCGCACCCACGGCCTGAGCCTCACGTCGCCGGCGCGCACTCGTCGCGCCCCAAGAATTCGTTCGGCACGCTAAACCCGGGTCCCCAGAATCGCGACTTGCGACGTTCCCGGCTTGCCCCGTCCTCTGGCTATGCGGCCCGTCCGGCTCCATGCCGGGGCCGGTGATCTGACCCGCCGGATCCTGCGCCGCATTGCGCGCGAGGCAGCGGCAAGCGCCGACAGAGCGGAACGGGCCGGGTCCGCGGAACTGCGCATCGACACCGGAGGGCGCACCGAGGCGGAGGCCGCCGATCTCGTGGTTGGCCGGCTCCGCTGGCCCGGCCCGCCCGGATAGCTGTCAGGCGCTGAAATCGAGGCGATGCTGGATCACCGGATAACCGGCCCTGGCGAAGGCCCTGGCCATCGGGATGTTCGTGACGTCGGTCCCGGCGACGATCCGGTCGGCCCCCTCGCCGGCTAGCAGGTGAGTGGCCTCGGCTAGCAGATCGTAGGCGTACCCGCGACCGCGCTGCTCGGGCACCACGGCGATATAGCCGATGATCGGGTCGCTGTAGTTGCGGCACGGCGCCGCCAGGCCTACGAGGTCCCCGCCGGGCACGTAGGCGACCCGCCACCATGAGCGCGGGCTTGGCATCCACCGCAGGGTGGCCACCTCCGCCTGTGCCGCCGCCTCCAGCCCCGATTCGGCGATCGCGCGCCGTGCGTGCGCGTCGAGGGTGCCGTGGTGGGCGCGCCGGAAGACCTCGACGATCACCCGGTCGTCGGGCTCCGGCCTGAATTCCAGCCGGCCCGGCCGCTCGGGCAGGCCGCACTGCGGAGTCCACTGGTAGCGGTAGCGCTCGACCAGGAGCGTCAGGCCCGCGAGCTGGGCGACGGAGATCCGGTCTTCGGCCGCCTGGCGTACCGCGGGGCTGTCCCGCCAGCCGGGTGGCAGTCGCAGTTCGTAACCGGCGCGCAGTGGCGCAGTGCGCAGCAGTTGCACGGCCGCATTGGGATCGGTGAAGTCGAGCCAGTCCAGCGCTCGGGGCGTGGTGTCTTGCGGGCCGGCCCACCAGGCCGCGCGGGCAACCACGATCCCGTCGCGCAGCGCTACCCACGTCCACTCGGGGCGGTACTGGCCGAGGGACGCCCTGTCGGAGTACCGCTCGCCGGATGCGGCGAAGCCGACCAGGCCGGGATCGTTCAGCGACTCGAACACTGACTCTTCGCCCGCCGCGAGCGGGCGGATAACCAGGTCTGTCATTGGGAAATGCCTCCGGGATGCTAATGCGCTCCCCGGAATTAGGTCCTCGGCGTCCTCTCGGCGAGGCGGGGGCACGCGGACGATGTCGTGACCACGGCTACCACCCCTCTCCCGGGTAAAAGGACGCGCAGTCAGCTTACCTGCGGCTGAAGCTCAGGCCCTCGAAGGCACCGGACCCACGCCACTGCTCGATGTAGCGGAAGTAGGCCGCGGCGCCGCGCGAGTACCCGCCGAACAACGAGTGCGGGCCCGGCTCGCGGCCCTCGTTGTTGTAGTAGCCGGGAGTGCACTGGCCCAGGAACGATGTCATCACCGGGTTGGGCGCCAGCTGCTCGATCCAGGCATCCTGCGCTTCGCGCGTCGGCTCCACCACGTCGAAACCGCCGCGGATCGCGTGGCCAATAACTGCCGCGACGGTCTTGGCCGAGTCGGTCAGGTTATGCGGGACGTTGGGCAGGAAGTTCGCCCCCTGGCCGAGCTGGACCAGGAAGACGTTGGGGAAGTTGTGCACGTGGACTCCGTGCAGGCTCTGCATCCCCGCCGACCAGTAGTCAGAAAGCCGCACTCCGTCCCGGCCGGTCACGTCGAAGCCGTACCGGCGCGTGGGCTCGGTGCCGACCTCGAAGCCTGAGGCATAGATGATGCAGTCGACCGGGTACTCGATGCCATCCACCACGACTCCAGCCGACGTGATGCGCTCCACTCCCCTCCCGTCGGTATCGATGAGGTGGACCGACGGCAGGTTGTACGCATCGAGGTACTCGTCATGGAAGCAGGGCCGCTTGCACAGCTGGCGGTACCAGGCCTTGAGGTGCCCGGCAGTCGCCGGGTCAGCGACAATCGTGTCGATCCTCGACCGGATCTCGCTCATCTTCTCGAAGTCGGCCTTCTCGAAGTCGGCCAGCAGTTCCTGGAAGCTCGCCGGGGCGGAGCGCGGCGCCGTAAGCCGGCCGCGTATCCGCTTGGCCAGGTCGGTCCAGCCGTCATCGACCAGGTCCTCGGCTGGAAACTCGCCCGCCGTCATATTGGCGACGAAGTTGTCCAGCCAGCGCTGCTGCCATCCCGGCGTCGTCACGCTGGCGAACCAGCCTGGGTCAACTGGCCGGTTGTCCCGCGTGTCAACCGATGACGGAGTGCGCTGGAACACGAATAGTTCCTCGCAGGCCGCGGCCAGGTGCGGAATACACTGCACCGCGGTCGCGCCCGTTCCGATGATCGCCACGCGCTTGTCGGCCAGTCGCTCCAGCGGTGCTCCGGCCGGGTCGCCGCCGGTGTAGGTGTAGTCCCATCGGCTGGTGTGGAACGAGTGCCCCGCGAACGTCTCGATGCCGGGGATGCCGGGCAGCTTCGGGACGTGCAGCGGGCCCGTTCCGGTGGCGACGAACTGCGCGGTGAACTCATCTCCGC
>JASHUG010000496.1 GCA_030040155.1 Streptosporangiaceae bacterium | reverse complement strand
ATTGCTTTATCTATGTCCCGAGCCGTCATGGCAATGTAACCTTTCCGTTGCCTATCTTGATGTTGTCTTGACTCGCCCCTTGGGGAATCACGGCTTTGTACCGACCGACACGTGATACCGCCGCTGACTCAGGGGGGCTGGGTGGAATCGCAGGTAGATGGGGCAAAACATGGAGGCTTCGGTGAAGTGACCGAGCTGGCCATGCGGGGGCAGCCCGCAGCTATCGACACTTTGCTGCGGCAGATCCGGCCAATGGTAGTGCGTTATTGCCGGGCACGTCTCGGGTGCATTTCCGGGCACTATCACGCCGCCGATGACGTCGCACAAGAAGTGTGCATTGCCGTTCTCTCGGCACTTCCGCGATATCAGGATATGGGACGGCCGTTCGCGTCGTTCGTCTTCGGGATCGCCGCACATAAGGTCGCGGACGCGATGCGGAACGCAGCCAGAATGGCGATCCCGACCGAGAATCTCCCTGACGGCCCGGACGACAGGCCTGGCCCTGAGGAGACTGCGGTCGCCTACATCGAGGCAGAGCGCGCGCGGGCTTTGCTTGCCCGCCTCCCGGTACATCAGCGCGAGCTGCTGGTACTCAGGGTGCTGTCCGGGATGACCGCGGAAGAGACCGGGCTTGAGCTCGGCATGTCCGCGGGGGCGGTCCGTGTCGCCCAGCACCGTGCTCTGGCCCGGCTCCGGGCCATGGCGGTGGAGGAATCCATCGCCTAGCTGCGGCGCCCTCGAGGCCGTCCGCATTCCTCCCGTACGCGGACCGCGTCTGGTCAGGAGCGCCGGGATCCCTGCACCCCCGTGGCGGGGATCCTGGTCCTGGCGGCAGCTCCGGCGCGGCAGGCCCACAGTGAACCCGCCTTGCCAGATCGCGCGAAGTGATGGTCCCGCCAGGCCCAGGCCGAGCCGACGGGGCCGTACGAACGTGATATATCACAGAAAAGTTGAACAAAAGGGAGAAACCGCCAGGCGCGCAGATGCCTCGCCGTGTTGCCGAACCGTCAATTCCTGATCCCGCCGGCCCGCGAGGGGTGCCACGCCGGGGGCCGCGCGGTTACTAGGATGAACACATCCCAGACCCGGCTACCTGGATTGAGATATGACCGACGTGAAGTTCAGTCCGCCCGCCCTGACCTTCGACGACGTCCTGCTGCTTCCCGCCCATTCAACGATATTGCCGAGCGAAGCGGACACCGCCGCCCGGCTGACGCCCCGGCTCTCGCTGCGGATCCCGCTGGTCTCCTCCGCGATGGACACGGTCACTGAGGCCCGGATGGCGGTCGCGATGGCCCGCCAGGGTGGCGTGGGGGTCCTGCACCGGAACATGTCGCTCGAAGAGCAGGCGCAGCAGGTCGACATGGTCAAGCGGTCCGAAGCCGGCATGATTACCAACCCGGTCACATGCGGCCCGGACGCGACGCTGGCCGAAATCGAGGAGCTGTGCGCCCGGTACCGCATCTCCGGCGTTCCGGTGACCGATGGCGATGGCATTCTGGTCGGGATCGTGACCAACCGTGACATCCGGTTCGAATCCGATCACCGGCGCCGGGTGTCAGAGATCATGACCAAGATGCCGCTGGTGACGGCGCCCGTCGGGGTGACCAGGCCGGCGGCCCTCACGCTCCTCAGCAGCAACAAGGTCGAGAAGCTGCCGCTGGTCGACGACCGCGGCCGGCTCCGCGGACTGATCACGGTCAAGGACTTCACCAAGAGCGAGAAGTTTCCGAACGCCACCAAGGACGCCGAAGGCCGACTGGTGGTCGGCGCGGCGGTAGGCGTCGGCGAGGACTCCAAGCAGCGCGCCCAGGCGCTCATCGATGCCGGCGTGGACTTCCTGGTGGTGGATACCTCGCACGGGCATGCCCAGGCTGTGCTGGACATGGTTGCCCAGGTCAAAGCCAACTCCAGGGTGGAGGTCATCGGCGGCAACGTTGCCACCAAGGCCGGGGCCCAGGCGCTGATCGACGCCGGCTCCGACGCGGTCAAGGTGGGCGTCGGCCCCGGCTCGATCTGCACCACCAGGGTCGTGGCCGGTGTCGGCGTACCGCAGGTAACCGCCATCTACGAGGCCTGGCTGGCGTGCCATGAGGCGAATGTCCCGGTCATCGGCGACGGTGGCGTGCAGTACTCAGGTGACATCGCGAAGGCGATCGCGGCCGGCGCCGACACCGTGATGCTCGGCAGCCTGCTGGCCGGGTGCGAGGAGGGACCGGGCGAGCTGGTTTTCGTCCACGGCAAGCAGTTCAAGTTGTACCGGGGCATGGGATCGCTCGGGGCGATGCGCAACGCCGAGCGCGGCGGCTCCTACTCCAAGGACCGGTACTTCCAGGACGACGTCCTGCGGGAAGACAAGCTCGTGCCGCAGGGAGTGGAGGGCCAGGTGCCCTACCGCGGTCCGCTGTCCTCAGTTGCCGACCAGCTCATCGGCGGCCTCCGCGCGGCAATGGGCTATTGCGGCGCTCGGACCATCGCCGAGCTGCAGCAGGCCAGTTTCACTCAGATCACGGGGGCGGGCCTCATCGAGAGTCACCCGCACGACATCGAGATGGTGGCCGAGGCGCCGAACTACAGCCGGCGCAACTAGGGATTCGGGCGAGGCCAGCAGGGCGTCGAGCGCGTGACAGAGTGGCGGGGTGGGAGAGCGAACGTGAGCGTGGTGGAGATCGGGCAGGGCAAGAGCGGCCGGCGGGCCTACGCCCTCGAGGAGATCGGGATCGTGCCGTCGCGCCGGACCCGGGACCCGGAGGAGGTCTCGATTGCCTGGCAGATCGATGCCTACCGGTTCGAGCTGCCGCTAGTCGTGGCGCCGATGGATAGCGTCGTCTCGCCGTCCACAGCGATAGCTGTCGGCAAGCTCGGCGGGCTCGCGCCGCTGGACCTGGAGGGCCTGTGGACCCGGTTCGAGGAGCCAGAACCGCTGCTGGCCGAGGCCGCCGAACTGGACGACGCGGCCGCGACCAGGCGGCTGCAGGAGATCTACTCCGAGCCGATCAAGGAGGACCTCATAGGCCGGCGGATCGAGGAGATCCGAGCAGCGGGCGTCACGACCGCGGCGCGGCTGTCGCCGCAGCGCACGGTCCGCTACTACAAGGCGGTCATCGACGCGGGCGTGGACATCTTCGTGATCCGCGGCACCACGGTGTCAGCTGAGCACGTGTCCGGCCAGGCCGAGCCGCTCAACCTCAAGCAGTTCATCTACGAGCTGGACGTGCCGGTGATCGTCGGCGGCTGTGCGACCCACACCGCGGCGCTGCACCTGATGCGCACCGGCGCGGCCGGCGTCCTGGTGGGCTTCGGCGGCGGCTCAGGGCATACCACGGCCGCGGTGCTCGGCGTCAAGGTGCCGATGGCCACCGCGATCGCGGATGTGGCCGCGGCGAGGCGCGACTACCTCGACGAGTCCGGCGGCCGCTATGTGCACGTGATTGCCGATGGCGGCATGACGACCAGCGGGGACATCGCCAAGGCGCTCGCGCTCGGTGCGGACGCGGTCATGGTCGGCTCCCCATTCGCGAGAGCGACACAGGCGCCGGGTCACGGGTACCACTGGGGGGCCGAGGCCCACCACCCCGACCTGCCCCGTGGCACGCGCCTGCGAGTCGGCACGATCGGGTCGCTCGAGCAGATCCTGCACGGCCCGTCCACGATGGCGGATGGCTCGATGAACCTGATGGGAGCCCTGCGGCGGACGATGGCGACCTCGGGCTACTCCGACCTCAAGGAATTCCAGCGGGTGGAGGTCGTGGTGACCCCCAGTGCGACGCCG
>JASHUG010000070.1 GCA_030040155.1 Streptosporangiaceae bacterium | reverse complement strand
CGCTACGTGTGCGATCCGGCCATCTTCGATGTCCTCCGGGACACCCCGCCTGGCCGTGGCGGCGAGATCCAGCTCACCGACGCCCTGCGAACGCTGGCCAGGACCGACCGCGCCTACGGCGCCAATGGCACTGCCGTCTACGGCACCAACGGCTCTGCCGCCGACGGCGGCGGCGTGCACGGCGTGCTGTTCCGCGGCCGGCGCTACGACACGGGCAAGAAGCTCGAATACCTGCAGACAGTCATCCAGTTCGCCTGCGAGCGGCCCGACGTTGCACCGGAGTTCGTGCCCTGGCTGCGCAGCTACCTGGACAGCTTGGCCCCGGCGCCGTCGCGCTAGTTCCTCGGGCGCTGGCTGCGTCACGCTAGCGGGCGGGCCAGTGCCGTCACGCTGGCCGACGGGCCAGTAATGTGCGGATGACTAACGCCGAACGCGTCGGATAGGCCCTGATGGAGTCCGTAGAGAGCTACCTTTCGCAGGTACTTGCCGAGATCAAGCCGATGCCATCCTGCGAGCTAGCGCTGGGCGACGCGCTCGGCGCAGTGCTCGATGGTGACGTCACGGCCCTGTGGGCGCTCCCCTCCTTCGATAACTCGGCCATGGATGGCTACGCGGTCCTGGCCGCCGATGTCGCAGGCGCCTCGGCAGAAAAGCCGGTGATCCTTCAGGTGGCCGGGGAAATTGCGGCCGGGGACACGACCGCGCACACGATCGACCCCGGCACCTGCATGCGGATCATGACGGGCGCGCCGATGCCAGATGGGGCGGACGCCGTCGTCCAGGTGGAGCACACAGACGGCGGGACTGAGACGGTGTCGATCTACGAGTCGGCCGAGCCAGGCACCTCTGTACGCGTGACCGGCGGCGATGCCAGGCCCGGTGACCTGCTGCTTGCCTCCGGCACCAGGCTGGGCCCAGTGAACTTGGGCCTGCTGGCCGCGGCCGGCTGGGCCTCCGTGCAGGCCCGCCCCCGGCCGCGGGTCACGGTGATCTCGACCGGCGACGAACTCGTCGACCCCGGCGCCAAGCTGGTGCCCGGCCAGATCTGGGAGTCCAACGCCACGATGCTCGCGGCCGCGGCCCGCGAGGTCGGCTGCCCCGCCCGCCGCCATCCGATCGTCCGCGACAGCATCGACGCCCTGCTCGCGGCCGTGGAGGAGGCGCTGCCCGAGACTGACCTGCTCATCACCAGCGGCGGCGTGAGCATGGGCGGCGAGCATGATGTCGTGAAGGCTGCGCTTGGCTCCCTCGGCACAGTCACCTTCCACAAGGTCGCCATGCAGCCGGGAATGCCGCAGGGCTTCGGCGTGGTCGGGCCGGCCAATACGCCGATCTTCACGCTGCCGGGGAACCCGGTCAGCGCGTACGTGTCGTTCTTCCTGTTCGTCAGGCCGGCGCTGGATGCCCTGCAAAACCACAATCGAGGGGAACGAGGTGTGTCCCTCACCGCCACGCTCACAGCGCCGGTGCGGTCCCCGGCCGATAAGAGATCGTTCTTGCGCGGGATCCTGGACGCGGCCTCCGGCCAGGTCACGCCCGTGACGGGTCAGGCCTCACACCAGCTCGCCTCGTTGGCTAGGGCGAACGCCCTGCTCATCGTCCCCGAGCCGGTCACGTCGCTGGAGGCGGGCTCGACCGTGCAGGTCATGGAGCTGCCGTGACCGCGCGCCCGGAGCCTGAGCAGCACCTGCCCCACCTGGATTCAGCCGGGCACGCCCGCATGGTCGACGTCTCTAGTAAAGAGATCACGGCGCGTCAGGCCACGGCGTCCGGAACCGTGCTGCTATCGGCCGCCGCCGTAGCCGCGCTGCGGGAGGGCACGGTGCCGAAGGGGGACGCTCTGGCCGTTGCCAGGATCGCCGCCATTCAGGGCGCCAAGCGGACACCGGACCTGGTCCCGCTGTGCCATCCGATCGGGCTGCATTCGGTCGGCGTCGAGTTGGACGTGCTCGATGACGGAGTGCAGGTCACGTGCACGACCAGGACTGCCGACCGCACCGGAGTGGAAATGGAGGCGCTGACCGCCGTCTGCGTGGGCGCGCTCGCCCTGATCGACATGATCAAGGCGATTGACCCCGCGGCCGTGATCACCAACGTGCGGGTCGAGGAGAAGCTCGGCGGCAAGACCGGAGCTTGGCGCCGCCCATGATCAGAGCGCTGGCACTTACCGTCTCGAACCGGGCGGCGGCGGGCGTCTACCCGGACCGGTCAGGGCCGATTCTGGCCGAACTGCTGCGGGAGGCAGGGTGCGAGGTCGACGGCCCGGTGGTCGTAGCTGACGGCGAGCCAGTGGAGAGGGCGCTGCGAGAAGCCATCGCGGCGGGTTACGACGTCGTGGTCAGCACGGGCGGGACAGGCCTGACCCCGCAAGACCTGACTCCGGAGATGACCAGGCGGGTGCTCGACCGGGAGGTTCCCGGCATCGCGGAGGCCGCCAGGGCGGCCGGGACCGCGGCCGGGGTCCCTGCCGCGATGCTCTCCCGCGGCCTGGCCGGCCTGGCCGGGGCGACCCTGATCGTGAACCTGCCCGGCTCCTCGGGCGGCGTCCGCGACGGCATGGCCGTGCTCAGGAGCGTGCTGGCGCATGCCGTCGAGCAGGCACACGGCGGTGATCACCCCCGCCCTGGCACCGACGTCCCGGATTAGCCCGATGTGCACCAGGGCAGAGTGGTCGCTCGGCGGACAGAGGGCTCGGCGGGTACACAATCGGTACTCAGCTGGTTTCGTGGTGCGACCCGATGGCGGAGCGGGCAGGCCGCACGTAATGATTGTCTTGTGGGACGTACGCGCGGGTGGGTGACGCTAACAGAGGCGTCCCTGCTGGATGCTCCGGTTAGCCTCCGCCCGATCAAGGTCAAGGACGCCGGCCCGTGGCGTGATGCGCGGGTCCGCAACGCATCGTGGCTGCGGCCCTGGGAGCCGACTAACCCGGAGACGCCCCTTTACCGTTCGAGCCTTGGCCCTTACGTGGCCATGGCCAGGACGATGCGCCGCGAGGCCAGGCACGGGCTGACGCTGCCGTGGGTGGTGACGTACGACGGCAACTTTGCCGGTCAGCTCACGGTAGGCAGCATCGTCTGGGGCTCGGCGCGCTCGGCTCAGGTGGGCTACTGGATCGACGAGGCCTTTGCCGGCCGCGGAATCATTCCGACTGCCCTGGCGTTGGCCATCGACCAGTGCTTCTTCGGGATCGGCCTGCACCGCGTCGAGGCGACTATCCGGCCGGAGAACACGGCGAGCCGCCGGGTCGTCGAGAAGCTCGGTTTCCGCGAGGAAGGGCTGCGCCGCCGTTCCTTGCATATCGACGGCGCGTGGCACGACCACATCTGCTACGCCATGACGTCAGAGGACGTGCCTAACGGGCTCATGCGTCGCTGGCGCAGTACAGTCATGTCGGCCAGGCTGGCCGCAGGCTAGCTCGAGCATCCGGCCGCCCCGCTCGACCGGGCCTCCGAGGACCCGCTGTCACCGCCCGGAGAGTCGGGCATACCGGTACGGATGCTGCGCGTCTGCACGAGATCTCGCGACACACCGGGCGGAATGCTCGTCAAGTCCAACCCGGCCCTTTACGGTGCGTGACGTGGCTACGCCTGTTTCCGTATCTTGCGTGCTGCGGGTGCGGCTGCCGGCGTCCCGGCATCCCGCGTCTCTGGCGGCGTGATGAGCAGCGCGATTCTCTATATCGCCATCGTGGCCATCTGGGCATTCGTGCTGATCCCGCGCTGGCTGCGGCGCCCGCACCTCCTCGGGGGCGAGGGCGAGGATCCGGCAGTCCCGGCAAACGCGGCGGAACCGGATAGCGTGGCGATCCCGCGAAGCCGGCCAAATACGGCAGAAACTCGCGAAGATCAGCTGTCGACGGTCGGCTCGGTGTCGCAGTCGGCCGATGGCGCGGACGCCACGGCCGTGGATCAGCCACCCGCCGCCAGGCAAAAGGCGCGCGGCCGTGTGGGTGCGGCCCGCCGCGTGGCCGCTCCGGCGCAAAGCCGCACGAGGGTACTGCAGGCCCGTCGCCGGCTACTGACGGTACTCGTCACCATCACGGCCGCAGCCGGTGTCTGCGTCTACCTGAAACTCACCTCCTGGTGGGCCCTTATCCCGCCAGGGGGGATGCTCGGCATATATCTCCTCCTCCTCCGCGAGGCCGCACTCGCGGACGCCGAGCAAGCGCGCTGGCGGGCGGCCCTGGCCCACCGGGCCCAGACCGCCCGCCAGGTCGCGCGCTCGGAGCTCGCCGAACGCACCGCCCAGGTCATCGACATCTCCGACCGGCTCGGCGACCAGCTCTATGACCAGTACGCCGATGCCACAATCCGCGCCGTCGGCGACTAGCTGGAGCAGGCCACAACGTCGGTCACTCCGCCCGCCGAGGCCTGCGGATGAGGCATTCGCTCAAGTCGCCGGCCAGCAGCCTGGCCTCCTCGGGAGTCATCGTGCCGATGCCGATGCGAATCCCAGGCGGCGAGGCTATCCGGAACCGCTCCCCCGGCGATACGGCCCAGCCGCGCCCGAGCAGACCGGACGTCACGCTGAGCTCGTCAGGAACCGGAACCCAGACTCCCAGCCCGGAGATGCCGCTCGCGCTGATGCCCCTGGCAGCGAGCTCGCCGATCAGGATCTCCCGGCGTTGCCGGTACGCGGCCGCCGCCCGTTCCATGAGCTGGCCGACCGCCGGATCCCGCCAGAGCGCGGCCACCGTCTCCTGCAGCAGGTAGCTGACCC
The DNA here is from genome assembly GCA_030040155.1 of Streptosporangiaceae bacterium. Classification (GTDB taxonomy): domain Bacteria; phylum Actinomycetota; class Actinomycetes; order Streptosporangiales; family Streptosporangiaceae; genus JAJYUU01. The sequence continues at coordinate 2,334 of JASHUG010000070.1, read as the reverse complement.
AGCCGGTGCCCAGCGCCTGCCTGCCTTCCACCCTTGCGATCGTGACCCGATCCCCCGCCATCACCGCGAGCCGCAGGTCAGGGCTTAGTGACTTCGACGCAGACCGGATCGTCACCCACCGGCTGCGGCCTGCCGTGACCGTGAACGCAGCTGTGCCCGCGACGTCGGCGGCGTGGTCATCCTCTATAACCAGCACGTCCGGGTAAGCCTCGAGCACTCCGGCCAGTTCTCTGGCCCGCGCCTGATTCCAAGCGGCGCCGGTCGGATTCTGCGCCCGCGGCACGAGCAAGACCGCGGCACATCCGCGAGCCAGCGCCTCATCGAGCGAATCGGGACGGGCGCCGTACTCGTCGAGGCTGACCGGCACGACAGGCATGTCCATCGCGGTCAACAGGTCGAGCAACGGCGCGTAACCCGGATCCTCGACCGCGATCAGATCGCCCGGCCGCAGCCAGGAGCCCAGCACTCGCTCGACTGCGTCCAGTGCCCCGCCGACGACCGCCTGGTGGGACGGATCGATGCCATCGGCGCGGAACCGGGCCGCGGCCTGCAGCGCGAGGGCCGCGGACATCGGCGGATCGCCATACAGCCGCGGCGACACCGGCCCAGTTGCAGCCACGGATATCGGCGGCAACAGGTCCGGATCTGGCGCTCCCATGAGCAGGTCCCTGACGCCAGGCGGAACGACCAGGGCCGGCCTGGGAGCTGTGGGCGGCGCGCTGGTGATGCGCGTCCCGGCTCGCCGGTGCCCGCGCGCGATGCCCTTGACGCGCAGCTCGCGATAGGCGGAAGCCACTGTCGCCGGGCTGATGCCAAGGTCGGTCGCTAGCGTCCGCACGGTCGGCAGCGGGGCGCCTGGTTGCAGGCGTCCCTCGCGGACAGCCGCCTCGATGTCCGCAACGATCTCGCTGGCGCTAGAACCCGACGGACGATAATGTATTGGCATAATAATATTATGTACTGTAACAAATGCGCGAGGTGCTGTCATGGTTTTCCTGGAACCGGAGCTGACCGGCCGATACGTCCGCCTCGAGCCGCTGCATCCACGGCACGCCGCCGGGCTGGTACAGGCGTCCGCAGGTGCCGGTGATCTTTACCAGATGACGACCGTGCCTACCAGCGATGTGGAGGCCGGGCGGTACATCGCGCTGGCCGACGCGGCCAGGGCAGCCGGGACTGCAGCGCCGTTTGCCGTGATCAGGCTCGCCGACGAGACCGTCATCGGCTCGACCAGGCTGTGGGACATGCAGTGGTGGCCGTGGCCCGAAGGTCATCCCCGGCACGGGCATGACGGCCCCGACACCTGCGAGATCGGGCACTCGTGGCTGGCGCCGTCAGCCATCGGGACCGGCGCGAACACCGAGATGAAGCGGTTGATGCTGACCCACGCCTTCGAGACGTGGGACGTGCAGAGCGTCTGCTTCCACACCGACGCGCGCAACGCGCGGTCTAATGGCGCCCTGCGCCGGATCGGCGCACAGTTCGAAGGTGTCCTGCGCTCACACCGGCTGGCTGCCGATGGCCGACCCAGGGACTCGGCTAGATACTCGATTACCGCGGCGGAATGGCCGGTCGTCCGAGCGCACCTGGATGAAAGGAGCGCCAGCGCGGCCGCAGCAAGCTGAGGCCCGGTCAGCCAGGGACGCGCGCGAGCGGAGCGATGCTCTAGGCATTCGCGAACCCTTCGGCGGTCGGCAGGATCTCCCGGTATTTGCTACGCTGACTGGCGTTCCAGGGGCTGTAGCGCAGTCCGGTAGCGCACCTCGTTCGCATCGAGGGGGTCAGGGGTTCAAATCCCCTCAGCTCCACATGACTCTGGCGACCCGCCTTGCGGGCGCGGAAAATGGGCGTAAGGGCTGCCCGTTGACGTCGGTGTTCGCTTGGGCGTGAAGCCTGTCCCTTAGCCTGGCGCGGGCCGGCCTGGAAGGGTCTTGCACTGTTGCCGTGAGCACGCCTGTCAGTATTTCTGGCTCCCTTCCCGGCCCCGGGCAGCCCGCTGTTGGCTGGTAGTTGCGGAGGTGGCCGGATGCAGGAACCGCAGGAGATTGAGGACCGCCCCGATGAGCAGGCGGTAGCCCGGGTGGCGGCAGTGGATGTGGCGAAGGCCTCGGGCGTGGTGTGCACCAGGGTGCCGCGCGAGGGCGAGGCGGGCCGGTTCGTGACAAAAGTCTGGCCGGTCGAGGCGACGACGAACGCGATCTTAGAGCTGGCCGGGCACCTGGCCGGGATGCAGGTCGAGAAGGTAGTGCTGGAGTCGACCAGTGACTACTGGCGGCCGTTCTTCTACCTGCTGGAAGCGGCCGGGCTGACGGTGGAACTGGTCAACGCCCGGGA
>JASHUG010000495.1 GCA_030040155.1 Streptosporangiaceae bacterium | reverse complement strand
CGCCGGGATCACCCGCCGCGAGGGCGCCGGCCAGCCCGATGTACCCGATGGCGTCGGTGCCCTACCCGTCGTCCAAGACTGCGCTCAACATGATCACCGTGATGTACGCGAAGGAGCTAAGGGACACGCCGATCAAGGTCAACGCGGCCAACCCCGGCTACTGCGCGACCGACCGGACCGGGCGGATACGGCCTACTGCCGTGGTGACCGCTTCGTGACCGCTCAGCCGCCGAGCAGCCTGCGCACCCGGTCCTGGCCTGCGGCCAGCAGCAGGGTCGGCAGCCGCGGCCCGGTCTGCTTGCCAAGCATCAGCCCGTAGACGAGCGCGAAGAACGCGCGCTGGGCCGCCTTGATCTCGGGCGTCGGCTTCGCGCCGGCCGGCAGGCCGGCCTGCAACTTGGGCACGGCGTAGACCAGCTGCGAGAGCCCGTCCAGCGACCAGTGCGCGTCCAGCCCGTCAAGCAGCAGCTTCAGCGCTCCGCGCTCGGCGTCGCTCAGCGCATCCAGCGCCGCGACATCCGCGTCGTCGCGGAGCCGCGTGCGTTCCTGCGGATCGAGCTGGGTCGCGACCCAGGTTTCGGCGCGGTCCAGCCGCGGCCTGACTTCGTCGAGCGAGCCGATCGTGTGCGCAGAATCGGTGTCGCTCAGGATGCGCAGTATCTGGTCGGCGTTGCCGGTCGTGATGTCGGCGATCGAGGCCAGCGTCCGGTACGGCAGCGGCCGGGGCGTGCGCGGCAGCTCGCGCGCGGCGGTCCTGATCGCCCGGTCGTAGGAGCTGGCGTCGAGGTCGGACGCGGTGCCCTCGGCCATCTTGCGCTCCACCGCGTCCCACTCGTCGTACAGGCGGTGCAGCTCGGCGTCGAAGGCAATCGTGAACGACTGCTGCGGCCTGCGCCGGGCATACAGCCAGCGCAGCAGCGGCTCCTCCATGATCTGCAGTGCGTCCGCGGGGGTGGGAACCCGGCCCCGGGAACTCGACATCTTCGACATCCCGACGATGCCGACGAACGCGTACATCGGGCCGATGGGCTGGTGCCCGCCGAAGATCTCGCTGACCAGCCGCCCGCCGACAACGAACGACGAGCCCGGTGACTGGTGGTCGACCCCGGACGGCTCGAAAATCACGCCCTCGTAGGCCCAGCGCATCGGCCAGTCGACCTTCCACACCAGCTTGCCGCGGCGAAACTCGCTCAGCTTGACCGTCTCCGAATGCCCGCACGCGCAGGTGTACGACATCTGCGTCGTCTGGTCGTCATAGCTGGTGACGGTGGTCATGTCGGTGTCGCAGGCCGTGCAGTACGGCTTGTAGGGGAAGTAGCCGGCACTCGTCCGGCCGTCCTCCTCCGCCGCCGCGCCCGACCCCTCCGCCGCAAGCCGCGCCGCTTCCTCCTGCGCGACCTGCTCGGCAGTCGCATCGCCGGCCCGGATGACGCTGGGCGCCGCCGGCGGCTTGGGCTTCGTGCGGTACTCCGCGAGCACGGCGTCGATGCGATCGCGCTCGCGCATGGCCAGCAGAACCTGGTCGACGTAAGCGCCCGAGGTGTACATCTGCGTCTGGCTGACGCCGCGGTACTCCACGCCGAGCCGGTCCAGGGCCTCGGCCATCGGCGCCCTGAAGTGGTCGGCCCAGTTCGGATACGCGCTGCCGGGCGGTGCCGGGACAGAGGTCAGCGGCCTGCCGATGTGCGCTCGCCACGACTGATCGATGTCGGCCGGCACCCGCCGCAGGCGGTCAAAGTCATCCCAGGACAGAACGTGATCGCACTCGATCCCGCGGCGCCGGATCTCGTCGGCCACGAAGTGCGGGACCATGATCTCGCGCAGGTTGCCCAGGTGGATCGGCCCCGACGGGCTGATGCCCGATGCCACGACGACCGGCTTTCCTGGCGCGCGCCGCTGCGATTCGGCGACGACCTCGTCGGCGAACCTGGCCACCCAGTCGGCATCGTTGCTCTGCTGTGCCACGGCTGGCACATCCTTCCCCTCGGCGCCTGCGCGTCAGCCCTCGAGTGCCCGGCGCATGGGCCGGAACTTGGTTTCGGTCTCGGTCAGCTCGGCCGCGGCCTGCGACCCCGCGACGATCCCGCACCCGGCAAATAGCCGCGCCCGGCTGCCGTTGACTTCGCCGCAGCGAAGCGCGATTCCCCACTCGCCATTCCCACGGTAGTCGACCCAGCCGACCGGGCCGGAATAGCGGCCGCGGTCCATCCCCTCAAGCTCACGGATCAGCTGCAGTGCCGTCTCGGTCGGCGTGCCGCAGATCGCCGCCGTCGGGTGCAGCGAAGCGGCCAGTCTCAGGGCAGAGGCCTCGCCGGCGAGGACGCCCGTGACCTTGGTGGCCAGGTGCTGGTAGTCGGCCATCTGCAGCAGGAACGGCGCGGGATCGACCGCGAGCCGCCCGCACAACGGCGCCAGTAGGTCGCGCACCGAGTCCACCGAGTACTGATGCTCCTCGGCGTCCTTGGGCGACGCCAGCAGGGCCGCGCTGAGCGCCGCGTCGTCGGCCTGGCTTCCGCCGCGCGCCATCGTCCCGGCCAGGACGAGCGAGCTGACGTCCCGGCCTTCGCGCTGGATCAGCAGTTCCGGCGTTGCTCCGACCAGTCCGGCGCACGCGAACGTGTAACAGCCAGGCGCCCTGGCGGCCAGCCGGGCCAGCAGGATCCGGCTATCGATCGGGGCGGATGAGGACGCGTACAGGTCGCGGGCCAGCACGACCTTGCGCAGCTCGCCGGCCTTGATCCTGGTTACCGCGGCGGTGACGGCCTGCTCCCACTGCGGCGCCGTCAGGCTGCCATCGCTCCACCTGACCTCATCCGGCGGGTAGGCAGCCGCGCTGACGTGTTCCCTGACGCTAGGTCCGGTGATCGTGGTCAGCCACGCGACGCCGCCGCGGCGGGCCACGATCGTGGCGGGCACGATCAGGACCGAGCCGTCCGAGCGCGGGTCAAAAGTGAAGCTGCCGAACGCGACCGGCCCGGTTCCTGGCAGGCACACGTCGTCGGTAATGTCGGCCGCATCGAACAGCCCGGCCAGCCACGTCTCGCTGGCGGCGAACCGGTCCGGGCCGGCCGGCAGGGTCAGCCGGGCGGCCTCGCCCCAGCCGACGATGCCGTCACCTTCATGGATCCAGGCGCACGCCTCCGGGCCGGGCAGCCGGGTCAGCAGGTCACCGGGGTTAGGCACCTTGACTGTCTTGACAGCCAAGCCTGGTGACATCGGCCGCTCCCTGGCATTCCGGAGTTTCTCAGACAGTCCACTTTACGTGCGGCCATTGCCATGCCAGCCGCCGGGATCTGGCCGACGCCACGGTAACAGCGCGCCCGCAAGGAGGAAGCCGAGCCACGCCGCCAGCACGCCGACGGCGAGACTGCCGACCACGTTCACCCCGGCCTCTACGATCGCGCCGTCCTCAAGCAGCCGCAGCGTCTCGTAACCGAACGTCGAGAAGGTCGTCAGCCCGCCGCAGAAGCCGGTGCCCAGCAGGGCCAGCACCGGTGCTGGCAGGCCGAGATGCCGCTGGGCGCCAAGCAGGAAGCCGAGCAGAGCCGATCCGGCCATGTTGACGGCGAAGGTGCCCCAGGGAAACACGGTGTCGTGCCTGGCCTGCACGGCGCGGTCGGCCAGGTACCTGGCGGGTGCGCCGATCATCCCGCCTGCCAGCACAAGCACCAGCATCACGACTGGCTGCCGCCCGCGTACGTGTGTACGTGCACGTCTTCGACAATGATCAGGCCGCCGGTCACGAGTTCGGCGATGTCGTCAAGGAACTGCTCGATCCTGTCCTGCGTGTCCACGATGATGATGGCCATCGGCAGGTCCTCGCTCAGCGACAACAGCCTGCTCGTGTGAATGCGCGAAGAGGCCCCGTAGCCCTCGATCCCGCGGAACACGCTGGCGCCCGCGAGCCCGCGATGATGCGCCCGGTGCACGATCTCGGCGTAGAGCGGCTTGTGGTTGTAGCGATCCGACTCGCCGATGAAGATCGTGATGCGCCGGGCCGGCCCCTGCAGTGTCATCGACCACCTCCCGGCCTGGTCGCGGCGACCCGGCCCGTCTTGAGGCCGGCCCAGACCGCTATCAGGCCGGCGAGCACGCTGCTCAGAGCATAGGCATCGGCTAGTGCCACGGCGTGCCCGGTGAGCAAGGTCATGACACCGGCCGCGTACGTGGAGAAGGTCGTGTACCCGCCGAGCACACCGACCGCCAGGAACGGCCGCAGGAACCGGCGCGGGGGCCAGACTTCCAGCATGTAGACCATCAGCAGGCCGAGCAGGAAGCAGCCGGACACGTTGACGGCGAAGATCGCCCAGGGGAAGCCGTGGCCGGCCGGAAACGGGCCGCTCAGCAGATAGCGGACCACGCCGCCCAGCCCGCCGCCCACCGCAACCGCAGCCACATCGGCCACGCCAGGGCCGGAGGCGCGATGGGGGCGGGCGGTAGCCGGCCGGGCGGTGGTCGCCGCCTCTGGTCTCGCTGGCACGGCCGCCTCCTCCCGCGCTCTTGCCCAGGCATCCCGTGACCCATCCCATGAGCCCCTTGTGATCAGCGTAAAGCCGGGTTACCTGCGTGACGGCAGGCGGCGTGCTACCGTAGCAACATTACCAACTAACTCGATTGGATTGATAGGATGCCATTCCCGCCCGGTGCCACGGCCAGTCAGGCAGCGCTCGCCATCGCGACCACGGCGCAGGCGGAACCGCGAACGCGCGCCGGCGGGGGCGGACTGGGCCCGGCTCGGCTGGGCCGCCTGGTGCGCCAGGTCGCGAGCGCGGACCAGTGGCTGGAACGGGTGATGTTTTCCGCCGACGAGCGCTGGTTCGGCCGGCTAGAACTCACCGAGGACTACGAGATCTGGCTGCTGAGCTGGCTGCCCGGCCAGCGGACCGGCCTGCACGATCACGGCGAGGCCGCGGGCGCATTCGCGGTCGTCCAGGGCGAGCTGCAGGAGACCCTCGCTCAGGCGGGCAGCTGCCAGCTGCGGCACCGGCCAGCCCGCCAGGGCACGGTCAGGTCCTTCGGCGAGCAGCATCTGCACGACATGGCCAACGTCTCAGCCGCCCCGGCGGTCAGCGTGCATGCCTACTCGCCGCCGCTGACAGCCATGCGCCGGTACGAGATGACGCCGTCCGGGCTGACCCTGGTGCGCACGGACCACGCGGAACTGGACTGGTGAGCATGTCAGCGGGGGCGCTCACCATCGACGAGGTGCTGGCCAGGGCCAGGACCCGGCTTGCGCGACTGAGCCCGGCGCAAGCCCGCGCGGCGGTCGACGTCGGCGCCGTCCTGGTCGACATCCGTCCGGCCGCGCAGCGAGCCGCGGAAGGCGAGATCCCCGGCGCGCTGATCATCGAGCGCAACGTCCTGGAGTGGCGGTTCGATCCGGCGTCGAAGGCCCGGCTGCCGTTCGCCAGTTACGACCTACGGGTCATCGTGGTCTGCTCGGAGGGCTACACATCCAGCCTGGCCGCCGCCGCGCTGCAGGAACTCGGCATATACCAGGCCACTGACCTGGCCGGCGGATTCCGGGCCTGGCAGGCGGCGGGCCTGCCGGTGACCGGCGGCTCATAGCAGCGTGAGCTGGATATCAGTCGGCTCCTCGGCAGGCGGCGTCTTCTGGCTGTCATCAGCGCTCGGCGCGAGCCCGTCCGGCCAGTCGCCCCGCGGCGTCACCCGCAGGCGGCGCGCGCCTGACGGGCTCGCCCGGCCGACTCCGTACTTTGCCGCCAGCTCCGTCACCTGATCGGCGATCTTGCGCTGGTAGTCCGCCGGAGCGTAGGCGCGGCGTCCGTACAGCTGCGCATAGGGACCGACCAGGTCCGGCCGGTTCTCCTGCAGCCAGCTCAGGAACCACTCCCGCGCGCCGGTCCGCAGGTGCAGCACGATCGGGGTCACGTGCGCGGCACCGGACGCCGCGATCTGCCTGACCGTGCGGTCCAGCGCCTCGGGCGAGTCGCTGAGGTAGGGGATCACCGGTCCCATGAGCACGCCGCACCGCAGGCCGCGCTCGTTCAGCTCCGCGCACGCTGCCAGCCGGCGCTCGGGTGCGGGCGTGCCGGACTCAATTAGTCGAGAAAGCTCTTTATCGACAAATCCGACCGAGACGTTAAGCCCGACGTCGGTGACCTCGGCCGCCGCCGCCAGCAGGTCGGTGTCGCGCAGTATCAGCGTGCCCTTGGTGAGTATTGAGAACGGGTTCGCCGCCTGCGTGAGCGCCTGGATGATGCCGGGCATGAGCTGGTAGCGGCCCTCGGCCCGCTGGTAGCAGTCGACGTTCGTGCCCATCGCGATGTGCTCACCGCGCCAGCGCGGTGCCGCCAGTTCCTTGCGCAGCAACTCGACCGCGTTGACCTTGACCACGATCTGCGTGTCGAAGTCGTGCCCGGCATCCATGTCGAGGTAGGTGTGCGTGTTCCGGGCGAAGCAATTGTGGCTGATCACGCCGTTGGCGATGAAGTCCCCGGTGCCCGTCGTGATGTCATACATCGGCAGCGCGCGTCCGAGCGGCTCGATTGACGTCACCTTCAGGCTCGCGTCGCCCCGAAGCGCGACGCCGGCGATCACGGCGTCGCCGAACGTGCCAGGACCCAGCAACTGGCTGCCCGGCGCCAGGTGCGGCCGGCAAGTAGCGTCCGGCCCGGTCCCGGTGACGTGCCTCCAGCCGCGGCCGGTGAGGAACCGGTGATCGCCGCTGGCAATCAGGCTGGTGCCGTCCTCGAGCGTGACCCGGTGGCTCGCCTTGACCGTTTGCCAGTGCGCCAGCACGGTGGTCTCAACGTAGCGGCGGCAGTGGCCGCGGCGGATTGTCCCGTAGATCGCATCGCCCGGACGAAGTTCCGCGATCGGCCTGGTGCGACCGTCGGCCATCAGGACCGGGGTCTCACCTGCCAGGCAGTAGGTACATGCATGGCTGCAGCCTCGGTAGGGGTTGATCGTCCACCGGAACGGCACCCGCGAGGCCTCGGGGACCTTGCTGATGATCGACTTGGCGTGCACTTCGTGGAACGTGATGCCGCGAAAGCCCGGCGTGTCGAAGGTCCGCGTCACGGCCGCGCGCTCGAACAGGGCGGGCGTCGCCGCGCCGTCCTGGCCGCCTTCACCGGCCAGCCGCAAACCGTCCCAGCGCATGCTGGCCACTGTAGAATAAGTGTTCGACTTTCTCAAATATCTTTTCGACGAGCCAAAGCCGGTGCGGTCCATCGGCGCGGGCTGTGAGCATGATCAGGTAAGTCTTGCCACGCAATCCCGTGACAAGACTTAACGGATCATCGCCGGGCGATTCGGGACCTTGGGCTCGGCGGCGAGCGCCGATCCAGCAGCGCCAACTCAGCTTCCTCTTGCCGTCAGCAAAGGCCTAGTAAAAAATGAATGGAAGGGCCTGGGCGGGGAGCAGGCCCGGAGGTAGGCATCTCCCGGGAGGTGGCGCTGTGGCCTTGTCGCAGGATGAGCAGCGCATCCTTGACGAGATGGAGCGCAATCTCGCCGCTGACGATCCCCGGCTTGCGGCACGTCTCGGCTCGTTCGGACAGCCGCGGCTGCCGGGTCACATGAAGCTACAGCACGCTCGCACGGTTGGCGGTGTCCTCGCGCTCACGCTCATCGCTGCGGTCACGGTCATGGTCTTCGTGATCAGCCCGTTCGCTCATCACGTGCGGAACGACCAGGCGCCGCGGGGCACGCCCTCGGCCGCGGCCAGAACGACGCCGTCCGCCAAGAGCGCAACTGCCGCGCGCAGCAATTCGGCTACCGTCAAGGCGGCCAAGGCGCCGGCCGGCGCGAAGGACGCGAAGACCGCTGGCACGGCGAAGGACGCGCAGCGGTCAACTGCGCCACCTGGCTAACGGCCAGGGCGGACCGCGCTTACGACTCCCGCCAGAGCTGCAGTAGGTACTGCTCCATGCCCTCAAGCTGCTTGCGCGCCTGCTGGAAGTCATCGCTGAGCGGGTCGTCATGCTGCTCGAAGAGCTCGGCATAACTCTGCAGCGCGGCGGCGCGGTTCCTGGTGTAGATGCGCACACCGTAGTCGCCGACTCCGCCCGACAGCCGCAGGCCGGCCACGGCCTTCCCGCCAGAGCCCATGTCGACGGCGAGCTGGCCGCGAAGGTACAGCACGCACTTGGCCTCGTCCTCATAGCCATCACTGAACGGCGGAGGAGCGTCGTCCCACTCCTCGACCGTCAGCTGCACGCCGAGGTGCTGCTGGGCGCACGCCACGATCAGCTGGTCGCGGCTGGTGCTGACCAGCGCGTCGATCGGCGGCGCCGGCGCGTCGGGAGCGTCGGGGTCCGCCACGGGGTCGTGCACCCGGAACATCATGCGCTCCGGGAAGACCGGAATCTCCAGCCGAAGCACCCTGCGACTCACTGGCCCCCCTGTGGGCGAATAGCGTTCCTGCTTTACAGGATGCTCCGTGCTGGCATGACTTGACGGCTCAATTGGTGATAAAGACTTCGGTATGACGCTGCGTACCGGATGGGTCACGTGTCGGCGAGCTATCCTCCGGCCATGACGGGCATGGCGGTTGCCGGCGACGTTCCGGGCCTCACGCATCGTTAGATCCAGGCCGGCAACCTGCGCATGCACATTGCCGAGGCCGTACGTGGCCCAGTACGCGCAGTCCGGCTTCACGGCTCGGGACTGCCGGCCTAACTCGGCTGGGGGAGCTTAAGCCGTTCCCTGGCCTCCTGCCAGAGCGACGCGTACTGCTTCGATGCCAGGCTCCTGGGCGAGAACACCGTGACCGGGGCGCGGTGCACCGACATCTGCTCGATTACCGAGAGCGCGGGAATCGCCGCCGTGGCGAAATCGGGCCGTTGCGCCGGCAGGTCCTGCGCGATCTGCGTGTGCAGGCGCTTGCGCCGGTCAATCATCGAGAAAAACGCGAGCACCTTCGGCCGGTGCCCGTTGAAGCCGGCCACGAACTCGGTGAGCTGGTCCAGCGTGCGCACCGAGAGCGTGGTCGGGATCAGCGGTACCAGCAGCAGGTCGGCCGCATGCAGGACGCTCTCCGACAGCAGCGAGATGCTCGGCGGGCAGTCAAGGATGACGAGGTCGTAGTCGCGCTTCAGCGGCGCCAGCAGGCTGGCGAGCCGGCGGTCAGGGCGTTTGGCTTCGTCCAGCATGAGGTCCAGGTTGCGGTAGGTGAAGTCCGCGGGCAGCAGGTCCAGGTTCTCGAAGTCGGTGCCCTTGATCGCGACATCGACCGGCCGCTTGCCGTGGATCAGTGCCTGGCCGCCGCCCTTGACCCGTGGCTTGATGCGGAACAGGAAGCTGGCCGCGCCCTGCGGGTCGAGGTCCCAGAGCAGTACCCGGTATCCGTCCCTGGCCGCCAGGAACCCCAGGTTGACCGCGGTCGCCGTCTTGCCGACACCACCCTTGATGTTGTACGTCGCGAGGATCTTCACGGGCCCGCCTCTGTCAGTGCCGTCAGTCGTGACTGGCCGGCCTGGCCGGCGAACGCGGCGAACCTGCCATCAACCTCGATCCTGGCCTGGCGCTGGCGCCTGGCCAGGTCCGCCGCGATCTCGCCCATGGCAAGCAGCGTCGCCGCGGGAGCACTGCGCTCGGCGAGCATCCGGTCGGCGAACGCGTGGATCTCCGACCGCTGTACCTCGGCGTCCTGGAATGCACCCAGGCAGTCCTGCAGTGCCTTCAACTCGCGTACCGCTTGCCAGCGCTGCCCCGCGTCGTACAGCGACCCGAACATCTCCAGCAGGTACCGCAGCTCCTTGCAGCGCTTGCGCAGGTCGTGCAGATCACTGGGCGGTGAGGCCGCGGTGATGCGCCGCCCCGCGCGCAGCGCATGCCCCTGCGCGACCGCGATCCGCTCAGCGGCGAACTTGGCCACGGCCAGGCGCTTGCCAGAAGCCCGCACCGAGGCCAGCTCCGCTCGCCACTGACTCGTGAGACGCGCGAACCTGGCCGATCTCAGGCCCCGCGCCAGCTCGCGATGGGCGGTCGTCCTGGTTCGCTCGAGATACTGACGGAACGGGGTCAGGTCCTGGCCAGTCGCCGCTACGAGGCCGGACGTCATCTGGTCGAATCCGAGCAAGTACACGTCGAGGTCTCGCGTCGGCGTGGTCAGGTCCCCGAGCCACTTGAACTCGGGCCGGTACCGGGCCGCGAGATCCCCTGGCAGCGCACCGCCGGCGAGCTTGAGCGCCGACCGGGTCCGGCGCACCGCCACCCGCAGATCGTGGAGGAACTCGGTGTCGATGTCACGGACTGTGCCGTGCACGTTGGCCTCGATGGCATCAAGCAGCGCCGTCAGGATCACAGCCATCGCGGCCGCGGACGGCATGCCGGCGGTCAGCTGGATGTCCCCGGTCCGCGGCGCGGGCTCGGTGCCCGCAGCGGCCAGCGCTGCATCGAGCGCGATCCCGGCGGCGAGCCGGACGCCAGGCATCGTCGCGAGCACCGAGCCGAGACGGCCCGCCTGGGCCTGATAGCCACGAACCGCGGACACAGCCAGCCGCGGCGCCGCGTGTGCTCTGGCCGGATAGCTGACCGACATCTGGTCAATCGCCAGCCACGCGACCGTCTTGGCGTCGGGGTTCAGCACGCGTTGCTGCCGCACCTGGCTCGTCGCCTTTGCGACAGGCGCCAAGGCGCGCACGCCCACGACCGGCTCAAGCAGCTCGCGCAGCGGACCGGGCGGCAGTATGCCGAGCAACGCTGGCCAGCGGGCCTGCTGGCCGCTGCCGTTAGCGGAGCCGGCCTGGGCGACCGCGAGTCGCTCGCCGTCGCGGCCGGTCAGCACGAGCTCGGTGCGGCCGGAGGCAGTCACCTGCTCGAGCGCCAGCCCGGCCCGATAGAGCCGCCAGTCGAAGGTGTCGAGCCAGGTGCGGCGCACGCGCCGAACCGTCGCATCACCGGAAAGCGAGAACGTGCAGCCGGAGCCGTTGGACACCGCGCTCGCGACATCCGGCGTGGCTCCAGGGTCGCAGTCGAGCAGGAACTCGCTGGAGCCGCTACGCACTACATAACCTCATCTATCCCTGTTACTGGGGAAATGCCGAACTACCCACCAATAGACATCTTCCGTTAATCAGGAGTTAACCAGGCTAGCAGCGCGGGATACCCTCCGCCAGATGCGGATAGGGGTCTAAGCGGCGGTGCCGAGGCCTCGGGTACGGTTCAGCCGTGAACAACAACCTGGCGAGCTACGCAGACCTCGCGACGGCCGCCGGCACCTTGATCCTTGCGATAGCGACCTTCAGGGCGGTCAGGTCGGCCAACCGCGCGGCCAGGGTCGCCGAGCAGGCCCTGCTGCTCGGCCTGCGGCCGCTGCTGGTGCCCTCGCGACTGGACGATACCCCGCAGAAGATCCTCTACGGCGACGGGAAAATCGAGTATGTGCAGGGCGGGCGCGGCGCGGCCGAGCTCGACAACGGGAACGTGTACCTGGCCATCTCGGTGCGAAACGCCGGCCGGGGGATCGGGGTGCTGCACGGGTGGCGGTTCACGGTCGGGCGGCAGTCGATCGATGGTCACCCGCCGCTGGCCGACTTCCACCCGCACATGCGCGACATCTTGATCGCGCCTAGCGACATCGGTTTCTGGCAGGCCGCATTCCGGGAGCCGGACAACGATCCTCAGTACGGCGACGCGATCGCGGCGGTCAGGTCCGGCGACGTTCTGACCATTGACGTCCTGTACGGGGACGCCGAGGGCGGCCAGCGCGCCATCAGCCGGTTCACGCTCGTGCCCCGCACCAGCCCGGACTCGGACGAGCGCTCCTGGATCGCGAGCGTGGTCAGGCACTGGAACATCGACCGGCCCGACCCGCGGGGCACGGACCGGCCCGACCCGCCGCCCAGCCTCTCGGGCAGCGCTGCTGTCACGTGACGCCGCACTGGCGTCCAGGGCAGCCGGCAGCGAGGATGTGGCTAACCGCAGGCGCATCGGGCAGGAGACTTCATGCTGCAGCTCTTCGGCTTCGACCGGATCGGAGTCGTGCTTGGCGACATCTACTTCATCGATCCCAACCCGGCGAAAGGCCAGGAAGGACCGGAACGAGGTGTCCGCCTCGAGGTCCGGATGCTGGCGCCGGGTGAGCTGGCTGGTTCTTTCTACTCCGCCCGCCCGATCACCATCGCCGAACCGGTGTGGCGCGTCGACCTGCTGGAGAGCGCGGACGGGCCGCCCGGCAGCCTGAACCGCGCGCATCACCACCCGAAGATGAGCAACTGGGAGCCGCACCGCCGCGTCTTCGACCGCGGCCTGTCGAGCGACCCTGTCGCGTGGCTGGGCACTCAGCTCGCCGACCTGGAGGGACTGCTCGCCGGCGCGGGCATCGATGTAGACGACGAGCTCGCGGCCGATGCCGGCAAGCTGCGGGCCAGCGTGCCCGAGGTGCAGCGGGCAGTCAGCAGCATGCTGGACAAGGTCAAGGCGGGCGAACTCGGCCTGCCTCCCGACAGCGAGGTGGCCAGCGCGCGGCTCGGCTGGCTCTAGCAGAACGGACGGGACTGTCGACGTGGGACCCCGCGACCCCCGCCGGCGTGAGCCTCAGACCCGCACGCCGACGCGGTCGGCCGCCGTCTTTGGCTCGTGCCGCACGTCGTCCGGCTGGCCCATGACCCGCCGCCAGCAGGCGAACTCCAGCAGGATCCCGTCCGGATCCTGGAAGTAGAACGAGCGGACGAAAACGCCGGGGTGCAGTTCGCGGGCGACGCCGAGGATGCTGTCGTCGTGATCGAGGATCGGACTGACCCGCACGCCCTTGGCCTTGAGCTTGTCCCGGTACTCAAGGAACTTCTCCTGCGGCACGTTGAACGCGACGTGGTTCATCGAGCCGACCGCGCTAGTCCAGTCGCCGATGCCCGGCACCGTGACCGGCGCCGATACACCGGGCACCGGGTCGGGCGCATCGGGGAACCAGAAGAACGCCAGCGCGTTGCCGCCGCCCAGGTCGAATTCCTCGTTCCGCCACTCCATGACTTCTCCTCACGACGCACTACAAATTTAGACTCGGTTCTATTTGCGCGCCAAGAACGGAGCAGCCATGGCCGGCACCGAGCGCGAGTTCGTCGGCCTGCCCTCGCCGGTGGCCGGCCGGGCAGGTGCCGGCGGGCATCCGTGCCAGGGCATCTACCACCGGCCGACCGGATCCCGGCCGTCGACGGCGTTCATCGCGACGCACTACAACGTCGACTTCTCCGAGCACTATCTGGCCGG
>JASHUG010000069.1 GCA_030040155.1 Streptosporangiaceae bacterium | reverse complement strand
GAATTACCTCGGATCGACGGGGCGAGCGGGCCGGAGCACCCCGCCGGTTCAGGCCCTCAGCCTCCAGGACGCTCTGGCCAGCAGCCGGTTCGGCGCACCACGGGTGATCTTCGCGCCCGGAGTCCCTGACCACGTGCTAGATGTCGAGGGCGTACTGTCCAATTACTTCTCCATGTCCTTCGCCGCCCCGCACCTGTTCGGCGATCGTGTCGAAGAATTCGCCGACGACGTGCGAGAGCTGCTGAGGGAGCGATCGCCCGATGGGGTCTTCTGGGACTGGCCGGGCGATACCGAAGTGATGCTCGTCCGCAAGAGGCCGAAGGGGAACCGCTGATATGGGCAGAGCGGAACCTCCTGGCCCGGCGCGGAAGTACGTGCTCGAGCTGGGTTGCGGGAGCCACCCCGCGCCGAATGCGCAGATCGGGATCGACCGGGACTTCGCCGCGGTACGGGCCGCCAGGGCATCCACCGCCTGCGATCGGCCCGGCCCGGTCTGCCTGGTAGCGGACGCGCTCCGGCTGCCGCTCGCGGATGGCTCGGTCAGCGGCGTGCTCGCCAGGGGCATGCTGCACCACATCCTCGACCTGACGGCCATCTTGCGTGAGGTCCGCCGGGTGCTTGAACCCGGCGGCACGTTCACCGTCGTCGACGCAGTCCCGATGCCGGCCGACCGGTACGCGGAGCTGTGTCGGTACCTGCAGGCTCGGGGCCACCCGATAGAACCCCGCAACGGGGTCGATCCAGCCGAGCTGGGCGCGCTTGCAGAGGTCACCGGGTATACGCAGGCGGATTGGGAGGAGACCGGCCGGTGGCAGCACGCAGGGGAAGCATTTACCAGCCCGGCCCTCACGTGGACACTACGCGCCGGATCAGGCGCATCCTAGGGAGCAGCCGGATCAGCTCCGCGATCCGGCAGGTCGCGAGTCAGATGGGTGGCATCGTCTGGTCGAACACGTCGAACACCCTGCGCTTAGCGGCATCGGCCGAGTACGGCGGATCGAGGCTCGCGTCGTCCGCCCGACGGAGGCGGGCGCCGACGCCACGGCGCTCTGCATCATCTGCCCTGAGGAGGTCACGACCCGAGATGTCGTCCTCGCCGTCCGGCGCGCGCACGAGGTCGGCGGCAGCGTACGGCTGGTCGGGCGGCTCGTCCTGGCATTCCTGGCCGCCATCGCGCACGAGCTTGGTCGGCTCGCCCGCCGAGAAGTAACGGTCCTCGTGCAGGTGGAACGGATCGCGATACCAGCCCTGGGCACGGTACGGTTTCACCCTTTAACGGTACGCCTCGACCTTGCTGGCAAGCGACGCCGCGGGATGCGCTATCAGCCTGTGCGGCCAACCTGCCACAGTTAGACCAAGCCGGAAGTACCGGAAGCAAACGACTCAACCATCACGACGACAGCAGTGCCTGGGGCCGCGCCCGGGCAGGAGGTGACATCGTGTTCTTCCTCATTCGCAGGCTCATCAGGCTCATCCTGCGGCGTCGGCAGATGCGGCGGACGTAACGCTCAGCAGTGCGCATCCGGTCGCTGTCCAGGCGACCGGTTATTGCGCGGGGCCTATACCCTCCCTGCATCGACCCCGAGCGGGAGGAGGGGTGATGCGGTGGATTTCAGCGCTGATCCAGACCACCTGCTGATCCGTGCGGCGGTCCGTGAGGTATGCGCCTCGTTCCCCGACGAATACTGGGCCGAGCATGACGACTCCCGCGCCTTCCCGTGGGAGTTCTACGAGGCCATGGCCGCGGGTGGCTGGGTCGGCATCGCCATCCCGGCCGAGTACGGCGGCGGCGGCCGCGGCATCACCGAAGCCTCCATCGTCCTGGAGGAAGTAGCCGCGTCCGGGGCCTGCATGAACGGCGCCAGCAGCATCCACATGTCGATCTTCGGCATGCATCCCGTGCTGCTGCACGGCTCGGCGGACCTCAAGCGGCGCTACCTGCCCAGGGTCGCCGCAGGGGAGCTGCACGTCGCGTTCGGCGTCACCGAGCCGGATGCCGGCCTGGACACGACCGCGATTAGAACGCGCGCGGAGCCCGACGGCGAGGGCTACCGGGTCACCGGACGCAAGCTCTGGACGTCGAAGGCCCTGGAATCGGAGTGCGTTCTCCTGCTCACCCGCACCACTGCGGCGCGAGACTGCACGCGGCGGACAGACGGTCTGACGCTGCTCATCGCGGGCCTTCGCGATCCGGCGGTCAGCGTCAGCCCGATCCGGAAGCTGGGGCGTAATGCCGTCGCGTCGTGCGAGGTCACCTACGACGGGCTCTACGTGGACGGCACGAACCGGGTCGGGGAGGAGGGCCAGGGCTTCTACTACCTGCTAGACGGCCTCAACGCCGAGCGGGTGCTCGTGGCAGCCGAAGCGCTCGGCACCGGCCGGGCTGCGTTGCGGCGAGCTGTCGGGTACGCAAAGGAGCGGACGGTGTTCGGCCGTCCCATCGGGCAGAACCAGGGCGTCTCGTTCCCGCTCGCGACCGCGCATGCGCGGCTGGCCGCCGCGGAACTCGCGATCCGGGAGGCGTCCTGGCGGATCGACGCGGGCCTGCCGTGCGGCGAGCAGGCGAACCTGGCCAAGTTCCTCGCGGCCGAGGCAGGTTTCGAGGCGGCCGATGCCGCCGTGCAGGTTCACGGCGGACTTGGCTACGCCAGCGAATACCACGTCGAAAGGTACTGGCGCGAGGCCCGGCTGATGCGGATCGCTCCTGTCCCCCAGGAGATGGTACTCAACTACGTGGCCGAGCACGTCCTCGGCCTTCCGCGCTCGTACTAGGAGCTGAGGTAGCCGAGCAGGTCATCGACCAGGTCCTTCGGATCGGCGTGACCCTTGCCGCTCCTCGCGAGGTGTCCGCTGAGGGCCAGGTCGACAGCTCCGTGCGTGGTGGCCTGAATGAGCGCGGCCAGTCGCTCGGGGTCCCCTTGCGGGAGGTCCCTGCTCGCCTGCGCCGCCGAAACGGCCGCCACCAGCGCCGTCCGCGCCGCCGTGGCGGCGGCGCCCAGCTCCGCGGAGTCGACCGACCAGGACCCGAACGTGAGCTTGAATCTGGCCGGATGGCGCATCGCCCAGTCGACGTACCCGTGCATCATCTGACTGAGGGCCTCGGCGGGCGAGCCGGATCCGCGGCGAGCAGGCCGCGGCGGCCGGGCCAGTTCGCGGGCGGCGACGGCGGCGAGCAGGTCTTCCTTGTCGGCGAAGTGCTTGTACGGAGCGTTGTGCGAGACTCCCGCCAGCCGGCCGACCTCGCGCAGCGTCACGGCGGCCGGGCCGCCCTGGTCGAGCAGCCGAGCGGCAGCATCGATCAACCGGTCACGCGTGGACAGCACGACCTCAGGATAGTGCGCGTTGACGGCGTCAACCGGCCGACGCACAGCTGGCCGGGTTCTCGCACTCCCCACCTATGCGTGCGAGTACCCGGCCCGCTGCCATGACGTGGGCCTCCGGGACGGCGGCATACCGTCCCGGCCGGTACCGGTCAGCGAGGCTGACCAGGTTCAGAGGTTTGTGACGCGCCGCGCATCGCCTCCGGTCAGCTCGCCCGGTATAGCTGATTAAACAACTGAGCGATGGCCGGGCTGGCCCGAATGCGACTAGTCCACCCCTGCGATGCGGCCTCCCAGCTAACCGGGTCGATGCCTTGCGAGGCAGCCACCTCGGCGAGCCTGGACCGGTCGTAGTTATAGGCGGCGATGCCCTTGGACACCGCGGCGAACTGATCAAGCGCGACTCCCGCGATGGGCTCGAAGTCGGGCCTGGTCCTGGCGGCAGCCGCCTCCTCCAACGGTGCTGCCGCAAGGCCGTCCTTCGCATCCCTCGCGCAGTTGAGCGTTTCCATCAGGCCTGGTCCTATCCCTCCATTTCCGTCCGAAGCGCCGCACGACACGTCGCGCTCCACCATGCGCTAGGCCATTGCTCACCGCAATATCACTCAAGTCTCTGTTTGGTACGCTGACCGTGTCGCAGTCCCGGTCACGCCGCGCATCTGGCGAACGCGGACAGCAACTTGCTCGCCAGGATGGAACAATGAGAGACGAGCCGCGCCGGACGCTCGCCGCTCGGCTTGAGGACCGGGACCGCCGCCGGTTCACCGGGCGGCGCACCGAGATCGCCTTCCTCGACCAGTGCCTTGACGCCGCCGACCCGCCGGCGAGCGTCGTGCACGTCTGCGGTCCCGGCGGGATCGGCAAGAGCACGCTGCTGCGCGAGGTCGGCCGACGCGCCAGGGACCGTGGCCGGACCGTTGTGACCCTGGATGGCCGCGAGCTTGGACCGGGCAGCGCGCTCGACGACACATTGCGCGCGGTCGCAGGCGACGACCGGCCGGTGATACTGCTCGATTCCTACGAGCAGATGACCGCGCTCGATCCGCACCTGCGGCACGAACTGCTCCCGACGCTCCCGGACGCGTCGCTCGTGGTGATCGCCGGCCGCGGCGTTCCCGACCCTGGCTGGTTCGCGGGCGGCTGGGAGTCGGTCACCGCCCGGCTAGACCTCGCCGCCATGCCGCCCGATGAGGCCAGTAGCCTGCTCGCCGCCCACGGCGTCTTTGACGAGCGCGTCCCGGCTATCGTCGACTGGGCCGCCGGGTCGCCGCTCGCGCTGGCGCTCGCGGCCGACGCTGCCAACGCCGACGCGGGCTGGAATGCGGCCAGGTCGCCGGATCGGCCTGACATTCTGAGGTCGCTGTTGCACCGGCTGGTCGAGACCGAGTTGCAGGACGTCCGGCCGTCCGCGCTCAGCATTGCCGTGGTCGCCAGGTCGACAAGCCCCGAGTTGCTGCGGGCCGTGCTGCCCGACGAGGACGCCGGGGAGGCGTACCGGCAGCTGTCGGGACTGACGGTGACTGAGCCGCTCGGCAACGGCGTCATGATGCATGACCTGGTTCGCAAGGTGCTGCTGGCCGATCTCCGGCTGCGTAACCCCGACCTCGAGCGCGACCTGCGCAGGAAGATCGCCGACTACCTCTATGAGCGGGCCATCGCCGGGGATCCGCTGCTCATCATCGACATGGCTCACCTGGTCGAGAACCCACTGATCAAGTGGGGTTTCGGCTGGGACGGGAGTCTCGGCATGCGGATCGACACGGTCCGGCCGGGCGACGCCGAGCAGGCCCGGCGCGGCCGGAGCGTCGGCTCCGACCCGACTCTGTGGCCCGCGATCCTGCGCTACTTCACCGAGGCGCCGGCGCGGGTTGCCATCGCCCGCGATGACAGCGATCAGATGTGCGGCTACATGGTGTGCATGAGCCTGGCCACCGCGCCGAGTTTCGCCGACAGCGACCCGCTGATGGGGCCGTGGCTCGCGCATGCGCGCGCCAACGCCGGACTCGGCGACTCCGTGCTCTGGCAGTCGGCGGTGGACTTCAGCGGCGAGGGCAAGGTCCAGGCAATGCTCGGGATCGCAGGCGTGCTGCGGTCAGGCGCGGTCAGTCCGCGCTTTGCTTACCTGCCGATCGACACCAGAGTCCGCGGGGCGATCGACTTCGCGAAGGCCATCGGCGCGCAGCACGTGCCGGAACTCGACGCGATGTTCGACACCCTGCAGTTGCTGTGCTACCGGCTGGACTACGGACCTGGCGGCCTGTTCGCGCTCGTCCGCAACCAGATCTACGCCGAGCTTGGCCTGCCCAGGCCCGCCAGCGCCGAGCCGGTTCGCGCGCCGGTCGTGGACCTGGAGACCGTGCGCGAGTTGCTGAAGAACTTCAGGGTGCCGCGGGAGCTTGCGCGAAGCCCGATCGCCCGCGGCAGTTCTGTAGCGGAACGAGCCGAGTACGTGCGGGATCTCGTCCGCAGGGCCGCGGCGGAGGCGTTCGGCGACAGCGAGACCGAGAAACTCCTGCACAGCGTGCTGATCGCGGGCTATCTCGAGCCGCTCCGCAGTCATGAGGAGGCGGCCTCGAGGCTCTGCATGAGCCGTGCCGCTTATTTCCGGCGGCTCCGCACCGCGGTCGAGCGGCTCGCCGAGCACATGGCCGTAGGATCCGGTCACCGTGAGCCGCCGAGGTCATAGCCTGCGCACCAGCTTGGGACCGCCTGCCGGTCAGTGCGAGTCGCGCGGTACCTCATGACCACGACGCCCGCGCAAGAAGTCCAGATCGGCACCGAACTCGGCCTGCATGACGTGCTGGTCGTAGAGCCAGGCGTAACCCGAGGGCGCCCCGTTGCCCGGCGGGCGCCACGCCGCATGCCGCCGCGCGAGTTCGGCGTCGGGCAACTCGAGCGTCAGCGTGCGCCCCGGTACGTTCAGCGTGATGTCGTCGCCCGTCTCCACCAGAGCCAGCGGACCGCCGACGGCGGCCTCGGGCGAGACATGCAAGACGACCGTGCCGTAAGCGGTCCCGCTCATCCGGCCGTCGCATATCCGCACCATGTCGGTGACGCCTTGAGCCAGGAGCTTGGCGGGTAGCGGGACGTTCGACACCTCCGGCATGCCGGGGTAACCGCGCGGTCCCGCGCCGCGGATGACCAGCACATCACCGGAGTGCACGTCGAGTTCGGGCTCATCGCAGACGGCGTGGTAGTCCTCGGGTGAGTCGAACACGACCGCGCGGCCGCGATGGTTCATCAGGCTAGGCGAGGCCGCTGACTGCTTGATTACGGCACCGCCGGGGCACAGATTGCCGCGCAGTACCGCGGTCCCTGATCCGGCCGGCAGCAGCGGCTCCGTCATTGTCCTGATCACCTCGCGGTTCCAGCACTCCGCGGCCGCATTGATCGCGCCGATCGCCTGGCCGGTCACGGTGATCTGCTCGCCGGCCAGCAGGCCCGCCTCGTCTAGCTGCCGCAGCACGACCGGCAGCCCGCCGGCGTAGCAGAAGTCCTCCATCAGGTACCGCCCGGACGGCATCAGGTCGACGACGGTCGGGACCTTGCGCGCCAGCTCGTCGAAGTCGCTCAGGTCCAGCTCTACGCCGGCGCGGCCGGCGATCGCGAGCAGGTGGATGACGGCATTGGTCGAGCCGCCGATCGCGGCGTTGGCCTTGATCGCGTTCTCGAAGGCCGCCCTGGTGAGGACGCGGCTCGGCCGCAGGTCCTCCTCGACCATCGCGACAATGCGCCGTCCGGCCTCCTGTGCGATCTCCATGCGGCGGGTGTCGACCGCCGGCCACGCGGCCGAGCCGGGGAGCTGCATTCCCAGCGCCTCTGCCATGCACGCCATTGTCGAGGCCGTGCCCATCGTCATGCAGTGCCCGTTGGAGCGGGCCATGCAGCTCTCGGAGGCCCGGAACTCGCCCTGCGTCATCCGCCCGGCTTTGACCTCGGCCTCGAACCGCCAGACGTCGGTGCCCGACCCGACGTCGCGGCCCTGGAACTTCCCGTTCAGCATCGGGCCACCGGTCACCATGACGGCCGGCAAGTCAACGCTCGCCGCGGCCATGAGCAGGCCAGGCGTGGTCTTGTCGCAGCCTGAGAGCAGCACGACCCCGTCGAGCGGGTTGGCGCGCATCAGCTCCTCGGCCTCCATCGCGAGCAGGTTGCGGTACAACATCGCGGTCGGGCGCATCAGCGTCTCGCCCGTGCCCATGGTCGGGAACTCGAGCGGGAATCCGCCGGCCTGCCAGACGCCCCGCTTCACCGCGGCCGCGACCCGGTCCAGGTGCGCATTACAGGGCACCAGTTCTGACCACGTGCTCGCGATGCCGATCACCGGGCGGCCGTCGAACACGTCGGGCCCGAATCCCTCGCTCCGCAGCCACGAGCGATGGGCCATGCCGGACCGGCCGGTCGCGGCGAACCAGTGCTGGCTTCGGCGCCTCCGGTCGGGCTCGGTTGCCGGTTCCGTCATGTCCAATCTCCTTTCGCCGCCACCTGATCGCGGCTTCCAGGCCGCTAGCCTGGCGTGTGCCGCACGCTCAGCGGAGCCGGGTTCCGCCGACCACCACCGCCGCCGGGCTGGCCAGGTGATCCGGGTCATCGCGCGGGTCGTGGTGATAGGTAACGATGTCGGCACGTGCCGCCGTCCCGATGTACTGCCGTGGCCAGGTGCTGGCGGCGGCCAGGGCCTGGCTCGGGGACAGGCCGAGGCTGGCCAGCAACGCCACCTCGCGCGGGAGCGACCCCACCACGTCGGTGCCGGCCAGCACTGGCACGCCCAGGCTGATGGCCAGCGGCAGCAGGAACGCGAACCGGTCGCGGACTTCGCCGAGCATGCTGCGCACGTCGGGACGCGCTTCTGCGTCCAGGTGACCTAGCGTTGCGGTGAGCGTCGGGCTCCACGCCGTGCCGCGATTTGCCATCGCCTTGATGGCGTCCTCGTCCAGCCCGGTGCCGTGCTCGATCGAGTCGACTCCGGCGGTGATGAGCCGGCCGGCGAACGCCGAGGTCGAGTGCGCCGCCACGCGTCCTCCGGCCTCGTGCACGGCCTCGGTCAGCGCGGCGATGGCGTCGTAGCCGTAGGTCGGCTGCAGGTCGGGACCGCCGTTCAGGTCGGGAAAGTCAGCGATCAACTTGACCCAGGTCGCGCCCCGGCTGATCTCTCCCACGGCCGCGCCCACAAGGTCGGCCTCGGCTACGGGCGCGACGAGAAGGTCAGGGAAGTAGCGGCCGGCCGGCGCCAGGAACCGGCCCGCCGCCTGCACGGCGGGCATGCCCGGCTCGGACTGGAGTTCCAGGGTCAGGCCGCCAGGGGACCCGGCGTCGCGGACCAGGGTCACACCGGACAGTGCCCACTCCAGCAGGTTCGCGCGCGCCGCGTCCCTGGCCAGTGGCTGCGGACCAGATGGCCCGGCTGTTAGCGCGGGATGGGCGTGCGCGTCGGCAAGACCGGGCAGGACGTAGCCGCCCGGCAGCGGCTCGGCATCCTCGATGCGCTCGTCGCGGGCGGTACCTGCGGCGTCGATCCACCACGATCGCGGCTCTTGCCCGAATGGCAGCTCAACGCCGCGAACCGCCCAGGCTGTCATGAACCTGACGGTAGCAACGCTTCGCGAGGCTGGCGAGGTTCAGTTGCCGCGCCGCAGCCGTCCTGACCGGTCAGGTAGCCGGGCCGAACGCGGCCCGCATCCGTTCCAGCCCGCGCACGACTCCGGTCGTGAGCGTGCCGATCTGGGCAATCTCGATCCGCACGACGTCGCCGTCGGCGAGCGTGAACGGCGCCGGCGGCACCAAGCAGGTGCCGGTCGACAGCAGCACCCCGTCGGGATGTATGTCGGCATGCATCAGGTAGCCGACCAGGTCGCCGAACGTGCGCCGCAGCGATGCCGTGCTCGCGCTGCCCTGCCAGGCGATCGCCCCGGCCCGCTCGATCGTGAGCTCGATGCCCAGCTTGTAGGGGTCGGCGACCTCCCAGGCCGGACGGATGGCGGGGCCGAGTGCGCAGCCGCCGAGGTAGGTCTTGGCCTGCGGCAGGTAGAGAGGATTCTCGCCCTCGATCGACCGAGACGATACGTCATCGCACACGGTGTAGCCGGCGACCTCGCCGAACGTGTTGATGACGAGGGCTACCTCGGGCTCGGGAACGGTCACGCTTGAGTCGTCCCTGATCGCGACGGTCTGCCCGTCGCCCACGACGCGCCAGGCGGCGGACTTGAAGAACAGCTCGGGCCGCCGCGCCTCGTAGACCCGATCGTAGACATCGGCGGACCGCTCGCTCTCGGTGATCCTGGCCTGCCGCGACGACTCATAAGTGACCCCAGCCGCCCAGACCTCGGTCCGGCCGTCGACCGGCGGCAGCAGCGTGATCTCATCCGCCGGGACGCGCCCGGCGGTCTCGCGCTCGTCGACTCGCTGGTGGATGTCGGCGAGCCGCAAGGACCAGAGCGATGCGAGCGACGAAACACCGGGCAGTGCGAACACGTCCCCGCCGACCTGCACTCCGACGCGCGGGCTTGGTGATTGGCCGATCCGGTATCGCACGATATGCACGAGAATCAGTCCCGGTCGTGACGGCAGCCTTGTCTGCGGCAAGAATGGCAGCACCGCAGGGTCGCCGCCAGCTGTCCGTGTCCAGCCAGGGAGGACTCGTGCTCGTGGCCGGGGTGGACTCGTCAACGCAGTCGACGAAGGTCCTGCTGTGCCGCGCCGAGGACGGACACGTCGTCGGCCAGGGCAGCGCGCCGCACCCGGGCGGGACCGAATGCGACCCCGAAGCGTGGTGGTCGGCCCTCCGCCGGGCTGGAGCCGGTCTGCTCTCGCAAGCGGACGCGATCGGCGTGGCCGGGCAGCAGCACGGAATGATCGCACTCGACGAGGACGGGAGGGTGGTACGGCCCGCGCTGCTGTGGAACGACCTGCGGTCGGCCGACGCGGCCGCGGGCCTCGTGCGCGAGCATGGGGGACCGCAGTGGTGGGCAGACAGGACTGGCAGTGTTCCCACCGCGTCGTTCACGGTGACCAAGCTTCGATGGATGGCCGAGCACGAGAGCGTTAACGCCGGCCGGATTGCGGCCGTGCTGCACCTGGCTACCAGATCTTGCCGCACAGGCCGCCGGGCACTCGATCGCGCTGCCCCAGGTCGCCGCGCCGGGCGAGATGGTCGGCGAAACGAGCTGGGGCGCCCAGCTGTCGGCCGGCACCGGCGACAACATGGGCGCCGCGCTCGGCCTCGCCCTCGTGCCAGGGGACGTGGCGGTCTCGGTTGGCACGTCGGGCACCGCCTTCGCCGTCAGCGCCGTGCCGGCCGCCGACCCGACGGGTGCCGTGGCTGGCTTCGCTGACGCCACGGGTGCGTTCCTGCCCCTGGTCTGCACGATTAACGCCGCCGGCGTGCTGTCGGCCGCCGCAGCGCTGACCGGCAGCACCCTGGTCGAGCTCTCGGACCTGGCGCTCGGCGCGCAGCCCGGCGCGGATGGCCTCACTTTGCTGCCGTACCTAGATGGCGAGCGCACCCCTGACCGTCCGGACGCAACGGGGGTCCTGCGCGGCCTCACTGCGGCCAACGCCTCCCGCCAGAACCTGGCCCGAGCCGCCGTGGAGTCCGTGCTGGCGTCCCTCGCGGAGGCGGCGGCCTTGCTCGTCGCGCAGGGCGTGCCGCAGCGACGGGTGCTGCTGATCGGCGGCGGCTCGCGGTCGGCGGCAATCCGTGAGCTAGCCCCTGGCGTGTTCGGCGTTCCGGTGCTCGTGCCGGAGCCGGCGGAGTACGTCGCGCTCGGCGCGGCAAGGCAGGCCGCCTGGGCACTGGCAGGCACGTCGCAGCCCCCGCACTGGCCGCCTCCCCGGCCGCCCGCCGTCTTCGAAGGCGCGGTCCAATCGCAGGTCCGCACGCGCCACGTAGCGCTGCGTGATGACACGGCAGCGTGGCGGCCCGCCAGGTAATACCCGGCCGAGTGCTGACCTACGGCCAGCCTGATGTCGGCGGCCGACGAGCCAATCTGCACGCCGATCCGGCCTGGCTCTACGATGCGGTTACCGGACAAGCCGTGGAACGCGGCCCGGTCAGCGTGCAGCCTGAACGTCCTCGGCAGGCCGGTCCGGCCCGGACCCGACGGCGCTACCGCTGTCTCCTGCCGGGACATCGGTAGCGCCCTCCGGTCCCGCGGTGCCCAGCGCTCCGCGTCACGCCGCCGGCCGCGCCCAGGGCCTCAAGCTCGGCCGCGCGCCGCAGGTCCTTGGCCCGGCCGACCGCCCGCCGCATCCGGATCAGGTCGGCCAGCGCGAGGTAGCGGATTACCAGCCCATCAGGTGCCCGCGCCGTGCAGCAGCGGTCGAGGAACTCCGTCACGGGCAGGTCACCCCACTTCAGCGCCGTCGTGCAGCAGTCACCGCTGGCGCCGGCGGTACGAAACAACACCTTCGGTAGCGCGAACGCGGCAGGCTCACAGCGCACGGGCACACCCTCGGCGTCCGCTAGCTGCGCCGACACAGACGCGAACGCCGCAGCCAGGGCTTCCGCCTGGCGGGTATCGCCGTCCCACAGCAGATCGAGGTCGCCGGTCAGCTCGCGTGAGCCGTGCAGGATCCCGGCGACCTGTCCGATCACGGCAATCCTGGCGCCGCTGGCGTCCAGGGCGCGCAGCAGCGGAATCGGGTCGAACCCGATGGCGTCGTCGGTTCCGGCAGTACCCGTATCCTCGTCCGCGTCCTCGTGCGAGCGCCCGGTCGGCACGCGCGCCGCAGTGGCCTCGGCCAGCCGGGACACGGCGTCCGCAAGCCGCGCGAACGGCGACGGGCCATCGTCTGCCATCCGGGCTCCTCTCCCGCAGTGCTGGCCGGCAAAGGCGGCGCCCTGATAACCTGCCCGACATGTATTAGGTTCTCATGAGTTTCCTGCGCTCACCCCGGCACGCGATCCGGCGGACAGCCATCCGCGTCCTGTTCCGCGCGTTCCCCCGTGAGGCGAGCGCTCTCGCTTTGCTCGCGGCCCTGACCGGAGCCCTTCCGGCTGTCTTCGCCGCGCTTGTCGGGCGCCTGGTCGGCGAGGTGCCCGTCGCCGCGACGGCCGGAGCCGGCCACCAGTCAGCGCAGCCGCTCGTCGGCACGCTGATCGCGATGGCAGTTGTGCTGGTCTGCCTGGAGCTGGCAGCGGGCGCGCAGGAATTGATCAGCACCGACCTGTACCGGCGGTTCGACGGTTACCTGCTCGGCCGGGTCATGGCGACCGCCCTGCGCCGCGAGGACCTGCAGCTAGCCGACGACCCCGAGCTCGCCGCGATGGTGGACCGCGCGCTGCGCGCGGCCAGGTACGGTCCCGGCGAGCTCGTCTCCGGGCTCAGTTCCCAGTGGACTGCCAGGGCCCAGGGTCTGGCGGCGGCGGTGCTGGTCGGCTACTACCGGCCCGTGGCGGCGATCGCGCTGACGCTAGTGTGGCTGGCCGTCGCGCGTGCCCTGCAGACCAGCTACTACGAGGCCAGCCCGTTCTGGTCCGATCCGCTGCGCCGGGCGGCGTACCTGCAGGACATCGGCCTGCGTCCGCACTGGGCGAAAGAGCTACGGATCTTCGGGCTTGTCGGCTGGCTGGCGCGCGAATACAGCCGGGAGTGGACCGAGGTCATGACGTGGCTGTGGCGGGCGCGCCGGATCGGCCGGATCCGGATGACGATCCTGGCCGCGCTGCTCCTGGCGGTGCACGTGATCGTGCTGGCCCTGCTGGCCAGATCGGCCGCTGCTGGCGCCCTGCACGCCGCTGCGCTCGCCGTCATCGTGCAAGGTCTGTTCGGGATGGCGATGATCGCGAGCCAGAACGGCGACCCCTGGATCGAGAACGGGTCCGTGCCGGTGCCCGACGTGCTGGCTCTGGAGCAGGTGGTGCAGCCCGGGCGCAGCGGCGGCGCCAGCGCAGCCGGCCTGCCGCGGGAGTCCATTGGTTTCTGTGGTGTCGGTTTCAGCTATCCGGCCGGGAACGAGGCCGTGCTGGCCGGCCTGGACCTCAGCATCCAGGCGGGCACGTCGCTGGCGATCGTAGGGCTCAACGGCGCAGGCAAGACCACGCTGGTCAAGCTGCTGGCCGGGCTGTGCGAGCCGACGGCCGGGTCGATCATGATCGACGGCACGCCGCTGACCAGCCTGGACCGGCTCAGCTGGTGGCGTCAGCTGGCCGTCGTCTTCCAGGATTTCGTTCGGTACGAGCTGCCCCTGAGCGACAACATCGGCTTCGGCTCGGTCGAACGCGCGTGGGACGACCAGGCGATCCGCAACGTGGCCGCGATGGCAGGCGCCGCGGACCTGGTGGCTTCGCTGCCGGCCGGGCCGGGGACCACGCTCTCGCCCCGGTTCGAAGGCGGCGTCGACCTGTCCGGCGGGCAGTGGCAGCGGATCGCTTTCGCCCGCGCCCTGCTCGCCGTCCGTGGCGGTGCCAGGGTCCTGGTGATGGATGAGCCGACCGCACACCTGGACGTCCGCGCCGAGGCCGAGCTGTATGAGCGGTTCATCGAGCTGACGGCGGGCCTGACCACCATCGTGATCAGCCACCGGTTCTCTACGGTGCGGCGGGCCGACCGGATCATCGTGCTGGAGCATGGCCGCATCACTGAGGACGGCAGCCACGAGCAACTGGTGGCGGCGGGCGGCCAGTATGCGCGTCTGTTCCAGCTCCAGGCCAGCAGCTACCACGGAGGCACGGGTGAGTGACACGACGCAAGCGCAGTCGGGCGCCGGGCAGGCCTGGCCGCCCGCGCCTGCCGCGTCAGCTCGGGCCGCCAGGCGGATGCTCGGCTTCGCCTGGGCCGCCGACCGCAGGCTTGCGGCCGCGGCCTTCGTGCTGGTCGCCGTGCAGGCACTGGCCAGCTCGCTGCTCGGGCTCTGGCTCAAGCTCCTCGTGGACAGCATTACCAGCGGCCGGGCAGGCGCCGGGGCGCTGGAGGCCGGCCTGGCCATCGCCGTGTCGATCGCGGCCCAGGCGGCCGCCGAGTCCGCCGATTCGCAGGTGCGGATAACGCTGCTTGACCGGACCAAGCACCTGCTCGACCGGCGGCTGCTTGAGCTTGTCGGCGGGACCCCGACGCTGGTGATCCAGGAGACGCCGCGCCATCTGCGCCAGCTTGAGCTGCTCCAGGCCGAGTCGTGGGAGTTCGGAGCGGCCGTGCCAGCCGTGCTGAACAGCGCCACGACCCTGGTCCGGATCCTGATCACACTGATCCTGCTGGCCTCGGTCAGCCCGCTGCTACTGGCGCTGCCGGTCTTCGGGCTGCCGATCGTGATCCTTTCTCGCTACACGGCCGGCCTGTTCAGCACCGGCAGCGAACTCGCCGCCGAGCCCAGCCGGCGCGCCGAGATGCTCTATTACCTGGCCGCGAGCCGTCCGGCGGCGAAAGAACTCCGGCTGCTGCGGCTTCCGGTTGAGCTGCAGCGGCGATTCGCTGCCGAGCACGACGAGATCCGGCGCATCCACGTGCGCCTGAACGCCAGGGGGATCATGGTGCGCCTGGCCGGACGGATGCTGTTCCTGATCGGCTACTTCGGAGCGATCGTCCTGGTCACGCACCAGGCGCTGGCCGGCACGGCCAGCATCGGCGATGTTGCCATGACGGCGGTGCTGGCGGGCCAGGTACTCACGCTCGTCACCGGGTCGGCCGAGGAGGCGCAGACGCTGCTGCGCACGCTGACGGCCGCAGCCAGGTACCTGTACCTGGAGCAGGTGACCAAGCCCTCGGCTGCGCAGCCCTCGGGGGGCGCGGCGGTGCCGCTCCGGCTGACCGACGGCATCAGGCTCGAAGGCGTCAGCTACACCTACCCCGGCCGGGCGGCACCCACGTTGCAGGACGTCACGGTCCGGTTGCCTGCCGGGACGACCGTCGCGCTCGTCGGGGACAACGGAGCGGGCAAGACGACGCTGGTAAAACTGCTGGCCGGCCTCTGCACTCCGGACTGCGGCCGGATCCTCGTGGACGGCACCGATCTGGCCCGGCTAGACGTCGCGGACTGGCGGCTGCGCCTGTCGGCCGGCTTCCAGGACCATGCCAGGTTCGAATTCAGCCTGCAGCGTGCTCTTGGCCTTGGGCACCTGCCCGATCTGGACGACGCGGACGCGGCGCGGACCGCGCTCGAACGGGCGGGCGCTGCGGACCTGCCGGCGGCCCTCCCGGCGGGCCTGGCGACTCAGCTCGGTCCCGCCTGGCCCGGTGGCACGGATCTGTCGGGCGGACAGTGGCAGAAGCTGGCCATCGGGCGGGCCATGATGCGCGCTGACCCGCTGCTCCTGCTGCTGGACGAGCCGACCGCAGCGATTGATGCCCAATCCGAGCATGAGCTGTTCACGCGGTGGACGCGAGCCGCGAGGAGGCTGCGGGAGCGGTCAGGCGCGATCACCGTGCTCGTCTCCCACCGCTTCTCGACCGTCCGCATGGCCGACGTGATCCTGGTGCTGCAGGACGGGCGCATCTGCGAGCAGGGCAGCCATGACGAGCTCACGGCGGCCGGGGGCCTGTACGCAGAGCTGTTCGAGTTGCAGGCCCGCGCGTACCGGTGACCGTGGGCCCGCGGCAAGCCGCGGGCCCACGTCACCGGTCAGATCGCCCCGGCCGCGGCCTGGCCTCCGGCCGGAGGGTGGCCGTCGGCCGCCGCCGCCGTCGCACCGTGGGCTGGTGCGGGCACGTTGTGCGGCGACATCGTCTCGCCCGTCCTGCCCTCGGGCACCGGGCGGCCGACGATCCGGTACACGTCGGCGCCGTCGACCGTCTCGTGCTCCATCAGCAGGCTCACGATCTGGTCCAGCTCGGCGCGGTGCGTGCGGATCAACTCGACCGCCGACTCCTCGGCCTCGCGCAGCAGTCGCGCTACCTCGGAGTCGATCGTCGCCTGGGTGGACTCGGCGAACGGGCGGCTGGACAGGCCGCTGCCGCCGCCGCCCAGGAACACCGAGCCGCCTTCCGGATACCCGACCGGACCGAGCGCGGGGGACAGGCCGAACTCCCTGACCATCTTCGTGGCCAGGTCGGTGGCCGAGGCCAAGTCATTGGCCGCGCCGGTCGAGCCCTGGTTCAGCTCGACCAGTTCGGCCGCCCGGCCGCCGAGCCGGACCGCCAGCGACTCGGTCAGGTAGTCCTCGCCGTACAGGTGCCGCTCGACCAGCGGCAGCTGCTGGGTCACCCCGAGCGCCTGACCGGCCGGCAGGATCGTCACCTTGGCGACCGGGTCGGCGTGCTCGGAGAGCGCCGCTACCAGCGCGTGCCCGCCATCGTGGATCGCGACCGCGTGCTTCTCCTCGGGCAGGAGCACGTTGGAGCCCTCGCGCCGGCCCAGCAGGATCCGGTCGCGGGCATCGTCGAAGTCTTTGGCGGTGAGAACGGTCCGGCCGGCCCGCACTGCGAAGATCGCCGCCTCGTTGGCCAGGTTGGCCAGGTCCGCGCCGGAGAAGCCAGGCGTTCCCCTGGCGACCACGTTGAGGTCGACATCCGGGCCGAGCTTCTTGTCCCGGCAGTGCACGGCCAGGATGGCCTCGCGCTCCGACAGGGTGGGCAGCGGGATCGTGATCTGGCGGTCGAACCGGCCGGGCCGCAGTAGCGCCGGGTCGAGCACTTCGGGCCGGTTCGTGGCCCCGAGCACCACGATGCCCTCGGTGACGTCGAATCCGTCCATCTCGGAGAGCAGCTGGTTCAGCGTCTGCTCGCGCTCGTCGTTGGCCACGACGGCGCCCGAGCCTGCCCGGCGCTGACCGATGGCGTCGATCTCGTCGATGAAGATGATGGCCGGGGCCGCCTTGCGGGCCTCGGAGAACAGGTCGCGGACCCTCGCCGCGCCCACGCCGACGAACATCTCCACGAAACTGGAGCCCGTGACCGAGAAGAACGGCACGCCGGCCTCGCCGGCCACCGCGCGCGCGATCAGCGTCTTGCCGGTTCCAGGCGGGCCGACCATCAGCACGCCGCGCGGGGCCATCGCCCCGGCCTGGCGATAGCGGCCGGGGTTCTTCAGGAAGTCGACGACCTCGCTGACCTCCTGCTTGACGCCGTCGTAGCCGGCCACGTCGGAGAACCTCGTGCTCGGCTTCTCCGCGTCAAACACCTTGGCCCTGGACCGTCCGACGCCCATCACGCCCTGCAGCGAGGTCCCCGCGGTCCTCGCCATCCGCCGGAAGAGCCAGATGAGCAGGACCGTCGGCAGCACGAGCCAGAGCAGGAGCAGCACTATCTCGCCAAGCGCCGAGCTGCTGGGCGACCCGTAGGAGGTATTGACCCCCGCCTTCTGCAGGCTCGTCGCGAGCGGTGAGCCAGGGGAGATATACGGAGTTACTGCCTGGTAGTCCTTGTTATTCGTGAACGTCCCGGTCACGGTGACGTTGGAATTGGCCGATCCGGAGCTGGGGATGCTGACCGTCTTGATCTTGTGCGCGGAGACGTCGCTGATGAACTGGGAGTAGGTGAGCGTCGTCGGAGACGTCGTATGCACGAAGGTCGGCACGATATACAGCAGCGCGATCAGCAGGACCAGTAGCCACAGCATGTGGCGCCAGGCTGGCGGCGGCGGGGGGGCGGTCCCGACCGGCTTATTGTTGGGCTGCTGCGGGACCGGCGTTTTGCTCATGAATACATTCTTACGCGATCGCTGAGTTCTTCGTGCTCCGGCAAGCACACCGGCCCCGCTGCGCGGGCAGAGCGAGTTGACGGCGGAAGTGCCCTCGTTCCCCCTGAGAAAGGCGATATGCGATGCCGAGCTTCAGATGTGGCCAGATATCGACCTGGCCGAAGTATGATCCGGATAGTTGCGGCCCTGAGCTGCAGGCAGCGCGGGTCCCATTTCTCTAGAGGGGGAGCAGGTCGATGGGTCTTCTCAACGAAGCCCGCCGGGAGTTCATTGCAGCGCCCGACAGCGCCAAGGGCCAGATCGTCTACAAGTGGCCGGACATCAACATCCGCAAGTTCTCCAGGGCCATCGTCGAGCCCGATGCCGTGGCGGTCTTCATGAGCCAGGGCCAGGTCATGGGGGTGCTCCTGCCCGGCCAGCACACGCTGGACGCCAAGGAACTGCCGTTCCTCGGCATGTTCGTGGACTGGGCGACCGGCGGGAATGCGTTCCGCGCCGAGATCTATTTCGTCGGGACCAGGGAGTTCCCGAACTTCCGGTTCGGCGGGCGGCTGGACGAGGTGCAGGACCCGCAGACCGGCCTGATCGTGACGCTGCGGACCTTCGGCGAGTACTCGCTGCGCGTCGCCGACCCGCAGAAGCTGATCCTCAATCTCACCGGGACCGTGAATGTGACCGACAACACTGCGGTCACTGCCTGGGTCACGCAGCAGCTGCTGAAGGTCGCCAGGACCACGGTCACCACTCAGCTGATGTCGGGCGCGTGGCCGATCCTGGGGCTGTCGATGCACAGCCCGGAGATCGAGACCCAGTCGTTGCAGGCGGCCAATAACGAGCTGGACACCTACGGGATCACGCTGACCAGGCTGGGCAACGTCGACATCAACCTCGACGACGACGACAACGCCCGGCTCAAGAAGCTGGCCGGCGACACCGCCTACAGCCGCCTGGCGGGCGGGTTCCTGCAGGCCGCCCAGGCCGAGGCGCTGCAGGGCGCGGGTCAGGGCATGGCCAAGGGAGGCGAGGGCGTCGCGCCGATGTTCATGGGCATGGGCGTGGGCATGGCCGGCAACGTCATGCAGGCTCCTGGCCAGGCTCCGTTCAACGCGCCGCCACCGGGGACGGGCTTCGCTGGCGGCAGCCAGGGCTACGCGGCCCAGGCCGCGGCTGGCATGCAGCAGGCTCCGCCGGCCGAGCCAGCGCAGCCGCAGGCCGCGCAGCCACCGGCCGAAGCGCCCGCGGCCACGATGGCCTGCAGCAACTGCCAGAGCCCGGTCGCGGTAGGCGCGAAGTTCTGCCCGGAATGCGGGACGGCGACGAGCAAGCACTGCACGAACTGCAATGCCAGCCTCAGCCCCGCCGCGAAGTTCTGCGCCGAGTGCGGGACGCCGACGGCACCGCCACAATCGCCCTGATCGAAGCGGCTAAGCAACCGTCCGCTACGATCACTGCCACTATTACCCCATCCGGCGCTCCAGCCTGCACAGCGGGAGAACCGGCATCCGCCTATTCCAAGACCCCCGCCGTCACGCTCATCCCCCGACTAGAAAGGCCTGTCCGGATGGATAGGATTGAGTGCCAGTGGTGCAAGGCCCAGAACCCGGCCGACCGCACGAGCTGCTCGACCTGCGGCGCTCCGCTAGACAAGAGCAATCTCGTCTCCGACTCGGGCTGGACCGAGGCACCGCGCCTGCGGGACATGACGGAGTTCAAGTTCTCCAGCTCCACCTGCCAGATCGAGGGGGAGATCGTCCCCGTCGCCGAACTTGCGCTGTCGCAGGGTGACTCGGTCTTCTTCGAGCATCACGTCATGCTCTGGAAAGAGCCCCAGGTGCCGATGTCGGCCATGAATACCGGCGGCGGCGCCCGGCGGATGGTGGGCGGCATGCCGCACATCCTGAGCATCGCGCACGGTCCCGGCCGCATCGCACTGTCCAGGGACGCCACCGGCGAGGTCGTTGTGCTGCCGATCCACCCGACCCACGAGATCGACGTGCGCGAGCACGCGTTCCTGGCCGGCACGCACACGCTGAACTATTCGTTCGTGAGGATCAAGGGCCTGGTCAACGTGCTGCACGGCGGCAGCGGCATGTACATGGACCGGTTTGTCACCGGTGGTGACCAAGGCCTGCTCCTGCTGCACGGCTACGGCAACGTCTTCCAGAAGACGCTGCAGCCGAACGAGAAGATCCTGATCGAGCCGGGCGGGTTCCTGTACAAGGACTCGTCGGTGCAGATGGATACCGTCCAGCAGCGCTTCAAGACCGGCATAATGGGCACCCACAACATGTACCTGGCCGAGATGACCGGGCCCGGCCGCGTCGGCATCCAGTCCATGTACGTCCACCACGGCACCGAGT
Source organism: Streptosporangiaceae bacterium (assembly GCA_030040155.1). Taxonomy (GTDB): domain Bacteria; phylum Actinomycetota; class Actinomycetes; order Streptosporangiales; family Streptosporangiaceae; genus JAJYUU01. The sequence continues at coordinate 3,170 of JASHUG010000069.1, read as the reverse complement.
AGGCGGCCGGCAATGTCGACGCCGACGACCAGTTACACGTGCCCGTACTGCCGCATCCCGAGCGAGGGCGGCGGATCGACCTGCCAGCACTGCGGCGCGCCGGTGGACATCCGCGAGCGCGTATCGAAGTCGGGCTGGGCCGAGCAGCCGCCGATCAGGGACATGGCCCGCATCCGCTTCAATCGCTCCACCTGCCAGATCAGCGGCAAGTACGTCCCGGTGGCGGAGATGAAGCTCGACCAGCAGGACTCGGTCTACTTCTCCCACCACGTGCTGCTGCACTGCGACACCACCATCCAGCTCGACACGATGCGCATGGCCGGCGGCTGGAACCGGATGCTGGCCGGCATGCCGCTGCTGATGATGACGGCCAAGGGGCCGGGCTTCATCGCGCTCAGCGCGGATGCGCCCGGCGAGACGATCGTGGTGCCCCTGCCGCCCAACCACGCCGTCGACGTCGTCGAGCACCGGTTCCTCGCCGCGACCGGCAACGTGGCCTACCGCTGGGAGAACTCGGGGATCTGGTACACGACGCAGAACGGCGATGAGCAGGAGTGGCACTACCCGCTCGGGCAGACCATGGACCGGTTCACTGCCCAGAGCGGTCCAGGTCTGCTGCTGCTGCACGCGCCGGGAAACTGCTTCATCCGCGACCTGCGGCCGAACGAGCGGATCCTGGTGCAGCCCGGTGGCCTCATCTGGAAGGACCGCTCGGTCCGGATGTTCCTGCACTTCGAGTACCCGCACGGCCAGTACTGGTTCAGCTCGGCCCGGTGGCAGGCCAAGTCGATCTGGCTGACCCTGCAGGGCCCTGGCCGGGTGGCCGTGCAGTCGGTATTCGAGCCGCCCGAGATGGCCGGGGCGGTCCGCAGCAGTTCCGGCGCGACTACGCAGTACTGGTAGTTGGCGGCGCAGGCAGGCGTCATTTTTCGGTTACCAGCGCGCCCAAGGGCCGCCTATCGCCGCAGCCTGCGCCACAGCGGCCGCGGGATCAGCCGCAGCCCGACCGACAACGGGCGCAACCCCGGCGGCACCCAGACCACACGCGCGCGGCCGGCCAGCGCGGCCGCGACAGCCGCGCCGACCTGGCCGGGAGTCGTCGACATCGGTGCCGGGCTCAGGCCCTGCGTCATCCGGCCGACGACGAACCCCGGCCGTACGAGCAGGACCCGGACGCCGCTGCCGTGCAGCGAATCGGCCAGCCCGCGGCCGAAGGCGTCCAGGCCCGCCTTGGCGGCGCCGTAGACGAAGTTTGCCCGCCGAGGCCGGACCGCGGCCACCGACGAGAGCAGCACAATCGTCCCGCTCGCCTGGGCCCGCATCCGCTCGGCGATCGCGAGCAGCACGGTTACCTGGCCGGTCAGGTTCGTCTGCACGAGCGTTCCCGCCCGGGCCGGGTCGCCCGCCAGAACGTCCTGGCCGACGAGCACTCCCGCGGCCGCGATCACCAGGTCAACCCGGCCGGCGCTGAACACCGCATCGGCCAGCTTCACGTGCCCAGCAGGCTCGGTAGCGTCGTAATGCAGCGTCACCACGGTGCACGGCAGGTTCTCGCCTGCTGCCGCCAGCCGACGCTGGTCTCGGCCCGCCAGCATGACCTCGCAGCCGGGCGCGAGCCGCATGGCGGCCAGAATCGCCAGGCCGATCTCGCTCGTGCCGCCGAGCACGAGCACCCGCCGCGGCCAGGACCCCTTCGCCGCGCCGCTCATCCTTTGGTCACGGGCTCGTGTTCTCAGCACAGGACCGACAGAGCGGTCGAACCTCGGCGAGCCGCTTGACCGCGAACGGATCGGTCTCGCTGGGGTCCCAGCAAACGGCCGCTTCCCATGCGGCCGACGCTTGCGCGGCGATGTCGTACGCCTCCTCGTCCAGACCGGCAGCGTTGTGCGGCAGCGCCAGGTCGAGGTCGGGGACGTCGACGTGTGATTCGTCCCAGTCAATCATCGCGACACGATCCGCAGTCATGCGAATGTTGCCCGGGTTGGGGTCGCCATGGACAACGCACGTCGTGCGACCGGCGAGTCGCGCCCACGCTGCCCGGCATCGAACAACAGCCTCAGGCGGCAGCTCACCGAGGTCTACCCTCGTCCCAGTCTCGGCATGCAGAAGATCGGTCGACGATCGCCAGCCCGGGCGCTGTGGCCAGCCTCGTGTCAGCCGATGCAGCTGGCGGAGCGTATCGGCGACCCGACCCCAGTCGGCTTCGGTCTCGGGCGGTCCGCCCTCCACGTAGGTCATCACCACCAGGCCGTCGGCGAAGTACCGGCCGCCCGTCGTCGGGATCGGCACCGGCACGGGCATCCCTTCACGGTCGAGGTGTCGCAACAGGTCGGTCTCCCACGCAAGATCAGCGTCGCTGCGATGCCCGAGCCGACCAACCGCCAGGTGCCCGTTGACGCGGACACTCCACACCCCGTTGACGCCAGCTCCGCCAGTCAGAGGTTCGACGCGAACGACGTCGTGACCCCACTGCTCAAGTGCCTCCCATCCCACCGGCCACATCTTCGCAGAGGGTCATGGAGCGCTCAACGAAATTACGAACCGCCGCCGTCCTCGTAAGGCAGCAGCACTTCGGTATCGGCGTGGCGGCGTGACGTGTTGACGGGCACGTCGTGATCATCTGGGTGTGAGTTGTCCTGATGGATCGCGCTGCGGCCGTCGCGCCGGCCGCAGCGCTCTTTGGCGGATGCGAGCGGCCTCTTCAGCGCCGGCAAGCCTTGTGCTCGCCCCAGCGCTGCTACTATTCGGGCCATGCAACCCGGCTGCTAGGGCACGCGCTGACGCGTAGGTCTCAGACCTGTCATCGCGTGCCGCTCAACCCTGCGCGGCACGCTCCCCCATGACCAATGAGGAGTTGCTTCGCCGTGTCATCATTCAGCCTGGTTTCCTTTCCCGAGTTCCATCGTCCCAGCGGTTTCGTCCGGGCGGCGTCGGCCCTGGACTCGTCTAGCTGGCGGCGTCGATGAGAGTCCCGGACCGATGTGTGGCGGATCTGCGTGACCGGGGCTATCTGATCTTCGAGGGATTCCTCGAGGCTGACGAGCTGGCGGCGGCCCAGGACGCTTTGTGGCTGCACTACCCGCGGCCCGAGGAGTACTTCGCCGACCCGGCCGCACACTCCTGGCTAGCAGCCAACCAGTGGGCCGGCTCCATCCGCGGACCGTGGCGGT
>JASHUG010000068.1 GCA_030040155.1 Streptosporangiaceae bacterium | reverse complement strand
CGGCGAGATCGCCTCGGGAACCACCATCGCCGCTCTGCTCTACACCCTCGCAACGGAGCCGGGACTCGCTCAGTAACGCGGTACCTGATGAGCGGGTCTCCCCGGCCTGGGTGATTGCGCCGACGCGATAACCAGTTCCGATCGGGCGCCCGGCGGTGGACCGCCGCTGGCCACTGCTACAGCGATCACAGCAGAGCGTTCTGGATCACCGTAGACAACCAGGATGCGGGACTCATCCGTTTGATGGATCTGGGTGACAGTACACCGGTGTTCGATGTGAGACTCCGCGACCGGTGGCGTGGCCAGGCTATCGGCGGACACGCGACGCGTTGGCTGACTGCGTACCTATTTAACGAACTGCCAGCGATCCGTCGTGTTGAAGGCACTACGCGCCAGGACAACCGCGCGATGCGTCGTGCCTTTCAGCGGGCCGGGTACGTGCCGCGGTGGCCTGGAGCGCGCGCACCCGGCTGACCGACGGCGCCACCGAGGCCCTGGCCGGCGCCGACCGGGCGATCAGTACGTGCGTAGCCGAACCCCGAAGCGGGGGAAGCATCTCGTCGGCGGCCTGCCTTCAGCGGACTAGCGCGCTGTAAGCGTTGAGCGCAGGCTGCCCGCCGAGGTGGGCGTAGAGCACCGTGGAGGCAGGCTCGATCTCGCGGCTGCTGATCAGGTCTATCAGCCCCGCCATCGACTTGCCTTCGTAGACCGGGTCGGTGATCATTCCTTCGGTGCGGGCGGCGAGCCGCATTGCCGAGAGGGTGGCGTCGTCGGGAATGCCGTAAGTTCCCGCATGGTAGTGGTCGTTCAGCTCGATGTCCTCATCGGTCAGCTCGCGTTGAACGCCAATGAGCGCGGCGGTCTGCCGTGCGATGCGGGTGACCTGCTCACGGGTCTCCGCTGGCCGGGCTGACGCGTCGATGCCGATGACGCGGCGCGGCCGGCCTCCGGACTCGGCCAGAGCCGCAAAGCCGGCGACCATGCCGGCCTGGGTGCTGCCCGTCACCGAGCAGACCACGATCGTGTCGAAGAACGTCCCGAGATCGCGTTCCTGTTCGGCAACCTCGAACGCCCAGGCAGCGAACCCGAGGCCGCCGAGTGGATGGTCCGAGGCGCCGGCCGGGATGGCATACGGCCGGCCGCCCGACTCCTCGATCTCCCGTAGCGCCTGCTCCCAGCTCTTCTTGAAGCCGATGCCGAAGTCGGCGGGCACCAGCCGCACGTCCGCGCCCGCCAGCCGGCTGATCAAGATATTGCCGACCTTGTCGTACACCGAGTCTGGCCAGTTCACCCAGCTCTCCTGAATGAGCACGCAGCGCAAGCCGACCCGGGCCGCCACCGCCGCGACCTGACGGGTGTGGTTAGACTGCACGCCGCCGATTGACACCAGCGTGTCGCAGCCTTTGGCCAGGGCGTCAGCCACCAGGTATTCCAGCTTGCGGGTCTTGTTACCCCCATACGCGATTCCGGAGTTGCAATCCTCGCGCTTGGCCCACACCGACGCGGCGCCCAGATGAGCGGACAATCGTTGCAGCGGATGTACCGGCGACGCGCCAAACAGCAGCGGGTACCGCTCGAAGGAGCCGATCGACATCGCATCCTCCACTTCAGGACGGGTCCCGCGCGAAACGTCACCGCCCCGGCAGGCCTCCTCCTTGGCATCATCAGCCGCCAGCCCTCCGCTAGCAAGCCATGGGCGCAGCGGACGAGGCTAGCCCGTCGCGCACGAGCTAGCCTCCGACGACTGGCCGACCTCGTTCACGGGACTTACGCTCATGTCGGAGTCCGATGTGGATCGGCCTGAGCTACCGTCGCCCGGCGATGCGCCACATCACTGTCTGATCCGCAGCAGCTCCACCGGCCGGCCGAGAAATCAGGAGGTGCCGGACCATGGACTCGTTTGCGGGCAAGCTGGCGGTGGTGACCGGCGGCGGCTCGGGCATGGGCCGCGAGCTGGTCCGGCAGCTGGCGGCAGCCGGATGCTCGGTCGCCGCCGGCGACTGGCACCCGGAAGCGGTTGCGCAGGCCGCGGCCTCGGCGCGGGCCGCCGCCCCGCCCGGCGTGCTCGTCACCAGCCACGCCTGTGATGTCGCCGATGAGGGGCAGGTGATGCGGTTCCGTGATGAGGCGCAGCAGCAGCACTCGGCACGCCATGTCGACCTGGTCTTCGCCAACGCCGGCATCGGCGGCGGGGCGAGTTTCGTCGCGGACAGCCGGGCGGAGTGGGAACGGACGTTCGCCGTCGACTTCTGGGGCGTCTATTACTGCGCCCGCGTCTTCCTGCCGCTGCTGATAGACAGTGGCGATGGCGTGCTGGTCAACACCAGCAGCGTGAACGGCTTGTGGGCATCGCTGGGCCCTGGAGCGCCCAGCACCGCCTACTCCACGGCCAAGTTCGCCGTCAGGGGCTTTACCGAAGCGCTGATCGAGGACCTGCGGCGGAACGCGCCGGACGTCCGCGTGGCGCTGGTCCTGCCCGGGCACGTGGGCACCGACATCGTCGTGAACACCCGCCGCGCCCACGGCATGCCGGCGCCGGGCGAGGTGAGCGGCCAGAAGCTCGCGGACGCGCGGACCTGGCTGACCAAAGCCGGCCTGGTGCGCGCGGATGCGTCAGACGACGACGTCCGGCGCAGGCTCACCGGACTGGAGGACGACTTCCGAGACAAGGCGCCGCTCAGCGCGGCCCAGGCGGCCGCGATCATCCTCGACGAGGTGCGAGCGGGGGCGTGGCGGATCCTGGTCGGCGAGGACGCCAAGATGATCGACGCGCGGGTGCGCGCCAAGCCCGACGCCGCCTACGACTACGCCGAGCTGTTCAGCGGGCTAGCGCCCAGTCCGGCTCCCGAATCCGCGACCGCGGGATAACCAAGCGCGCCGGCAGCCGTGCGGTCGTCGGCGTGGAAGGCGCGCATGCTGAGGGCTTCGGTGACTGGTCATGTCACCCATCGAATGGCGAGCCACTCGCCGCCAGCTGGATCGCGCGCGAACTCTAGCGGCAGCTCAGTACGGTCCTCGATCTTGTCTCCGAACATGATCGCCCCGCCCGTCGGCGGCTCGCCCCATCCCGTTGCAGCCGGGTGGCGCCGGCCGCTCAGCCACACCAGAAGGGGCCACGCAGGCCGCTGGTCGTCCTGATCCGGGTAGCAGTGCTCGATCACGAGTCGGCACAGCTCCTCGGCCGGCTCGTAGGGCAATCCCAGTCCGCGGGTGACGTCGTAGGTGTGGACGAGCAGTTCGTTACATGCCATCGCGACGAACTGCTGCGCGTTCCTCATGCCGGTCACGTGAAAGCCGAAGGCGGACGGGGGCGCGGTCTCCGCAACGCCAGCCAACGCCGCGGCGCAACCCTCGATCGCCTCAAGGCGTTCCTGCCGGGTCGCGTCTTGCCATGGCATCACCGTTACGGCGATGTACTGAGTGGACCGGCTGGACAGGTACAAGGCGTATTTGGCCGGCGCCCCGGTCATGTGCGAAATCGTCCGGTCGACGCTCCACTCCAGGTCGCCCGCTTGTACCGACCAGTCCGCATCGACGCCAGGCCGCAGCGCTGCAGCGACGACCGCAGCGGCGGCCTCGACGGTATCCGGCTTGATAGTCATGAAGCCATCATCGCTAAGCTTGCGCGCCTGCGGACTCCCTGGCCAGCTAGCCCTGGTTCGGGGTCGCCGGGGTGAGCTGGCGCTGCGCTAGGGCCTTCTTCAGCTCCTTACGGCGCGCGGGTCGGGGTGCTGTCTGCACCGCGTAGGCCACCAGGTCGGTGTAGGCGTCCTGGCGCGATCGTTTGAGCATCGCCTGTTCGGAATTCTTCAGCTTGCCGGCCACGCCAGCTGACGTAATTCCGACCGTTGCCAGCGATGCGAGGGCGGTCTTGAGCGAGGTGCTGCCGCCGACGCTCAAGAAGAAGATCAGCCCGCCCAGCGCAGCCAAGCCCAGGAGGAGGATGAGCAGCTCGGGGAGAAACCATCGCAGCGTCCGCCGGATCGTCCCGTAATCCAGCAGGATGTCGGTGGGTTTGATCAAAGTGGTCGGATCCTGTCCGAGTATTACCAGCTCATACCAGCGCCGGATCTGGTTGTACAGCGCGGGGTCCGCCGCGCCCTGCCGCCACGTCTTGTCTGCCGCGACCGCTTTCCACACGTCGATGGAACCCGCGATCCCTGGCGCGGTGTACTCGTTCATGTAGCCGCCCAGCCGACCTGCCAGCCGCGACAGCTCGGTGCACCGATCGCTGCCGAGCAGGAAGCCCCAGCTCGTGGCGTCGGCCGTCTGCTGGTCCGGGTCAAGAGCCCAGTAGGTCTCGGCTAGGCCCCGGCCGAACTGGTAGCCGGTCGCCTGATTCTCCGACGCGATGGCAAGGGTGTCCTGAATGTGGGCGTCAAACTGCCAGATCCAGTCGGCCAGGTCGTCCCACGGGCCTTGCGCGGCTTCGCCGATGCGTTTTTGCTCCCGGTCAATGACGCTGCTAGCGTCCCGCACGGCAACTTCGGGATCTTCGGCCTCAAGGGCGCGGACGGCGTCCTCCAGTGCCTGAAGTCCGGCAGCCTCCTCGGTGCTAGCGGTCTGTTCCACCTGGAGTTCGGCGGCGGCTACCGTAATCGCCCGGGATGCCGCCGCCGCGTTTGCCGGATGACGGGCCCCCGTTGCCTCTCGCTGCTTGGCGGCGGCCAGCGCCCGCTGGGCCGCGGCGACTGCCTGGCGCCGCCCCTCAACCACTTCCTTCTGCACGGTCACGGCGGCGGTCAGCCTTGCCAGCGCGGCGCGCTGAGCAGCTGCCGGGTCGGGCTGGCCGGCGACAGGCTGGCGGAGCAGGTTAGCCGCATCCCCGAGAGCACTGGCCGCTTTCGGCGCCCGCGCGTGGTACAGCAGTCGTGCCTTCTCGTCGAGTGCGGCTCCGAAACTGCCGCCATCCGGAGCGCTGTCGACGTGCAGCTCCTTGGCCAGTCCGGCGACCAGAACCTGCGCCTCGATCCTGAGCTCGGTCGGGGTTCGCTCAATGCGCAGCGGCAGCGGATGATCTTTGCTCGCTGGCAGCCCGGTGGCCTCAGCCGGCGGCGCGTCGGGGCGGTTACGACCGCGCGCCTCCGCCACTCCCCAGCCGAGCCGGACGGCGCGCAGGACATGCGCGGCGTCGTCGAGTACCGGGAACTTAGTCAATGGTCGATCGCTCCAGGCGGGTTAAGGCCGGCCAGCTGCGTCCGGATCGTACAACGGCTGCCGGGCCCAGGCGGGGTTATCGACCGAGAGCGGACATAACCGGGCCTGCGTAGCGGAATGGCAATCGTCCGCTGACACCGGGTACGCAGCGAAAGATATCCCCCGCGTTCGGCTCGGCGGCCAGCTGAGCCGGGGTGAAGTTCTCCCGCGCCGTTGTGATGTAGAGCGTGCTCAGGTCCGCTCCGCCGAATGCCGCTGAACTGACCTGGCTGACCGGCAGGCGCACGACGGTGTCCAGCCGTCCGTCGGGCTCGTACCGGCGGACCTCGCCTGTTCCCCAGACGGCGAGCCAGATGCCGCCGTCGGCGTCGATCGTCAGTCCGTCAGGGATGCCCTCGTCGTCCGGGGTGACATCGACGAACCGGTGGCGGTTTGACAGCGTGCCGGTCTGCGGGTCGGTGTCGAAAAGGTCGATAGCGCCGGTCGGGCTGTCCACGTAGTAGAAGTGCCTCCGGTCGCCGGTCCAGTCCAGCCCGTTGGAGAGGCTGACGCCCGTCACCAGCTCGGTGATGGCACCGTCTGGGGCGAGCCGGTACAGGCTGCCGAGCCCGTCCTGACCCTCGTCGCGCTGCATTGTCCCGGCCCAGAAACCGCCCCACGGATCGGGCTTGCCGTCGTTGAACCGGACGAGACTCAGGTCGATCGCCGGACTGGGCAGCCGTTCCAGGTTGCCACCATCGGCGTCGCAAAGCGCGAACCCGTCCTCGAGAGCCAGCACGAGCCGGCCGCTGGTGGTCAGCCCTGCGCTCCCGATCTGGCAGCCGACACCAAAGCTGCTGCGGGTCTCCGAGGTCGGGTCGAACCAGTGCACCCGGCCCGCCAGGATGTCAATCCAGAGCAGCTGCTGGGAGTCCGCATCCCAGACCGGCCCCTCGGCCAGCTCGCACCGGGCCGGGACGGCAAGTTCAGCGGTCATAACCCGCGGTTCGGTCATGTTCGGCCACCTCCAGCAGAACGTTGCGAATCCAAATTATGCGGCCGACACCTTCCCCGACCGCTCTGACGCCGGGATCGAGATGCGACGATGACTTCCTGCACGCGCAGCCTCGCGCGTTCCTCGCAGCCGGAGGCAGGAGTTAATGCAAGAGAGCCGATCGCCCGCGCATCCGGATCAGGTCCTCGCGACGTTTCCCGATCTGCAGGCGGCCGACGTGGCCGACGCGGTCGCCGCGGCTCGCGCGGCGGCACCCGGATGGGCGCAGCTGCCCGCGCTGGAGCGCAGCCAGGCGCTGAATGCGGCGGCCGACGCTGTCGCCGGCGCCGCAAGTGACCTCACCGAGCTTGGCATCGCCGAGGTAGGCAAGCCGCGCGCCGAGATGGCAGCGGAGATTGCCAGGGGCGTGGCGATCCTGCGGTATTACGCGCAGGCCGCGCTGGACCCGGATGGTGCCACGCTTCCGTCGGCCGACGGACGATCGCTGCTCATGAGCCGTCGCCGGCCGCGCGGCGTAGCCGGGTGCATCACCCCGTGGAACTTCCCGGTCGCGATCCCGCTCTGGAAGATCGCGCCCGCGCTGGCCTACGGCAACGCAGTGGCCTGGAAGCCCTCTCCTGCCGCTACCGCTATCGCGCGCGAGCTCGCCGCGCTGCTCGCGACCGCGCTGCCGCCCCGGTTGCTCGCGCTGGTGACCGGGGACGCCGACGCGGGCCAGGCGCTGACCCAGGCGGCAGATCTCATCTCGTTCACCGGATCCGCCGCGGTCGGCAGGTCCGTGGTCGTGGCCGCCGCTCAGCGCGGCATCGCGGCCCAGGCCGAGATGGGCGGGCAGAACCCCGCGGTGATATTGCCCGACGCCGATCTGGAGCAGGCCGCGCGGATCATCGCCCAGGCGGCGATGGGGTATGCGGGCCAGAAATGCACGGCGACCTCGCGGGTCATCGTCGTCGGTGACTCTGCCGCCGCGGGCGAGGCCCTCGTGGCGGCGGTGCGCCAACTCCCGGTCGGCGATCCGGCGGATGCCGCGACAGTGGTCGGGCCCGTGATCAGCGAGGCCGCGATGGCGCGGGTTCTCGACGCGACCGCCGAGGCGGAACGAGACCGTGGCCGGGTACTGCTGGCCGATGATCCGGTACCCGAGGAGGGCTATTTCGTGGCGCCCGTGCTGGTCGACCGGGTCGACCCGTCGGCCAGGATCGCGCAGGAGGAGATATTCGGCCCGTTCGCGGTCATCCTCACCGCTCGCGACGACGCCGAGGCGCTGCGGATCGCCAACGGGGTCAGGTACGGGCTGGCGGCCTCGGTATTCACCCGCGACCTGGACCGCGCGCTCCGCTTCACCGCCGGGCTGGACGCCGGGTTGGTGCGGGTCAACGCACCGACGTCCGGGGTGGACTTCTACGCGCCGTTTGGCGGGGTCAAGGATTCCAGCGTCGGACCGCGGGAGCAGGGCAAGGCGGCGAGGGATTTCTACACGGTGAGCAGGACGATCACGATCTCACCCAGTTCGGCGGGCTGAGCCGGCCAGTTTCGCCGCCCTGAGCCGGTCATCGGCTCGGCCGCCGTCGGTCAGGGCCGGAAAACGTCACTCGCCCCGGGATAGATGTCGGCGGCTATCGCCAGGCTCATCGGCCTGACCAGCTCGCGCAGCCGCAGGCAGCCGGCCTCGCCCAGTGCCTCAAGCGGCCCGAGGGCGAGCAGGTCGGTCTGGTGCTCGACGGCCTCCCGGTGCTCGCGGCCCGCTTGCGTCGCCACTTCATCGGCGTCGATCAGCCCGCGACTGCGGAGCCTCTCCGCCGCCGCCGACCACTGCTGCGCCGACCACGCCCTCGTCCGCGCGAACTCCCGGGGCACGCCGCTCACCGCCACGTGCATGAGCAGCGCCTCGCAGCCGTCGTAACCGGCCGCCTGCAGCGCCATCAGGTGGCCGTCACCGCGGTGCTCGCGCAGGAGCGTCAGGGCATGC
>JASHUG010000067.1 GCA_030040155.1 Streptosporangiaceae bacterium | reverse complement strand
AGGCGCCGAGAGCCGGCGGGCACGACGAGCCCGCTGAGCACCCGCCGCGCGGCCGCCGTCGCTTCGGCCCGGCTGCCCGCCGGGGCGCTCCCCGTCCCGGAGATGTGCTCGTCCGTCGCCGCATTCGCGTGCCTGGCGCTCTGGCTCGGGCCGGCCGCATCGCTGCACCCATATAGGCAGCCGAGCGCGGCCAGCGTGGCGGCAATATAAGTGACAGCGTGCCTCGAGTTCCTGCGTCCCATCGCTGCCTCGGCGATCGTGATGCGCGGCAGCCCCGTGCCGCTGCGCCCGACCGTTGGACGCCGCGCGCGACCGCGCTGGTTCCGCCGGAAGGATAGTTATCTCAGAGCACGCCGAGGTAGCGGTCCAACTCGAACTCAGTGACCTGCCGGCGGTACTCCTGCCATTCCTCTCGCTTATTGCGCAGGAAGAAGTCGAAGACGTGCTCACCGAGCGTCTCGGCCACTAGCTCGCTGCCTTGCATCGCGTCGATCGCGTCGGACAGGTTCTGCGGCAGCGGCGCGATGCCGAGCGCGCGCCGCTCGGCGGACGTCAGCGCCCACACGTCGTCCTCCGCTCCCGGCGGCAGCTCGTAGTCCTCCTCGATGCCCTTGAGCCCGGCGGCGAGGATGACCGCGAACGCGAGATAGGGGTTGCAGGCGGGGTCGATGGAGCGGAACTCGATCCTCGTGGCGTTGCCCTTCTGCGGCTTGTACATCGGCACCCGGATCAGCGCCGAGCGGTTGTTGTGCCCCCAGCAGACGTACGCCGGCGCCTCCCCGCCCGCGCCCGCGATCCGCTCCGTGCCGCCCCAGAGGCGCTTGTAGGAGTTGACCCACTGGTTGCAGACCGCCGTGATCTCCGCGGCGTGCCGCAGCAGCCCGGCGATGAAGGCACGGCCGACCTTGGACAGCTGCATCTCGGCACCCGGTTCGTGGAAGACGTTCCTGTCGCCCTCGAACAGTGACATGTGCGTGTGCATGCCCGAGCCGGGGTACTCCGTGAACGGCTTCGGCATAAACGAGGCGTACACGCCCTGCTGCAGGGCGACCTCCTTCATGGCCAGCCGGAACGTCATGATGTTGTCGGCCGTGCTGAGCGCGTCGGCGTACCGCAGGTCGATCTCCTGCTGGCCGGGCGCGCCCTCGTGGTGGCTGAACTCGACCGAGATGCCCAGGCCCTCGAGCATCGCGATCGCCTCGCGCCGGAAGTCATGCGCGATGCCGTGCGGGGTGTGGTCGAAGTACCCGCCCGAGTCCATCGGCCGGGGCTTGGCGCCGGGCTCGGGCTTTTCCAGCAGCAGGAAGAACTCGATCTCCGGATGCGTATAGAAGGTGAACCCGAGCCTTGCCGCCCTGGCCAGTGCGCGCTTGAGGACGTGGCGAGGATCGGCGTAAGACGGCGACCCGTCCGGTAGCAGGATGTCGCAGAACATCCGGCCGGTCCCGGCCTGGTCGTTGCCGACCGGCATCAGCTGGAAGGTGGCCGGGTCCGGCTTGGCGATCATGTCCGCCTCGTGCACTCGGGCGAACCCCTCAACCGCCGACCCGTCGAAGCCGATTCCTTCGGCGAAGGCGCCCTCCAGCTCGGCGGGCGCTACCGACACAGATTTCAGGTATCCAAGCACGTCGGTGAACCACAACCGGACGAACCGGATATCGCGCTCCTCGAGCGTGCGCAGCACGAACTCTTCCTGCCTGTCCACCGCCACAGTCTGCCCGGCCCATGTTTCCTGGTTGTTACGCGCCCCGGCGGCCGCGCAGCCGGACCCGCCCGGACCGGCTGAGCCGGGGGTCTGGCGGCTGCTTTTGCCAGCCTGGGCCGCTCGAGGCGGGCCGTAGGCTAGAGGGCGTGCCGACACTAAGGATCGCTCTCGCGCAGGTCAACGCCACGGTCGGAGATCTGGCGGGAAACGCTGACAAGGTCCTTGAGTGGACCATGAGGGCGGCCGAGCAGGGCGCCAGGCTGGTCGTGTTTCCCGAGATGATGCTGACCGGCTACCCGGTCGAGGACCTTGCCCTCCGCCGGTCGTTCGTGGACGCATCCATTGCCACGCTGCAGGCGCTGGCCACCGACCTCGGCGCCGAGGGCCTGGGCGGGGTGGCGGTCGTGGTCGGGTACCTGGACCGCCGGGCCGGACAGCAGCCCCGAGTTGGCGTGCCGGCCGGCTCGCCGCTCGACGCGGCCGCGGTGCTGCACGGCGGCAGGATCGCGATAACGTCCGCCAAGCATCATCTGCCCAACTATGGAGTATTTGACGAATTCCGGTACTTCGTGCCCGGCGACACCCTGCCTGTCTTCCGCATGCTCGCCGAGGACGGCGAGCCCGTCGACGTCTCGGTAGCGATCTGCGAGGACCTGTGGCAGGAGGGCGGCCCGGTGACCGTGACCCGCACCGCGGGCGCCGAGCTGCTCGTGGTCCCGAACGCGTCGCCGTACGAGCGCGACAAGGACGACGTCCGGCTCGAGCTTTGCCGGCGGCGTGCGCGCGAGGCCGGCGCGGTGCTGGCCTATGCCAACCTCGTCGGCGGCCAGGATGAGCTCGTGTTCGACGGTGACTCGATCATCGTTTCCCCGGACGGGGACTTGCTGGCCCGCGGGCCGCAGTTCGAGGAGGCGCTGGTGATGGCCGACCTCGACCTCTCGGCGGCTGACCCGGGCCGCCCGGCGGGCCGCCGGACGGTGGATGCGGCGGACGGCACGGCCATGACCATCGAGCGGATCGAACTGCCGGCTTTGCCCGCTCCCGAGTCCGAGTCCGCGCTGGCAGCACCGATGCTGTCGCCGCGGCTGTCCGACCTGGCCGAGATCTACGGCGCCCTGCAGCTGGGTGTCAGGGACTACGTGCACAAGAACGGCTTCGGCTCAGTGATCCTCGCGCTATCTGGCGGGATCGACTCAGCCCTGACGGCCACGATCGCGGTGGACGCGCTCGGCGCCGATCGCGTCCATGTCGTTCTCATGCCGAGCCCGTACTCGTCTGATCACTCCGTTAGCGATGCCGAGGACCTCGTCGAGCGGCAGGGCGTACGGGCCAGGATCGTGCCGATCAAGCCGTTGATGGACAGCTTTGCCGCGAGCATCGACCTGCATGGCCTCGCTGCGGAGAACCTGCAGGCCAGGATCCGCGGCATGATCTTGATGGGGCTGTCCAACGAGGAAGGCCACCTCGTGCTGACAACCGGGAACAAGAGCGAGCTGGCCACGGGGTACTCGACGCTTTACGGCGACTCGGCCGGGGGCTTCGGACCGATCAAGGATGTCCCGAAGACGACCGTCTGGGATCTCGCCCGGTGGCGGAACCGCCAAGCCGCCGAGCGCGGCGAGACGCCGCCGATCCCGGAAAACTCCATCAGCAAGCCGCCAAGCGCCGAGCTGTCGCCCGGGCAGCTCGACTCCGACTCACTGCCCGACTACTTCGTCCTGGACCCGCTGCTCGACGACTACGTCGAGCAGGACAAGGGCGCGGCCGAGCTGGTGGCCGCGGGGTACGACCCAGAGCTGGTCGAGCGCGTCATCAGGCTGGTGGACAGGTCAGAGTACAAGCGCCGTCAGTACCCGCCCGGCCCGAAGATCTCGGCCAAGAACTTCGGCCGGGACCGCAGGCTGCCGATCACCAGCCGTTGGCGCGAGCCCCGCTGCGACTGAGCACGCGCGAGCAGGCGCGCGCGCTTAGATCTGATCCCACGGCGCGGAGTCGTAGCAGTTCTTCAGCGTCTCGATGAACGTGGCGTCGACGGGCAGGCTGCGGCTGTCGACGTGCGTCACCGCGGCCACGCCGTGTGAGTTCGTGATGAATGCCGCCTTGAACGAGCCGAGGTCGGCGATGCGCACCGGACTCTGGCGCTGGGGCAGGGTAAGCCGGGCCCGCACGAGCTGCATGGTGATCCCGGTCAGCATTGCGGCCTGCGGCCACACGACCGCCGTGCCGTCGAAGAAACCGATGTTGGTTACCGAGCCCTCGGAGATCAGCTCGTCCGGTCCGGTCAGCAGCGCCTCGTCGAAGCCATTCCGCTCGGCCAGGCGACCGTAGTAGCCCTGCCCGAAGTCACCGGTGTGCTTGATATGCGCCACGGAGCGCTGATAGGAAACCGACAGCAGCCTGGAGTCGGGGAGCGGATCGGCGGGCGCGCGGACGGTTACGGTCACCCAGGGCGGTTCTGGCTCGACGGGCTGCTGCACCATCACGCGGACCGACGCGTCGCGCACCTGGCCGCCGAGGGCATGCCGGATGAACTCCCGCACCGCCTCCGCGTCGAGTGCGGCGCCGAACATTTCCGCGTTGGCGGCTTCGAGGCGGTCCAGATGCAACTGCAGGCCGCGGGTGCAGCCGTTGCGCACCTGCATCGCCGTGAAATGGCCGTAGCTACTCAGTGCCAGGGCCTTGAGCTGGTCGGGGGTTGCTGCCCGGCCGTTGACCTCGAGCGTGAGTCCGGCACCATGGATCATGACGCGTCAGCCTACTCAGCCGGCGCTAGCTGACCCGCCAGCTGGTCCCAGGGTCGCCGGCAGTGCAGGGATCGGCCACCAGCGAGCTCCCCTGCCCGGTCGAGTCGTCAGGGCCGGCCAGGCACAGGCCGGAGATCGGGCTGATCAGCTCGAGGCCGATAGGCCCGCCGGACAGCTGCCATCGCTGGGCGGCTGCGCGGCTGCAGCGGTAGAGCCGCACGGCGGCGCCAGGGGCACCCCGGGTCAGCCCGAGGCACCCCCCGCCGGCGCGAACCGTGCCGTCGGGCTCGACGGCCCAGTCCTCCGCAGTGGTTCCGTTGCAGCGGCGGAGCGTCACGGCGCCGAGCCCGAGTTTCGCGGGGTGAAAGTCGCTCGCGCAGAGCCCTGGCAGGCCGGAGGTGAGCGGCCCGGCTGGCAGATCCCACTGCTGGCGGGCCGACGGCGTGCTCGCGCTCCCGGCGGCGTTGGACGTGACGCGGCACGGCGCCGCGTCGACCCGCGACCCGCCTGTCGTGCCGCTGGCGGACAGGCAGCGGTCGTCCGACAGATTCCTGAGCACGGCATCGCTGCCCTGCTGCCAGCGCTGGCTGTGGGGGCCGCACCGGGTCATGCGCAGTGCGACGGGGGCACGTCCGCGGGCGTTCCGCACCGCAAGACACTGGCCCCCGACGCGCACCGAGCCGTCGGCAGCGATCGTCCACCGCTGTGCCCCGGTCGACCGGCAGGGCTCGAGGGCGACGTCGGTCGCGGCGAGCCTGGCAAGGCACCTGCCGCCTCGCGCTAGCGTGATGTGCCCCGTCGGTGCGCGATCGGTCGCCGATCTCACCGTCCACCTGAATGAGCCGCCCGCCAGCCCGCGACCTGAGCTGTCGGTGATCCGCACGATGACGGCGTACCGGCCTATGCGCTGCGGCCAGCCGTTGACCAGCCCGCATGTGCTCATGGACACGCCTGGCGGCAGCCCGGAGGCCTGGAAGCGGAGAGTGCAGCCGGGCAGCGAATCCGAGGCAGCAATCTGCAGCAGAACGGGAGCCGCGACCGATCCGGTCGTCGCAGCCAGCGGGCCAAGCGTCACGTTGCCGTGAGCATCCCAGGTAAAGTCCTGGCCCGCGGTCTGCTTGCCCCGTGCGGCGGCGACGATCGAGATTGGAAACGCGGCTGGCCCGGCTGGCAGCGTCCCGCCGATCGCTCCGGTCGCGGGGTCGATCGAAACGCCGGGCGGCAGGCCGGACGCGGTGTAGGTGACCGCGCCGCCGCCGTCCAGCAACCGCACTGTCAGGCTGACGTCACTGCCTGCCTGGTCGCTCTGCGTCGCCGGCGCGGCGAGCTGCAGCGTGGTGCTGCTCAGGTAGCTGGCGTCGGTCGCGACCCTGATGCCGGGCACGCGCGCCTGATAGGTGTACTGCCAGAACGCCCACGTCGGCCACGCCGCGGGCATCGCGGGCGCTGTGTCCTTTGCGTTGTTGCCCGAGATCCACAGCGGGTCAGCGCGGAACTTCGGGCTGTCACGCGTGCACCGGTCCCACCACTGCGCGGTGGTGTAGATGATCGGAATCTGCCCGGTCCGCCGCGACGCCTCCGTGATGAACGCGCCGATCCACGCGACCATCCGGGCCGGGCTCAGTCCGTAGCACCACGACCCGGCCGGCGTGCCGTCCAGGCCCGCGTACGGGTCGTACTCGATGTCCAGGATCGGCGCCAGGATGTTGCCGTCCGGCGCGTAGCCAGATGCGTTGATCGCGTAGTCGGCCTGCAGCGTCCCTGTCGAGAAGTTCGGGATCGCGAACGCGTACGGAGCGACGAACAAGCCGGCCGCCTGCGCTCCGGCCGAGTCCCGCGCGTAGTACCGGTTGACGTAGTAGCTGCCCTCGGAGACCTTGATGAAGGCGAACCGGTAGCCGGCCGTGGCGACCTTCGCCCAGTCGATCGCGGCGCCGGACGGGTGATCATCGTCGGCGACGTCGATGCCCTGCACCGCGGAAGCAGCGGGTGTTAGTGCCGGCAATCTGGCGGGAGCTGAGACCGGCGACCGTGCCGCGCTACCAGCCAGCAGCGCCTCCGCTTGCGGCGAGTGCGTCGCCGGGGCGTTGTTCCGCGAGACCATGCGCCCGCCGCGGACCGGCTGCGCGCTGGCCCGGGCTCCCGACGCCGGGATAAGCCCGGCTACGGCGAGCGTCGCGGCCGCTGCTGCTATCGCTCGGTGCATGCACCCACCAGTCCCGTTGCTAGCACGACCAGCATGACAGCCAGCCAGTTGTGCCGGGCCGCGCTCGCCGGCTTGGCGCCGTCACATCTGCGGTCTGATCCGGGTCGTATCAGGCGAGGCTTCGGCAGACCAGCCGATGAGGAGTAGCAGGAGGTGCCGAATGGCACGCATCGAGGGCGTTCCCCGGTCAAAGGCCGGTCCACTCGTCAAGCTCGCTTACCGGTTCGGGCCGGGAGCGGTGAAGAAGATGACCGGCCGTGCTCCGCAGGCCGGCACCGGGATCGAGCCGATGGAGGTCTGGGCGTACCAGCCCAAGATGATGGTGGGCGTGGGCAGGTTCAACCAGGCGATCCGCAAGGGCAAGACCGTCGACGAGCGACTGAAGAACCTGGTGGAGCTGAAGGGCGCGCAGATGATCGGGTGTGAGTTCTGCGTGGATATGGGTTCTCAGATATGCCGCAAATCGGGCTTCTCCGACGAGGAGCTACTTGCCTTCCCGCATTACCGGACCAGCGACCGGTTCAGCGAGCGAGAGAAGGTCGCGCTGGACTACACCGTCGCCGTGATGCGCACGCCCGTCGAGGTCACCGACGAACTGTTCGCCAGGATGCTGGAACACTTCAGCGACAAGCAGATCGTCGAGATCACCGCCTTGCTCACTCTGGTGAATCTCGACCGCTTCAACGCCGCGTTCGGGATCGGCTCGGCCGGGTTCAGCGACGGCATGGTGTGCGTCCTGCCTGACCGCCCGGCGACGTCACGCGCCACGGCCGCGAGCACGAACGGGACGTCCATGGCTTCCTGACGTCCGTCAGGATGAAGCGGGGCCAAGCAGGGAGGGCGTGGATTCTGGCACCTTGGCGGCGTAGCCGGTCGCGGACTCGAAGGCGTGCGCAACGGCGAGCAGGTCCCAGTCACCCCGACGCCTGCCCACTAGTTGCAGGCCTACTGGCAGGCCGGCGGCGGTGAAGCCGCCCGGCACGCTGACGGCCGGCAGGCCCGTTGCGGAGATCAGGTAGGCCGACGCCATCCAGTCGAGGTAGGTGTCCAGCGGCCGGCCGTTGATCTCGTGCACCCAGTCCAGCGTCACGTCGAACGGCGCCACCTGGGTGGCAGGGCACGCAAGCACGTCAACGTCGGCGAAGAACGCGGTTACCCGCTCGGCCAGCTCGGCCCGCAGCACGGTAGCCCGGCTCAGGTCGGCTGTCGTGAGCTCCAGACCCTGCCTGATGTTCCAGGTCACGTTCGGGCCCACCAGGTCCGGATGCCTGGCCAGCAGATCCGCCCGGAACGTGGCGAAACCGAACGCCCGGAACGTGCGGAAGACCTCGTCCGCACCCGCCAGGTCCGGCGTCGCGTCGATGACCTCACCGCCAAGCCCGGCCAGAACCTGCCGGGCCGGCCTCAGGACGTCCAGCACGTCCGGCTCGACCGGTAGGCCCAGGTCGGGGCTCCAGGCGATCCTGATTCCTCCGAGGTCCCGGTCCAGCAGCGCGCGAATCTGCGCCGGATCGCTAACAGCCGGGGGCGGCTGGTCGAGTGCCAGCGGGACCCGAGGGTCTGGGCCGGCCAGGACGGCCAGCAGCAACGCAGCGTCCGTGACGGTCCGTCCCATCGGTCCGGCCACGCCGAACATGTCGGCGACATCCGCGAGCGGCCACCCAGGGACGCGGCCAGGGCTCGGCCGGAGCCCGACGACGTTGCAGAAGCTGGCCGGGTTGCGCAGCGAGCCGCCCAGGTCGGTGCCATCGGCCAGCGCGATGAACCGGGCCGCGAGCGCGGCCGCCGCGCCGCCGCTGCTGCCGCCGGCCGTCCGGCCGTGACAGTAGGGGTTATGGGTCGCGCCGAAAACCGGGTTGACCGTGTGCGAGCCGGCCCCGAACTCGGGCACGTTGGTCTTCCCGAGGCTGATGGCGCCCGCTTGCGCCATCCGCTGCACCACCAGGGCATCGCGCTGCGGCACGTTTGTCGCGAACAACGGCGACCCGTACGTCGTCCGGACGCCCGCGGTATCAGCCAGGTCCTTGTGCGCCACCGGCAGCCCGTGCAGCAGGCCGAGCGCGCGGCCATGGGCCATCGCGTCGTCGGCGGCTGCGGCGCGGGCCGTGGCCGCCTCGAAGGTCCGGGTAATGACGGCATTGATGACCGGGTCGAATTCCTCAATCCGGGTGATGTGCGCCGACACGACCTCGCGGGCCGACACTTCACGGCGCCGCAGCATCCCGGCGATGCGTACGGCGTCGAGCATGCACAGATCGGTCACCGCGGTATGGTTCGTGTTCACATGCGCAGGATATGGCCGTTCGCCGCTGCGGAACTCCGGCGTCAGGTCGAAGGAAGGGCAGGCGATGAGCCCAACTCGCGGCACCGAGGCCACCGTGGCGGCGCGCAGCGCGGTCGCGCGCCGCTGGCGGGCAGTGGATCCGCTGCTGCCTGAGCCTACCGAGCCGGCCAGGACATGCGGTGCCGATCTGACCGTGACCTCGGCCGACGGGCAGCTTGTCGCCGCTGGCGTTTGCCGGCACGCGCATCTGAAGCCCGGCAGCCTGGAACTGGCCTGGGGGGCAGCCCACCAGTTTGCGCTCACGCCTTGGGTCGCCGGTCCTGACGTCGGCGCGGGTCTCGGCCTGTTGCTCGAGCGCTGGCGAACGCACCTGGTTCGCCAGCAGGCGGCCGACGACGAGGACAGCGAGGCCATGGTCAGATGGCCGAGCCGCGATGTTGACGGAGTGCCGGCGTTGCTCGAGCACGGGCTGCGGCCGCTCACGGTCATTGCGGCGCGGCCCGCGGGGCGCGCCATCGATGCCAGCAATCCGCCCGGCCTGAGCATCCGCCCGGCCGCGGAAAGCGACCTGGATGCCCTCGAGCGACTCGGCATGGAAATGATGCGATACGACGCGCACTTCGGCTCGGTCGTCGTGCGCCCGGACACAGCCCGTGCGCTGCGCGAATCCGCCAGGCGGATGCTGGGCGCCGCACCGCCCTGGATCTGGCTGGCCGAACGTGACGGAGAGGCAGTCGGGATGGTTCATGCCGACCCGCCCGAGGCCTCCGGATGGATTGCGCCCCTGGTCCGGGCCCAGCCTGCGGCATACCTGGGCGAGATGTCAGTCCTGGCGGGCGCGCGCGGCGATGGCGTGGGAGCGGCCCTCGTCCATCATCTACACCGCGAACTCGATGCGGCTGGGGCCGCCGTCACCCTGCTGCATCACGCTCAGCTCAACCCGCTGTCGGCGCCGTTCTGGAATCGGATGGGCTACCGGCCGCTGTGGACTTCGTGGGAGGTTCGTCCGGCCGACAGGGTGAGCTAGCTAACGCCGTGAGTAAGGCGCCCGTAACCCCTTCACTTGCGGGCACGGCAGTCGGATTATCGGCTTGTAGGGCCTTATGCAAGGCAGCCAATTCGTGAACAGGCCGTCGCATGCCGATTGCAACACGCTCTCCAGCAGCGCAGCGCGACGCCTGGCCGGAATCGGCTGGCAGCCAGGGCCGAGCCGTCCGCACGTTCCGGCCGGAACTCCCTGACTTCCGCGGACGTTACCCGCGGCGCCTGGCGAGGGATGGCCCGAGAGCGCACGCTCCGGACCCAAGGAGGAAGAGCATGTCCCAGTCGGCCGGGCACGCGTCCGAGGTGGTCCTGACCGTCAGCCCCAGCGAAGAGACCCTGAACCGCGGCAAGGTGGCCGTTACCGTGCACCTGCTGACCTACCTGACGGAGCAGGTTCACGGCTCGTGGGTCCCTGACTCGACCGGCGGTGCTGCGTGGCATTTCGCCATCGCGCCGACCCACGCCCAGACCCTCAAGGATGACCTGAAGGCGGTCTGGCTCGGCGAGCCCGCGACCGTAACCTGGCTTGCCGTCGCAGGCCGCGAGGAGGTCGCCGGCGGCAGGCGGAGCTGAAGGCGTCGGCCGGGAGCGCCGGACCGCCGGGCTGCCGCGCCGGGACGAACCAGGATAAGACCGGTACATTGGCTACCCGGAGGCGCGCGCCTCGATCGCTAGGCGGGCAGCAGGCATGACGCTGATGAGCAAGTTCTTTGCGCGGGCGATGGACCTGCCGCCCGCGCAAACCCGTGACGTCGTGGTGCAGCGCGACCTGCGCGTGCCGATGCCGGATGGCGCCATCCTGCTGGCCGATCGGTACGTCGCCCGCAGCGCGGACAAGCCGCCGCTCGTGCTCGCGCGCTCCCCCTACGGGCGACGCGGTGCGTGGGGCATGATGGCGGGCCGGCTCTTCGCCGAACGCGGCTTCCAGGCGGTGGTGCAAAGCTGCCGCGGCACGTTCGGCTCCGGCGGCGCCTTTGATCCCTTCGGCGCCGTCGAGCAGGACGACGCCGTTGCCACCGTCGAGTGGATGCGCACGCAGCCCTGGTATCCGGGGTCGTTCGGAACGTTCGGGCCGAGCTATCTCGGCATCGCGGCCTGGGCGCTAGCGGCCAGCGCGCTGCCCGACCATGCGGCTATGGCGGTCCAGGTCACCGCATCCGACGTCCGGGCGATGATCAGGGCAGGCGGATCCTTCGCCCTGGAGACCATGCTCAGGTGGATCGATCAGGTCGCCGGGCAGGAGCGCGCGGCCGCGATGATACGGCAGCGGCTGCGAGAGCGCAGGCTTGGCGAACTGGCCGGCCAGCTGCCGATCGGCCAGCTTGACCGGCTCGCCACCGGGGCGGTCAGGCCCTACTGGCAGCACTGGCTGGCTGACGACGGCGACTACTGGGACTTGCACACTTTCACCAAGGGTCCCGGCAAGGTGACCGCGGCCGTCAGCATGATCGGCGGCTGGTACGACATCTTCCTGCCGGCCCAGCTACGTGACTACGCGGCCCTGCGCGCGGCCGGCCACGAGCCGCGGCTGACGATCGGCCCGTGGCGGCACGCCGACAACAACGCCGCTGGCACCTGGCTCAAGGAGGGCCTCCAATTCCTGCACGCCCGGCTCTGTTCGGAAGGAGCCGAGCTGCCCGCCAGCCCGGTACGGATCTTCGTTACCGGCGCCGACGAGTGGCGCGAGCTGACATCGTGGCCACCGGAAAGCGCTCCGGAGTCGTGGTATCTGCAGCCAGCCGGCGGGCTGGAAACGGCTGAGCCCGGCGAGTGCCCGCCCGACGAGTACGCCTATGACCCGGCCGATCCGACGCCCAACCTGGCCGGGCCGGTCGGGCTGAACGGCATCGCGAGAGTCGACAACCGAATGCTCGAGGCAAGGCCCGACGTGCTGACGTACACCAGCCGGGCGCTGGCGCGCGATCTGGAAGTGATCGGCGTCCCGCGGCTTGACCTTTCGGTCTCCTCCGATCGCGAGCACACCGACTTCTTCGCCCGGCTGTGCGAGGTGAGCCCGGCCGGGGTGTCCGTCAACATCTGCGACGGACTGCTACGGCTCGTGCCGGGCCAGCCCACGGCCGAGGCCGACGGCACGCTGCGAGTGAGATTCGAGTTGTGGCCGGTCGCGCACCGGTTCGCCGCCGGCAGCCGGCTTAGATTGCAGGTGTCCAGCGGGGCCCATCCCAGGTACGCCCGCAACACCGGCACTGGCGAGCCGCTCGCGACCGCCCGCACGCTCGTGACCGCGCACCAGCGGGTCTTCCACGACCCGGCGCACCGCTCGGTGCTTGTGCTGCCCGTGACTCAGCTCAGGGCGAGGACCGCATAGGCCGCGAGCCAGTGCTCGACCATGTAGTCACTGCCGGTCGCATGCGGCAGGGCCGCGTCGAGATGGGTGCGGGCGGCGGCAACCGCTGGCCCGATCCGGGCGTCACCGGGCGGCAGGCCCTCAGCCAGCCGCCGCCAGCACCAGGCCCGGCTGGCGTTCAGCCCGTGCAGGTGCGCGATCTGGCCCTCGCTGGCGTCGGACACAATGGCCGGAGTGAAGAGAGTGCCAGGCTCGCCGTTCTCGATGCCCGGTAGGAACCGCGCCAGCCAGGCCGAGAACGCCTGCGGGCCGAGAAGCTGCGACAACAGCTCAGCCTCGGTCAGCGCGGGAGACAGGAAGTCGGTGCCCGATGGCTCGAACTCGGCCGGATAGCCGGCATCGCCCCGGTACCAGCCCAGCGCCTTCGTAGTGACCGCTTCCGCTAGTCCCGGTGATCGCTCGAGCGCGCACGGCAGCAGCTGCGCGAACGCGAACGCAGTGTTGCCGTGCACCCCATGCCGGTTCGGGTAAGTGGCCTTGGGCAGCCACTCGAGGAACCCGGCGACGACCCTTGCCTCCAGTGGCGCCAGGGCCTCCAGCCAGCGCGCAGCATCGGGGTCGTCGAACCACGCCAGCTCCTGCGCCAGCGCTAGCGCCCAGGCCCAGCCGTACGGGCGTTCGTGCCGGCCGTCCCGGCTAGCGACAAACTCGGCCTCAGCGGCCAGCTTGCCCGCGTCGAACTGTGCGTCAAGTACCCTCCGGATCTCATCCTCGGGCACGGCCTCCGGCATCAGCCGCAGCAGGCGGACCAGCAGCCAGTGCATCTCGACGCAGGAGTGCCAGTCGAGGCTGCCGAAGAAGACCGGAGTCCGGTCCTTGGGCCGGCCAGGCACGTCGTCGGGCCCGGTCATCAGGTGATACACCAGCGCCGGGTATTCACGGCCGATGTTCTCGATGGCGGTTCTGGCGAAGCCGGCCGCGTTCTCGCGGAGGAGGGCCTGCCAGTCGCCCGCCAGCTGCGCCGTGTCCTGCCTCGTCATAGCTCGACGGTCGTGCCCGGCTCCAGCCTCGTGACCGGGGCGTCGGGCGGGGACACCACGTTGAGCAAGTTGCTCACCAGGCCCAGACCGAACTCGCTCAGTATGGCGTCATGGATCGCGAACCCGCGCCTGCCGCCCGCCGCCGCGATGTAGTCGGCGACCTCGCCGAACTTCAGCCACGGCGCGCTAACCGGAACTAGGACGGTCGCGACGTGCTCCTCCGGCACCGTGAAGGAATCGCCAGGATGGAACACCTGGCCGTCGACGGCGAATCCGGTATTGGTGATTACCGGGATCTCGGGAACGATGCGGGCATGGTCGCGGCCGTAGACATGAACGTCAAAGCCCGCCGCGGTGAAGCTGTCGCCGTGCGCCACCACGTGCACCTGCCCGCCGAACTGCCCGAACTGCCGGGCCACAGAGGCATTGGTCCACAGCTGGAGACCAGGGTCAGACGCGAGCGCGCCGCGGACCGCCTCCGCGTCCACGTGGTCAGCGTGCTCATGCGTCACGAGCACGGCATCGGCGCCGGTGAGGACGTTGGCGCCGCTCCAGATCCCAGGGTCGATGACGAGCCTGGCCCCGTCCTTCTGCAGGCGGACGCACGCATGCCCCAGTTTGGTGAGCTGCATGCGGCCAGACTACCCAGCGCCGGCCCGGACGCGGCTAGCGGGCGGAAAGGCCGCGCAGCAGTTCCTCGACCACTTTCCTGGCGTACCGGCTGTCCACGTGGTCGGCGTGCATGCTGGCCAGTACGGCTCCGTTCAGCAGGTACATGGCCGCATCGATGTCGGTGTTCTCGCGCAACTCGCCGGTGGCCACGCCGCGACGGAGCACGCTACTGATGGCATCGCGCCGGGGCTGGACCACCGTCTCGAGGTAGCTGGCCTTCAGCCGCGGATACTGCCTGCCCTCGCCCTGCAGCAGCGCGACCAGCCGGACTCGGCGGGGGTCGGCGGCCTCCTTGCACGCCGCGTCGACCAGCGCAATCAGGTCAGCTCGCACCGACTTGCCCTGCGGTACCGGCAGCGGCGCCGCGAGTTCGGCCAGCGCGTCAAGCAGCATGTCTTCCTTGCCTGGCCAGCGACGGTAAATCGTTGCCTTGCCGACCCCGGCCCGCGCGGCCACCCGCTCTATGCACAGGCCATCGGGCCCGCTCTCGGCGAACAGGTCGAGGGCTGCGGACATGATCGCGTGGTCGGCGTGCTCGCTCCTTGGCCGACCGGGCCGACGGTGCTCACTTTCCTGCGTCCCGTGGCCGGGCACGGCTGTAATCGTCTTGGCCACCGTCACTCCCCCACCGCCGGGCTGCCGGCCATCTCGCCGACGAGGGCCCGCTCTTCCTCATGCCCGTGAGCGACGGCTTGCTGGCCCGCCGCGCGCCGACCGGGCATCCACACCGCGACCGCAGCCGCACCCACCACCGCGATCAATACTGAGATTACCGACGTCAGGTGCATAGCGTCCACAAACGACGTGCTCGCGGCCGACAGCAGCCTGTGCCCGGCCGGGCCGAGCTGCTGCGCCAGCTGCTGGGTCTGCGCCACTGACACCGTGGCACCTGCCCTGGCCTTCGCCGGGACCACGGTCAGGTACGGGCTCAGCCTGCTCCGGTACACCTGCGCCAGTACCGAGCCGAGCACCGCGACACCAAGCGCGACAGCGACCTGGCGCGAGGTGTTGGTGATGGCTGAGCCGGCTCCGCCGCGCTCGCGTGGCACTACCGACATCACGCCCTCGGTCGCGGCGGGCATGACCAGCCCCATGCCCGCGCCCTGGATCAGGAAGGTGACCTCCAGCAGCCACGGCGACGTGCTCGTGCCGAGGAAGTGGTATCCGACCAGCGCCACGGCCATCACCACGAGACCCGAGGTGCACACGGCCTTGGCGCCGAACCGGCGCACGAGCGCGGCGCTGCGGGTGGCGAACAGCAACTGGCCGACGGCGAGGGGGATCGTCAGCAGGCCGGCGTGCAGCGGACTGTAGCCGCGCACGTTCTGGGTGTAGAAGCTGATGAAGAAGTAGACGCCGCCCATCGCGAAGAACACCAGCGCGATGGCAGCCGCGGCCGAGGAGAGCCGCGGGTCGCGGAACAGCCGGACGTCCAGGGACGGGTGGTCGGTCCTGGCCTCATGCCATACGAACACCGCGATCGCCGCGAGGCCGGCCGCGACCGGCCCGAGCACGCTGGCGGTCAGCCACGACCCGGTGTCGCCGCCGTTGATGATCCCGTAGACCACGAGCACGAGGCCGACGATGGACAAGAACACGCCCAGGATGTCGATCTTGCCTGGCGTCGGGCTCTTGGACTCCGGCACGAAAGCGATGATCGCGATGATCCCGATCGCGGTGAGCGGCACGTTGATGAGGAAGACCGAGCCCCACCAGAAGTGGTCGAGGAGCAGCCCGCCGACGATCGGGCCGATGGCGATGGCGACGCCCACCGCCGAGGCCCAGATGCCGATGGCACGAGCCCGTTCCCTCGGGTCAAAGACGTTCGTGATGATCGAGAGCGTCTGCGGCATGACCGCGGCACCGCCCAGGCCCATCGCCGCCCTGGCCCAGATCAGCTGGTCGGGTGTCTGCGCGTACGAACACAGCAGGGACGACAGGCCGAACAGCGCCATGCCGATCATCAGCATCCGGCGGCGGCCGATCCGGTCGCCGATGACGCCGAAGGTGAAGAGCAGGCCGGCGAAGACCAGCGTGTAGGAGTTGATCGCCCACTCCAGCTGGCTCTGGCTGGCGCCCAGGCCGGCCCGCGGCTCGGAGATCGTCTTGAGCGCGATGTTCAGGATCGTGTTGTCCAGCACGATCGCGGCGAGGCTGATGATCAGGACACTCAGTATGGCCCAGCGCCGGTTGTGTACTGCCTGACTGTCCACGCTCGCCTCTCAGCTGCTGCCGTCGTATCGCCTTAACGATACGGAACAACACCGTATCGCAACTGGTTTATTTCGCATTCGCTAAGCAATGCTGGCCGCCCCTGGCAGGCGCCACCAAGTCATGCGATCATCGAGGGGTCCGGGGACGCCACAAGGGCGCAACGAGACGCGGAGGCATCAATGACTGCTATTTCAGGCAGCCCCGATCAGGCTGCGGATCCGTCACGTTCCGGGGCAGCCGGGTCGCTGTACGGGGGCGTGACCGGCCGGCGGCTGACCATCAGGGACATCGCGGCAGCCAAGGCCAACGGCGAGAAGTGGCCCATGCTCACCGCTTACGACGCGCTTACCGCGCGGGTGTTCGACGACGCGGGCATTCCCGTGCTCCTGGTGGGCGACTCGGCCGCCATGGTCGTGTACGGCCACGACTCGACGATCCCGGTGACCGTCGACGACCTGATCCCGCTGACCGCCGCCGTGGTCCGGGGCACCGAGCGGGCTCTGATCGTCGCTGACCTCCCGTTCGGCTCCTACCAGGCCTCGCCGGCGGCCGCGCTCGAGGCCGCGACCCGGTTCCTCAAGGAAACCGGCGCCCAGGCGGTCAAGCTCGAGGGCGGCGACCGGGTCGTACGGCAGGTCGAGGAACTCGTCGCCGCCGGCATCCCGGTCATGGCCCACCTGGGGCTCACTCCGCAGTCGGTCAACGCCTTCGGCGGCTACAAGGTCCAGGGCCGCGGCGAGGACGGCGAGCGGCTGCTTCGCGACGCCAAGTCGCTGCAGGCCGCGGGCGCGTTCGCCGTGGTCCTGGAGTGCGTTCCCGCCTCGCTGGCGCGCCGGGTCACGGAGAGCCTGGACATCCCGACGATCGGGATCGGAGCCGGCCCCGACTGCGACGCGCAGGTCTTGGTGTGGCAGGACATGGCCGGCCTGTCGCCGCGTACCGCCAAGTTCGTGAAGAAGTACGCGGACGTCGCGGGCGTGCTCCGGGACGCCGCTCAGGCCTTCGCCGCCGAGGTTGTCGGCGGGAGCTTTCCGACCGAGGAGTACTCCTACCGCTGACGGCCGGGGCGGTCCGTCCGGGTAACTGCGGCGCCGGGCCAGGCGCGCTGGTCTCGACCACGACCAGCCGGTCGCCGTCCCGCAGCTGCGCGGCCCGCGGATCATCGGCGGCCAGCACGTGACCGTCCCTGAGTACCGCGACCGCGCCTGGCACTGCCGCCCAGGCCGGCCGGCCGATCTCGGCGCTGGTGCACTGGTGCTCGGTCAGGTCGAGGCCGTGCCCGCGGTCGAGCAGTTCCCCCACGACCTGGCCGATTACCGGGTCCAAGGTGGACAGCCCGAGTAGTCGCCCGGCCGCCTCCGACGACACGACCACCTGGTCCGCCCCGCTTTGGCGCAGCAGCGGTTCGTTTTCCGCCTCCCTGACAGCGGCGATGATCGTCACGTCCGGGCTGAGCTGGCGGGCGGTCAGCGTGATCAGCACCGCCGTATCATCCCGGCCGACGGCCACCACAACCCTCGCGGCCTGGTTGATCTCGGCGCTGGCGAGCATGTCGCGCCTGGTCGCATCCCCGGTCACGCCCACCAGACCGGCTCTGTTCGCCTCGCGCATGGCGTCGGGCGAGTGGTCCACGACGACGATCGAGCCTGGAGGCGTGCCAGTCTCTCGCAAGGTCGCCAGCGCCGCGCGGCCCTTTGTCCCGTACCCGATGACGACCGTGTGCCCGGACACTCGTGACCTCCATCGGGAGATGCGCCAGCCCCGCCTGGTGCGCTCGGCGAGCACCTCCAGCGTGGTGCCGATCAGGACTATCAGGAAGACCACCCGGATCGGGGTGATGACTAGCGTGTTCACCAGCCGCGCGGCCGGGGTGACCGGAACGATGTCTCCGTAGCCGGTCGTCGACAGCGTGACCGTTGCGTAGTACGCGCTGGCCAGGAGGCTCAGCGGCTGCCCGGGGTGGGCCGCGTCGTGATAGCCGTAACGCCCGAGGTAGACGATGACCGTCGAGATCACCAGCAGGAACAGGGCCAGGGCAGCCCTGGCCAGGACGGCGCGCAGCGGGCTCGTCCGTCGCGATGGCAGCGACACCGGGGACAGGCCAGGATCGCCGCTGAGGCCGGACAGCGCCCAATGCGCACGGTCCATCACAAAGAGTGACACTACACAGGCGGAACAGAAGGGCCGCAGGTCAGGTGGCGGCGCTTGGCCGGAGGGCGAGCCTCACACGTCGGTAATGCGAAGACCCGCGTGCGCCTTGTAGCGCCGGTTAATCGACACCAGGTTGGCCGTCAGCGCCTCGACCTGCCCGCAGTTGCGCAGCCGCCCGCCGTAAATGCCGCGCATGCCGGGGATCTCGCTCGCGATCGCCGCCACCAGGTCGGTGGCCTGCCGGTCGTCGCCAAGTACCAGCACGTCCAGGTCGATCCGGTGAACGTCGGGGTCAAGCAGCAGCATCGCCGACACGTGGTGAAATGCGCCGACCACGATGGTGTCGGGCAACACCGCTGCGGCTTGCTCCGCGGCGCTGCCCTCCGGTACCCGCAGCGGGTAGGCGCCCTTGCCGTCGAAACCCAGCGGATTCACGCAGTCCACCAGCACCTTGCCGGCCAGCGGCGCAGCGAGGTTCTCGAGCAGCTCACGATGCCCCTCCCAGGGCATGGCCGCGATCACCAGGTCGGCCTGCTCGGCCGCGTCCCGGTTGAGCCCGCCGGTCACCAGCGAACCCGCATGCAGGCCATGCGCCGCGGCGGCCGCCCGGCTCGCATCCCGCGAGCCGATGACGATCCGGTGCCCGGCCATCGCCAGCCGCCTCGCCAGTCCCCGGCCCTGGTCGCCGGTTCCGCCCAGCACGCCGATTGCCTGCTTGGTGACGTCTGCCATGCGCCGATCCTGGCATAACCCGCGCCAGGCCGCCTGACACGCCCTCGGACCGAAGCGGCCGCGAAACTCGGGCCGCGTCGGGCACGATGATGGACATGGATGCGGACCAGGTGGAATCACTGCGGGCTCTGCTCGCTCCGACCGGCTGGCTCGACCGCACGCGGATGTTTGCGGCCGCGCTGCGGCGCAGTGCGCGCACGCCCCAGGGCCTGCTCGTCGTCGGCACCGCCGCGTACGAACCGTGGCACATGACCGCGCACTTACAGGACGAGAGCCGCCTCGCCGGCCTGCCTGAGCTCAGTCCGACGCTGGTTCGCTGGGCGGTGCCGCCGGACGCGCGCGAGCACCTGTCCGTCGGCCTGGACCGGCTGCGGGCGGCCAGCCGCAACGAGACGCTGCTGGTCGTGAGTGCCGACGCGGCACCACCCGAGCTACTCGAACGAGTGCAGGACGTCCGGCGGCTCGGGGCCACGATCTTCGCGCTCGACCGCAGCGATCCCGAGCTCGACGAACTGGCGCACGAGTCGCTGGCCGTGCCCGAGGCGACTGCCCCGATGAGCTTCGACGCCGCGCAGCACCTGGTCAGCGCCGCGACCGGCGAGCCTGCCGCAGGTGCCAGGAGCCGCGGGCAGCGGCCGGTCGCCGACCCGGCCCAGCCGGCCGGCCTGCGCTCGCGCCTCGCCCGCCTGCTTGACTCCGTGACTGGCACGCCGACCGACTGACCAGGGCAGGTGACTAGCCTTGGCCGTTGCGGCCGGAATCGTCCTGCTGCCCGTTGCCCGGCTCGGCCGACGGGGTCTCGGCGGGCTCGGTCTCGCCTTCCAGGCTCACCGACA
>JASHUG010000066.1 GCA_030040155.1 Streptosporangiaceae bacterium | reverse complement strand
CCAGCAGCGAGTTCACCGACTCGTTCAGCTTGTAGGACTGGCCCAGGTTGCCGTGCAGCAACTGCCACAAATACGACCCGTACTGCACGAAGAACGGGTTATCAAACCCGTGCGCCTTATTCCACGCCGCCACCGTCGCCTTGTTCGCCTTCGTGCCCAGCACGATCGTCCCCGGCGAACCACCGATGATATGCAGCATCGTGAACGTCAGCAGGGAGACTCCGAGCAGCACAATAAGAGCAATGAAAAGCCGCCGGACTATATACGCGCTCACGTCCCTGCCTCTCCCGCCGCATGTCGGACCTTACTGATTCGGCCTGGGCCTTGCCCGCCGCCGTTGCGGCGCGCAAGGCCCCAGACCGTGGGCACGTGGTCTGCCCTGGACCCTGATTCTTAGGTCATCAGGCGCCTACTTGGTGAAGTAGAAGTCCTCCGGCAGGTAGGTGAACTGGGTGAAGGTCTGGAACGCAGCCTCCGGTCCGGAGACGTTGTTCTTCCACATGATGATGTTGTCGAATATTGGCTCGAAGATGCCCGGCTGCTGCTCCCCCAGGACCTGGCTCTCATTAGTCAGTGCCGATGCACTCGGGCTGTTCAGCGAGCCGTTGATCGCGCTGTCCACGGCCGGGTTGCTGAAGTCACCGAAGTTGCCGCCGACGTCAGTGGCAAAGATCGTGTTGGTGGTCGGGTACCCGTTTCCGGTGTAGCCGCCGAACTGCTCGGCGTCCCACGAGTTGATGTACTTCGCGTCGCTCGGGACCGGGTCGTTGTAGTTCTGCGTGAGGAACGGGAACGTCTTGGCCTCGGGCGAGATGTCGATGCCCGCGTACGTCTTGGCCGTCGACGCCAGGCTGTCGATGAGCTCGGCGATCCAGGCCGGGGAGGTCGAGTACGGCAGGTTAAACGACAGCGCCGTGCCCGCCGGGATGCCCGCGCCGCACTCGCCGGCGCCCGTGCCCGCCTTCGCGCACGTAGTCGTGCCACCGGGGACGACCTTCCAGCCGTGGGCCTTCAGGATCGACACCGTCGTCGCCGGCGAGTACGGGTACGGGTCGGTTGTCGCGTCGGCCGGGACGTAAGGAGTCTTCGGCTGCGACGGGATCGAGGTGTAGGCCGGGATCGCCGCGCCGAGGAAGATGCCCTTGATCTCAGCCGATTCGTTCTGCAGGTGCGCCAGCGCCTGCCGGATGTACAGCTGAGCGATCACGTCGTTCCAGTGGTCGGTGGTGTCCTTGAAGTTGTAGGCGATGTAGTTGAAGCCCATGGCCGGGTAGCCGTAGACCTCCCAGCCCTTGGCCTTGAGCGACTTGAGCTGCGGCAGGTTCTGGAACGGCAGGTAGGCGATGCTGAGGTCACCCGACAGCGCGGCGTCGTACTCGGCCGTCTCGTCGGTGTAGAAGATCATGTTCAGCGTCGTGAACTTGGCCTTGATCGGGCCGCCGTAGTTCGCGTTCGGCACCATCGAGAACGAGCCGGTGGTCGAGTTGAACGACGTCAGCTTGAACGGGCCGTCTACCGTCTGCCAGATCGGGTTGGTGGCGTAGGTGCCCTTGTCCCCGGACAGGCCAGACAGGTAGTTGTAGATGCCCTCGGCGCCCTTGAGGGTCTCCCAGGTGCTGATCGGGACGTGCTTGCTGGTCGCCGACGTGACGTTCCACACCGTCGACGGCAGCGGGATCAGCTGCCCGACCTCGTCCCAGAACAGCCAGCCCTGGTTGTAGGTCTTGTTGAACGTGAGCGAGAACTGCTCGGGGCCCAGCACCTTGAACGTCGCGTTGGCCGGGAACTGGGCGGGCACGTAGCCCGCGTAGTTGGCCGGGGACTCCGCGATGGCCGCCTTGATCAGGTCGAAGTCGAACAGCACGTCATCAGCGGTGACCGGCGTGCCGTTGGACCACTTGTAGGCCGGGTTGAGGGTGATCGTGAAGGTCTTGCCGCCGTTGGAGATGACCGGCTTCTCGCCGGTGCTCAGCGGGTAGTCGATGACCTGCTGGTTGCCGTCCGGCGAGTAGTACAACGGCCGCCACATGAACTCCTGGAACAGCGTGACCGAGCCGATCGAGTTGTTCGCGGCGTTGGTGACCGGGAAGATCCAGGTCGGTGGGACGCCCGCGAACTCCGGCAGGTTCAGGGCGCCGGTGCCGGTGGGGGTGCCGTGCTCGGCCGGGATGCTACCGAATGCGCCGGTCACGACTGACTTTGTGGGCGTGGACGAACCGCAGGCCGACAGCGCCAGGGCGGCAGCCACGCCGACCACGGCGAGCTGGGCGCCCGTCCGAGCAAATCGTCTCATTAATTTCCTGCCTCTCGGGGCGTCCAGGCCGTGATCGCCCTGACGCGCCAGTGAGCCGTCCGCAACCGGGCCCTATGCCCGGTGGCGCCTTGTCCGATCGCTTCGGGGTCCCTTGAGCTGGTCCTGGCCATGATCCAGCCCGGTGACACCGAGCGCGGGTCTTAGGTTAGAGGCGCCCTGGTAGCTTTGCCATGCCGAAATTGTCACAAGTTGTTATCGAAGAACACGCGAACGACGGCGAGTCAACCCCGATCGGCTTCTGCCGTCCGGAAGAGTCTATGTAGTACAGATAGAGCGCATCACCACACTGAGTAGTGAATAACATCACAGTGTGATGACATTCCGGAAAGCTCGGGCTAGCTCCCCATTGCGTGCACGCCACCGTCGACGTGCACTATCTCTCCGGTCGTAGCTGGAAACCAGTCGGAAAGCAGGGCCACGCAGCCGCGGGCAGCGGGCTCGGGATTGTCCATGTCCCAGCCCAGCGGCGCCCGGTCAGCCCAGACGCCCTCGAACTTCTCGAATCCAGGAATGCTGCGAGCGGCAATGGTCTTAAGCGGCCCGGCCGACATCAGGTTCACCCTGATGCCCTGGGGCCCGAGATCACGGGCGAGATAACGAGCCGTCGACTCGAGCGCCGCTTTGGCCACCCCCATCCAGTCGTAGGCCGGCCAGGCGACGCTGGCGTCGAAGTCCATGCCCACGATCGCGCCGCCGGAGCCCATTAGCGGGAGCGCAGCCATCGCCAGCGATTTCAGCGAATAGGCCGAAACCTCGATCGCGGTGGCCGCATCCGTCCAGGGAGTGTCCAGGAAGCCACCGCCCAGCGCCGAGGCGGGCGCGAACGCGATCCCGTGCACGACTCCGTCCAGCCGGTCCACGTGAGCGCCGACCCGCTCGGCCAGCGACTGGAGGTGCGCCGGGTCAGTGACGTCCAGTTCAAGCACCGGCGGCGGGTCAGGAAGCCTGCGCGCGATCCGCTCCACCAAGCTGAGCCGCCCGAAGCCGGTCAGCACCACGGTGGCGCCCTCCTGCTGCGCGAGCCGCGCGACATGAAAAGCAATGGAGGCGTCCGTCAGCACCCCGGTAACAAGAATTCGCTTGCCGTCCAGGATGCCCATGGAGACGCCTCGTTCCCGCGGTTAAAGGCCTTTAGTCAGTGCCCCATGCCGAGGCCGCCATCGACCGGCAGGACCGCGCCGGTGATATAGGCCGCATCCGGGCCGGCCAGGAAGGCGACCGCGCCTGCTATCTCCGCCGCCGAGCCGTACCGTCCCAGCGGCACGCTGTCGAGAATGGCTTTCTTCCTGTCCTCGGGCAAGGTCGCGGTCATGTCGCTGTCCACGAATCCTGGTGCGACCACGTTGACGGTGATGTTCCTGGTGCTCAGCTCCCTGGCGAGCGAGCGGGCGAAGCCGACCAGCCCGGCCTTGGACGCGGCGTAGTTGGCCTGGCCTCCGGACCCGAGCAGCCCCACGACCGACGAGATCAGAATGATCCGGCCGCGGCGCATCCTGATCATGCCGCGGACCGCGCGCTTGGCGACGCGGAAGGCGCCGGTCAGGTTCGTGTCGAGCACCGCGGCGAAGTCGTCCTCGCTCATCAGGGCCAGCAGCTGGTCCCTGGTGATGCCTGCGTTGGCCACCAGGACCTCGACCGGCCCGTAAGCCGCCTCGGCGACCGCGAAAGCCGCGTCCACCTGGCCGGTGTCTGTTACGTCGCACGTGGCCACGGTCAGCCCGTCCACCGGGTCGCCCGACCTCGAGGTGACTGTTACGTTGTCGCCTTCGGCGGCGAACCGCTGGGCTATGGCCAGGCCGATGCCCCGGTTACCGCCGGTCACGAGAACCGAACGCGCCATCTGCCGAACTCCTTCGCCCTGCGGCAATCCGAACGCCGGCGAGCGTACCGGTGCCCCGCCAATCCGCAGGACCGCGGGGCCGCGCTGGGGATTAAGGGCTGCGCGCGGGCCCGGTCGTTCGGTAGGTTCGCTCGTCGTGGCCAGCAAAACAGAATCCGGACCGGGCCGGATCGATCCCGAGTTCACCTCCTACCCACTGCAGCAGCTCGCGGACGCGGGCCTGGCCAGGGCGGCCGAGCTCGGCGCCGAGCATGCTGACTTCCGCGCCGAGCGAATCCGCGGCCAGCAGGTCCGGCTGTCGGACGGCCGGCTGGAAACGCAGTTCGACGCCGATGACCTCGGCCTGGCGGTCCGGGTCGTGGTCGACGGCACGTGGGGCTTCGCCTCCGCCGTGGATCTGACGACGGCCGCCGCCGTCCGCGCGGCGCAGGAGGCGGTCGACGTCGCCCGCGTCGCGGCCGCGATCAGCACCGAGCGGATCGAGCTGGCCGACGAGCCCGGTTACGGCTCGGTGACCTGGGTGTCGAGCTATGAGATCGACCCGTTCGACGTCAGTGTCGCGGACAAGATTGCGGTCCTGGCTGGCTGGAGTTCCGGCCTGCTCGCCGACAGTCGCATCAGCCACGTTGACGCGTCCCTGAATCAGGTCAGGGAGTCCAAGTTCTACAGCGACGGTGTGACCACGGCCCTGCAGCAGCGGGTCAGGGTCCATCCGGAGGTTACGGCCGTTGCCGTCCAGCCGGACGGGCGGTTCGAGACCATGCGCACGCTGGCGCCGCCGGTCGGCCGTGGCTATGAATACCTGACCGGGACCGGCTGGGACTTCGACGCCGAGCTGGCCGAGCTGCCGCCGCTGCTGGCCGAGAAGCTGGCCGCGCCGTCGGTCAAAGCCGGCCGCTACGACCTGGTCATCGACCCGTCGAACCTGTTTCTGACCATTCATGAGTCGATCGGGCACGCGACCGAGCTTGACCGGGCGCTCGGTTATGAGGCCGCATATGCCGGCACGTCGTTCGCCACGTTCGACAAGCTGGGCTCTCTGCAGTACGGCTCACCGGTCATGAACGTCACCGGCGACCGCACCGCCGAGCACGGCCTGGCCACGATCGGCTACGACGACGAGGGCGTCGCAGGCCAGTCGTGGGACCTGATCTCCGGTGGCGTGTTCACCGGCTACCAGCTGGACCGGCGGATGGCCAGGCTGAAGAGCCTGGGCCGGTCGAACGGCTGCTCATTCGCCGACTCGCCAGGCCACATGCCGATCCAGCGCATGGCGAACGTCTGCCTCCAGCCGACCGTGGACGGGCCGTCCACGGCCGAGCTGATCGCGGGCGTGACCGACGGCATCTACATCGTCGGCGACAAGAGCTGGTCGATAGACCAGCAGCGGTACAACTTCCAGTTCACCGGGCAGCGGTTCTTCCGGATACGGAACGGGCAGCTGGCCGGGCAGCTGCGGGACGTCGCCTATCAGGCCACTACCACGGACTTCTGGAACGCCATGGAGGCTGTCGGCGGCCCGCAGACATATGTCCTCGGCGGCGCATTCAATTGCGGCAAGGGCCAGCCTGCTCAGGTCGCGCCGGTCAGTCACGGCTGCCCGTCGGTCGTCATGCGCGGCATCAGGATCCTCAACACTGTCGAGGAAGCCGGTTCATGAGCGAGCCGGGGCGCGGTGGTGCCTGGGCGCGGGAGCGAGGTACGAGCGACGAGGGAAGGCGCCGTCTTGAGGCGCCCCGTAAGCGAGCGGGAGACAGGCGAGCGGGAGACACAACATGAGCGACCATTCTCCGCAGAACGCGGTCGAAATCGCGCTGCAGGCTTCGCGCAGCGACGGCTGCGTCGTGATCGCGGACGAGAGCTCCACGGCGAACCTTCGGTGGGCCGGCAACACGCTCACCACCAACGGCGTGTCCAGGAGCAGGCAGCTGACCGTGATCGCGATCAGCCGGAGCGGGAACGAGGCGAGGGCCGGCGTCGTATCCCGTGCCGGAGTCCGCGACGAGCACATCGCCGAGATCGTGGCCGAGGCTTCGCGGGCCGCCGAGGAGGGATCGCCTGCCGAGGACGCGCAGCCGCTGGCCACCTCGGCTCCTTCACTCCCGGGCTCGGCGCCCGGCTGGGACGATCCTCCGACGGGTACCGAGATCGGCGTGTTCGCCAGATTCGCCGGACAGCTCCGGAACGCCTTCGCCACCGCGGCCAGCGGGGACCGGCTGCTGTACGGCTACGCCGAGCACGAGGTGATGTCGAGCTTCGTGGGCACCTCGACCGGCCTGCGGCTGCGCCACGACCAGCCGACCGGGCGGCTTGAGCTCAACGCCAAGTCGGCCGACCTGGCCAGGTCGTCCTGGGCCGGGGCGAGCACCCGCGACTTTCGTGACGTGGACGTGACGGCGCTGGAGGCCGCGCTGGCCCGGCAGCTCGGCTGGGCCTCCCGGTCCGTCGAGCTCCCCGCCGGCCGGTATGAGACGCTGCTGCCGCCAAGCGCGGTATCGGACCTGCTGGCCTACACGTACTGGTCGGCGGGGGCAAGGGACGCGATCGACGGCAGAACCGTGTTCAGCAAGCCCGGCGGCACCAGGGTCGGCGAGCGGCTGACCTCTATGCCGCTGACGATGTTCAGCGACCCGGCCGCCCCTGGCCTGGAGTGCTCGCCTTTCGTCATCGCGCACGCCTCGCACCGGAACTCATCGGTCTTCGACAACGGCCAGCCGGCCCCGCGCACCGAGTGGATCTCGGAGGGCACGCTGGCGGCGCTGGTCCAGACCAGGTACTCCGCGCAGCTCTCCGGCCTGCCCTACTCGCCCTGGGTCGACAACCTGACCATGGAGGCCGGCGGCTCGTCGGCCACCCTGGCCGAGATGGTCGCCAGCACCAGGCGCGGGCTGCTCCTCACCTGCCTGTGGTACGTCAGGGACGTGGACCCGCAGACCCTGCTGCTTACCGGGCTGACCAGGGATGGCGTGTACCTGGTCGAGGACGGCGAGGTCGTCGGCGCGGTGAACAATTTCAGGTTCAACGAGAGCCCGGTCGCCATGCTCGACCGCGTCACCGAGGCGGGCGCCACCCAGCCGACGCTGCCGCGCGAGCTCAGTGACTACTTCACCAGGGCAGCCATGCCGCCGCTGCGGGTGGAGGGATTCAACATGTCGTCGGTCAGCCAGGCCAGCTAGGTCCGCGGGATCCGCGGGATCAGCTGGTTCAGCTGGTTCAGCTGGTCCAGCTGGTCGGCTCAGGTGTCCTCAAGCCGGAATCCGACCTTGAGGCCGACCTGGAAGTGAGCCACCTCGCCGTCGACGATCTGGCCGCGGATCTGGGTGACCTCGAACCAGTCCAGATGCCGCAGCGTCTGGGCGGCGCGGTGGAGGGCGCCCCTGATGGCTGGCTCGACGCCCTCGGGCGACGTGCCGACGATCTCGGTGACCCGGTAGGTGCGATCGGTCATTGCTGCCTGCCTTCCTCGTGCGAGCCGACTCCTCGGGCTGTCCCCGGCCCTGCTGTCGCGCGGCCCGGCGGACGCCGTCCTACGCCACCTCTACCACCTGCCAGGCCGGCCGCCGTTCCAGGCTCGCCCATTCGCGCATCCCGGCTGTGCCCCCCGCTAGCGGAGGCCCGACGAGCGGAATAACGTGGAGGTATGAGAAGGCCTCCGCGCTCCGGTCGTGACCAGGCACACCTGGTCACCGAGGCACGTCCGAGCAAGTCGTCGGACATCGCCTATCGCGAGCGCCGGTATCTGATCATGATGGGCATCCGGACGCTCTGCTTCATTACAGCGCTGCTGATGTTCGTCAATCACCTAGGCTGGCTCACCGCGATCCCCGTTGTGGGAGCCGTCGTGATCCCCTATTTCGCCGTTATCTTCGCCAACGGCGGCCGTGAGCCGTATAGCCGCGGCTTCCGCCAGTACCAGCCAAACCTCCCAGAGCGATATGTGCCGCCACCGGGATCCATGCCGCCGGGATCCATGCCGCCGGGCGACCAGCCGTCCGGCCAGGGCCGGGACTCGCACGTACCGCCCGCTTCCGCAGCCGGACACTAGCGGCGATCCTCGCATTTCGGCACGTTATCGGCGCGCCGCGGCATAACCGCTGCCCAGTGCGACAACACCTCAGGCAAAGCCGATCAAATCGACGGCACTAGTCGGCCGGGATGCTAAGACATCCTCGTAATCCGGTCTTGACGCACTAGGGGGAGGTTCGGTGTAACATGCTTAGCGGTGCTCTGGTCCCCCGCTGGGGCACCAATTGCCGGCGTTCCGGGCCCCCGTCGGAGCGCCGATGAACGCGACGCCGGGTGGTTTGCCCCCGTAGCCACCCGGCGTCGCTCTATGTTCAGGCGCCTTCACCACGGGCTCGCAGTACCGCGAACACCCCGCAGTCGCTCTATGTTCAGGCGCCTTCACCGCGGGCTCGCAGTACCGCGAACACCCCGCAGTCCCGAGCTGAAGCCCACGGCGCCCGACCGGTCCGATTGGACAGCCGCCGGGTGATGGGTGTGACGTCGCCATGGCTGCAAGAGCCCTGCAAGGCCCCGCAGCCATAGTTATCTCACACCGACGACGGGCTCGCCTTGCGCAAACAGAGCAAAAGCCGCGAAGCCATCAGGCCCAGGGTCCCAGCGCAGTCGGACGACATTTGGTGAGCGGGGCAGACGCAGGACTAGGGGCAGCCGTTTCCGCTTGGCTGCCCCGAGTCCGATCGGCCCCGCTGGCCTGTGACCTAGCCGTGTCCGCTTCTACTCGGTCTTGCTGAACTCGGCGATGGCCACGGACATCATGACCAGCCCCATCACGGCCACTATCCCGAGCGAGAGCGACAGCGGTACCACCCAGCCGCCCCAGGTGATGCTCGGCGCCAGGTGCGTATTGAGGTAGGCGGCAACGTACGGCGAGAGGCTGAGATGGCTGAATACCGCATGGCGCATCGGCTGGACGACGTAGGTCAGCGGGTCGAGCCTGGTCAGCACCGTGAGCCAGGCAGGCAGCCCATTGAGCGGGTACAGCGCGCCTGACAGGAAGAACAACGGGAAGACCAGCATCTGCGTCAGCGCCATGAACGCCTGGAACTGCTTGATCCTGGCCGCCATCATCACCCCGAACGCGGTCAGCGTGAACGAGAGCAGCAGCAGCATGCCGATCAGGCTGATGATCAGCAACGGCTTGTAGGGCACGTGCGCGAACCAGGCCAGGCACAGGAAGATGATGCCCTGGAACGTCGCGATGGTGGCGCCGCCCAGGCACTTGCCCACCACGATCGACGCCCGGCTGACCGGCGCCACCAAGATCTCCCGCAAGAAGCCGAATTCACGGTCCCAGACGATCGACCCGGCCGAGAAGATCGCGGTAAACAGCACCGACATGGCCAGGACGCCGGGATAGATGAAGGTCTTGAAATCGAAGTTGGCCGAGTGTGGCAGGCTTCCGCCGGCCAGCCGGCCGAGCCCTGTGCCGAGGATGAACAGGAACAGGAACGGCTGCACCAGCGACGTGATGGCCCGCAGCCGGTCCGTTCGGAACCTGATCAGCTCGCGCCGCCAGACGATGCTGACCGCGCGGAGATCGTGGCGCAGGCTGCGCTCGGGCACCGACACCCTGATCCGGTCGACGACGCCAGCCGTATCGGTGATGGCAGCGGGCCCGGTTGTCTGAGTCGCCATGGTTACCGCCTTCCGCCGGTGCGCATCCGGTGCATGTTGCGCATGAACTCGTTGCCCGCGCCGCCTTCGGCGTCGCGGATCGTGGTGCCGGTATACGACATGAACACGTCATCAAGCGACGGCCTGGAGACGCTGACGGACTTGATCGGAATGCTGAACTCGCTGAAGAGCCTCGGGACGAACTGCTCCCCCGCGGCAACCGAAAAGGTCACGGCTCCCTCGTGGATGGCGGCATCGAGTCCGAAGTTCTGGTGCAGTTCGGCGATGGCGGCCTGGTCGTCGGCGGTGTGGATCTGGACCCGGTCCTTGCCGATGCTCGCCTTCAGCGCCTCCGGCGTGTCAATCGCCACGATCTTGCCGTGGTCGATGATCGCGATCCGGTCGCAGTGCTCAGCCTCATCCAT
The DNA here is from genome assembly GCA_030040155.1 of Streptosporangiaceae bacterium. Lineage (GTDB taxonomy): Bacteria > Actinomycetota > Actinomycetes > Streptosporangiales > Streptosporangiaceae > JAJYUU01. Next base: position 9,904 of record JASHUG010000066.1, on the reverse strand, counting down.
GTAGTGCGTGGTCAGGAAGATCGTGATGTCCTCGCGGGTCTTCAGGTCGTTGATGTAGGCCCAGATTGATGACCTGGTCTGCGGATCAAGCCCGACCGTCGGCTCGTCAAGGAATAGCACGTGGGGGGCGTGCAACAGGCCCCGAGCGATCTCGAGTCGCCGCTGCATGCCCCCCGAATACGTGCTAACCAGGCTGTCCTTGCGATCCCAGAGCCCCACCATGTCCATGACCTGCCGCATCCGCGGCATGACCGCGGGCTTCGGCACGCCGTAAAGCTCGGCGTGGAACCGCAGGTTCTGCTCGGCGGTGAGGTAGGTGTCGAGCGTGGTGTCCTGGAAGACTAGGCCGATGTTCCGCCGCACGGCGTCCCGGCTTGTGGCGGCGTTGTACCCGGCGACCATTGCCGTGCCGGACGTGGCCTCCGCCAAAGTGCAGAGGATCTTGATCGTTGTCGTCTTGCCCGCGCCGTTCGGCCCGAGGAAGCCAAAGGTCTCGCCTCTGGCTACCTCGAAGTCGATGCCACGGACGGCTTCCACGTCCCCGTACCTTTTGACCAGGCCGGAGACGGATATCACGGCCTCGGTCCCGGCGCTGCCGTTCAGTTCCACGCCACCGCGCCGGGTGCCCGTCTGCGCTGTCACTCCTGATGCCTCCCTGGGTCGGCTACCAATGAGCCTAACGGCGTAGCTGGCCGCCAGCGGTGCGGCGTTACTCTCCGGCACCGCTGGTCTCGTCCTCGTCAGCTGCGAGGATCCGGTACAGCGACTTGCGCGTCTCGGTCAGCAGCTGCCGGGCCTGCGCCGCCTGGGCGTCGCTGCCGGCACTCACGACCTGAAACGCTGCCATCGCGACCTGGCCGACTAGTGAGCGCATCTCAAAGACCGGGCCGGGACCGCCGAGGTCGTCCCACGGGGCGCGCAGCTCGTCGGCGTGCGACTCTGCGTAAGCTCGCCCCTCGTCAGTGAGCTGGTAGGCACGGCGTCCGCCGTCGGCCGCCTCGGCTCGGATCAGACCTTCGTCCTCCAGCTGCTGGAGCGCCGGGTAGATCGAGCCTGGGCTCGGCCGCCATACGCCGCCGCTGCGCTCGCCGATCTCCTGGATGATCTGGTAACCGTTGAGCGGCTGTTCGGCGATCAGCGCGAGGGCGGCAGCGCGAACGTCACCGCGCCTGGCCCGACCGCCACGCCGGCCGCGGCCCTCCCTCATCCACGGGCCGGCCCCGTGCATGCCTGGTCCGCCTGGGAACGGGAATGGGCCACCTGGTCCGGGCGGAAATCCCGGCCCGGCGAAGTGGCGGCGGCCACGCCCGCGCGTCCGGGGGCCGCGCTCTTCATCGTCGTCGTGACGGTGCTCGTGGTGGTCGTGAAACCGCCTGCTCTCGGTGTCGTGGGCGGGCTCCCAGCGGCCGTGGCCGTGGCGCCGCCCGTGTGATTCGTCGTATCGCATGTGTTGTTACGTCCTTTGCTGGTTGGGGTCCGACTCGTGTCCGACCTGTCGCGGACTATCGTCGGAGCAACTTGATACGTCAACGATATATCGTTAACGCGACGGAAGCAAGCCCCTCGCACGAAGATTTTGTTCTTGACCGCCTGCTAGCCGACTTCGCCCGGCTCGCTACCCGGCCAGCCTTCCGCCAGCGCACGTAGCTGCCCGGCAGCCCCGGCGAGAGACTGTCCGCCTCCGACGGCGAGCCCGAGCAGGAACGCTGACACCGGCGCAGCCGGCCGCTCAACCTGATGTGCCACATCGCGGGCAAGGTCAAGCACGACCCGGATAGTCCCGTCATCCACGTGCACGCCCAGCTCCGCGCACGCGGCCTCGGTCCAGCTGTCCACTGTCGTCATGACTCTCCGTTCCGGTGGCGGTAAGCCGCCCTGGCCGCCGCGAGCTCCGGCGGGCTGTCGCAGTCTTGCCACGGCGGCTGACCAGCGGCGTCCGCGCGGACGATTGCGGGCTGCAGCGGTCCAAGCAGCCCGCCAAGCGAGCCGCCTTGATACGTGCCCATCGCGAGCCGCAGCCGCTCGGTCAGCCAGCAGCCGGCCAGCCACTGTGGATGCCCGGTGTCGTCGGCCAGCATCGCACCCGCATGGCCGCCGGATGCCCCGGCATCAAGCAACGCGGAAATCCACTCGCCGGTAAGGAACGGCATGTCCGCCGCGAGCAGCGCCAGCCACGGCGCGCGGACTTCGCTCAGCCCGCGCCGGGTGGCAGCCACCGGTCCAGCGCCCGCCGGTTCCTCGCAGACCGTGATCAAATCGACGGGCAAGGCCGATGCCACTGCGGCTAGGCCCAGGCCCACCGCGCCGCCGCGCCGAGGTCCCACGATGATCAGCCTCCGTGCACCCGCTGATGCCGCGGCAGCAGCGACGGACACCAGCATCGGCTGCCCGCCCACTTCGAGTTCCGGCTTGTCTGCGCCGCTCATCCGGGTGGCCCTGCCGCCCGCCAAGATCACGGCGTCGAAGACCGGCGATGGGGAGGACGACCGCGACGACGAGGCCAGCGGCGACGACTTCACGGGAGCCCGCTACCCGGCGTCAGCCGCCGATGGCGGACATGGGTCTGGCCGGCTGCAAGAAGCCGGGATCATTGATGCCGTGCCCTGGCAGCTTGGCCTGGATGCACTCCATCCACCTGGCCACGAGCTCGTCATCAGACGCTCCGGCCCGCAGCGGCGTCCGCAGGTCGTTCTCCTCCCTGGCGAACAGGCAGTTCCGCAGCTGCCCGTCGGCTGTCAGCCTGATCCGGTCGCACGCCCCGCAGAATGGCCTGGTCACTGAGCCGATGATGCCGACCCTGGCCGGCCCTCCGTCAACCAGGAATGCCTCCGCCGGGGCCGATCCGCGATCCGCAGGATCATCGGGCGTGAGCGTGAACTCCACGCTCAGCGCGGCCAGGATCTCGTCGGCGGTCACCATCTCACCGCGCCGCCAGCCGTGCTGCGCATCGAGCGGCATCTGCTCGATGAAGCGAAGCTGATAGCCACGATCCAGGCAGAACCGCAGCAGCGGGACTGATTCGTGATCGTTCACGCCGCGCATCAGCACGGCATTTATCTTGATCGGGTTCAGGCCGGCCCGCGTCGCCGCTGCCAGCCCGGCGAGCACGTCGGCAAGCCGGTCCCGGCGCGCCAGCCGCACGAACACCTCGGGCGTCAGGGTGTCGAGCGACACGTTAATCCGGTCGAGCCCGGCCGCGCACAGTGGCTCGGCCAGCCGGTCGAGGCCTATCCCGTTGGTCGTAAGCGAGATCTCCGGCCGCGGTTGCAAGGCAGCCACGCGCTCGATGATCGCGGTCAGTCCGCGCCGTAGCAATGGCTCGCCGCCGGTGAACCTGACCTCGGTGATGCCCAGCTGCCCGACCGCCAGTCCGATGACCCGGACCAGCTCATCGTCGGTCAGCAGTTCCGGTCGCGGCAGCCACTCCAGCCCTTCGGACGGCATGCAATAGCTGCACCGCAGGTTGCACCGGTCCGTCAGGGATACCCGCAGGTCGGTAGCCGTGCGCCCGAAATGATCGGTAAGCACCACGGCACCTCCGCTTGGGCGTATCTGGGCATTTCGCGCCATTGAGCATGCTCAGCCTACGAGCCTAATCACTGCAGCAACACTGACCGTTGGTTCGTTCCCGAGCTGGAAAATTATCGGAACGGGCCGCGTCCTGACCACCGTAGCCCGCAGGACCGCGGTCGCCAGGAAGAGGCCTCGTTCCCGCAGGCGACGAGTTCGGCCGCTGGCCTGGCTGGGAGCGAACGGCCGCCGTGATGGGCACGTCCGCTTCGTGGTCGCGAACTGGCGGTTACGCGGAGGTATCAGGGCGTGGTCGTCAGGCCATGGAACGGTCATCGCCAGGGCTGGTGTTTGCGAGCCAGCATCGCGGAATGATCGGGCGTCGCCTACGATTGCGTGCTGCTACCGCACGCTGTCCCACTGCATCCAGGATGATTCCATGACCGTGACCGGCCCCTTCTGGCGTGACCAGCTCACCGCTGACGAGCGCGCCACGCTCGGCCGGCGCGACCCTGACGTCGCCGGGGCCAGGCCCGACGTTCTCGTCGTGGGCGGAGGCATCCTCGGTGTCAGCACCGCCGCCGCCTGCGTGGAGGCCGACCTCGGCAACGTCCTGCTGATCGAGACGGGCAGGCTAGGTGCCGGAGCGACGGGCGGCGCGACCGGGCTCCTCATTCCAGAGCCGCACCAGTGGAGCGACCCCGAGCCGTTCGTTGACCTTGAGCGGGCCAGCCTGGAGCGCTGGCACGACCTGGAAAAGGCGCTGCCCGACGGTGTTGGGCTCGTGGAGCTGGACTGGATCGGCCTGGCGCCGCACCACAGCGGATTCGCCGCGCACCAGCCGCCGGCGGTGGAATGGCTCAACCCGACACAGGTCGCCCAGCTGATTCCCGGCCTGGCCCGACCGATGGAGGGCGCACTGATCCGTCGCCAGGCCAGGGTCAACCCGCTCCGGGCGGTGGCCCGGCTGGCGGCAGGGCTGCCCGCGGTAGCCACCGGGGTCGCGGCCACGTCCGTCACGATCCAGGGCGACCGGATCGTCACGGTCGGCACGTCGGCGGGCGAGATCACGCCAGGCGTCGTGGTATTCGCCACGGGCCGCCCGCCCGTACTGGACGGCCTGCCGCTGCACATCCCCTCCGACAGGGTCAAGGGCCACCTGCTCGTGACCGATCCGACCGATATCCGGCTGCCGGGCATCGTGGCGCCGCTGGCAACCCCGATTGAGGACGGGCACCTGCTTGCCGGCGGCACATTCGATCTGGGCGACGAGAGTCCGGCGGTGCAGCCGGAAGTCATCGAGTCCATCATGGACGGCCTCGCCGCCACCCTGCCTGCCCTGGCCGGGATCGGGGTATCGCATCAGTGGTGCTGTTTTCGCCCACGACACCCCGACCGGCGTCCCGTGATCGACATGGTTCCCGGCCTGGCGAACGCCTGGCTAACGTCGGGTCACTTCAGGACGGGCATACTCAACGCGCCGGTGACCGCCGCCGTGTTGTCTCGCTGGATTCATGCGGGCGAGCCGCCGGTCGAAGCCGGCACCTGGTCAGCGACCAGGTTCACCGGGCACTAGCTGAGCCTGCTCGGCGGGACGCTGCTCGGCCGCAGGCTGCTCGGCCGCAGGCTGCTCAGGTACGACCGGCTGGGCTGGGGGTGCCGGAACTGCCGGGCGCGACCTGACGATCCGGCGGTCGTCGGCCAGTCGTTCCGTGACCCCGGCCCGGTCGAGGAACTCCAGCAGCGGAATTGCCGTCCGCCGCGTCGTGGCCAGGGCTTCCCGCGCTTGAGCCGCGGTAAACGGTTGCGGCAAGTCGGCCAGCAACGCCGCCGCCGCCGCGTCGGCTCCGGGCGCGAGCACCACATGCTCGCTGATGCGCATCAATTCGCCAGCGCGCACCGCGGCAGCGATGGCGCGCTGGTCAAGTCCGAGCTTGCGGAGCCTATCCGCGTCGGGCGAAGCGAAGGGCGCCGAGGCGAGGTCGGCGCGAAGCACCCGGACGGCCGCCTGGAGCGGCTCAGGCAGGCCCTGACCGGGGCCGTGCCCGCCCTCCGGCATCAACTGCACCAGTCCGCACGAGATCCTGAACGGCGCCCGCGCTAGCGCTAGCACGAGCCGCCGGTCAGGCAGGTCGAGCGCTGCCCGTGCAGCCTCGACGGGCATGCCGGCCGAGAGCGGCTCGCTGGCCGCGTGCCCGGTCACCACCTCGCCGAGCTGGTGACCGAGCGTCTGCCAGTGCGCCGGGTCAGCGAGCCATTCGCCGGCTACCGGTTCGGGGTGGTCGCGGATGCCCATCGCCAGCACCGCACTAGCCCGCAGCAGACCATGGCGAGCCAGCAGGTGCGCCGCGCGGGGCTGATCTGGCCAGGTACTCAGCAGCTTCGCGGCCGCCGCCGCTGCGCCTCGCCGGGCCAGCCGAGGCGGCGTGACGTCGAGAACCGTGGCGCCCGCCACGTCCGGCCAGGCGCCCGACCGGCGGCTGCCCGGGTCGCGCAGCAGCAGCCGGTCTCCCACGTGCAGCGGCAGCGGGTCGGTCAGGCTGAGCCGGACAAGGTCCGGCCCGATCACCCGGACCCGCGCAATGCAGCGGGCCGAGCCCGCGTGGACCGTTACCGTGCGCGGCAACGCGCCGGCGATCCCGCCGTCTTGCTCCTGGCTGGCGCGCGACCACCCGGCGCCGTAGCTGTCGGGTCGTTCCGCCGTGGCGCGCAGTCGCACGTCGACGGTGTCGGTCAGGGTCCACCGGCCCGCCTGGACCAGGGCCATGCCGCGGTGCACGGAGTCCTTGCTGACGCCGCGCAGGTTGAGCGCAACGCGCGCGGTTCCCGACGCGGACGGGACCTGCTGGCCGAGTGACTGCAGCTCCCTGACGGTGACCGGCCGCATGGCCGGGGCCAGGACGAGCTCTTCTCCTCTGTGCACGGTGCCGGCCGGCAGCGTGCCGGTGATGACAGTGCCGCTACCGCTCATGCTGAACGCCCGGTCGATCCAGATGCGCACCGGGGCTCCGACCTCAGGCTCCGGCATGGCCTTGGCCAGCTGATCCAGCGCGGCCAGCAGTTCGGGTAGCCCGGCTCCGGTCTGGGAACTGACCGCCACGGCCGGGACGGCGCCCAGGCTTGTCTTCGCGATGTGATCCGCAGCCTGCACCATTGCCGCGGCGGGATCGGCCAGGTCGCTCTTGGTCACGACGAGTAGCCCGCTGCTGATGCCGAGGGCGTCCACGACCGCCAGGTGCTCGGCCGACTGCGGCATCCAGCCCTCGTCGGCCGCGACCACGAACAGCACCGCTGGGACTGGCCCCGCGCCGGCCAGCATGTTCGGAACGAACCGCTCGTGACCTGGCACGTCAACGAATGCGATCTGGTCGCCGCTCGCCAGCGTGAGCCAGGCGAAGCCGAGGTCGATCGTCATGCCGCGGCGCCGCTCCTCGGCCCACCGGTCCGGCTCCTGGCCGGTCAGAGCGCGAATCAGCGCGGACTTACCGTGGTCCACGTGTCCCGCGGTGACTACCACGTGCATGTCACTCATCTCGATCCTGCGCGCTCAGCCAGCCGCGGCAATCACGGCGGCCTGCAGCAGTTCGTCATCGGCTGGATCGACCGCCCGCAGGTCAAGGAGCAACCGCCCGTCCTCCAGCCGGCCGACCACGGCTGGCATCGTGCCCCGGCGGACGGGCTGCCCGGCCCGCAGCGGTTCGGCAAGCTCGGCTGGCAGGCTGACAGCTGCGCTCGCGAGGTTCAGGCCAGGCGCGCCGCCACCGCCCACGGCAGCGGACGAGTCCTGGGGCCGCGCGTCAATGCTCGCGTCGGCGAGGCTCTCTGCGAGCGTCCTGACCCGCTGCTCGAGCTGCCGCGGGTCGGTCGCCAGCGCCTCGGCGACCGGCGGTCGCGGGCCAGCGAGCGTGGCCTCCAGTGCCGCTACCGTGAGCTTGTCGACTCGCAGGGCTCTCGCGAGCGGGTGCCTGGCCAGAGCGATGATCAGCTCAGAACGGCCGAGAAGTAGCCCGGCCTGCGGGCCACCGAGCAGCTTGTCCCCGCTGGCGGTGACCAGGGCCGCCCCGGCGCCTAGCCAGCTGGTCGCATCGGGCTCGTCTGGCAGCAGCGGATGCGGCCTGAGGAGACCGGACCCGATGTCGCCGATGACCGGGACGCTCAGGCCGGCCAGTTCCGCGACCGAGGCACTCGAGGTGAAGCCCTCGATCCGGTAGTTCGACGGGTGCACCTTGAGGATGAAGGCCGTCTGCGGGCCGATCGCGGCGGTGTAGTCGGCCGCCGAGGTCCGGTTGGTGGTGCCGACTTCACGGATCTTTGCGCCCGTCGACTCGATGAGCTCAGGCAGCCGGAAGCCGTCGCCTATCTCGATCAGCTCGCCCCGGCTGATGATGATCTCCCGGCCCGCCGCCAGCGCCGTCGCGGCCAGAACCAGCGCCGCGGCGTTGTTGTTGACGACGTGCACCGCCTGCGCCGTGGGCACGGCTGCCGCCAGGGCGGCGAGCATGCCGCGACCGCGGCGGCCACGCAATCCCGAGGCGAGATCGAACTCCAGGTCGGTGCAGCCGGCCGCCGCCTGGACGGCGGCGCGAGCAGCCGCCGACAGCGGTGCGCGGCCAAGGTTTGTGTGCAGGAGCACTCCCGTCGCGTTGATCACCGGCGTCAGGGACGCGGCCAGCGGCGGCAACCCGTCGAATGCCGCGTCCGCGACCTCATCCGGCTCGATCTCCCCCGACCGTGCACGGTCTTGGGCATGCCGGACCGCAGCCAGCACGATGCTCCGCCCGAGGCTGCGCTCAGCGGCAGCGAGCCGGGAATCGGCCAGCACCGCGTCGGTGCGCGGCGTGAGCCTGCGGACGTCCACGAGCGCGACCATACCTGCCTCTTCGCGCGAGCAGGGAGAGGCATGAAGCTCTCTTCTGGCCCGATTTACCAGCACTTTGCCGAAGCAAGCCGCCGCCTGGCCAGGGACATGTGCAAGTCTTGAACATCCGATTCCGCGAGGAGTGAGCATTGATGAACAGTCAGGTCAGTATTCGGCGCAGTCGCGGGGTGGTGAGCGGAGTCGCGCTAATACTGCTAGGCCTTTGGGGCGGCCTGGCGCCGTTTGTCGGGCCCGATATTCATTTCGGATACACGCCGGACAAGGCCTGGGCATACACGACCGGCCGACTGTACCTGTCCGCTGTCCCCGGTGGCGCGGCAGTGATCGGCGGGCTCTTGGTGAGCGTTACCCGCAACCGCGTCGTCGCCGCTATCGGCGGCGTGCTCGCCGCGCTCGGCGGAGCCTGGTTCATCGTGGGCTCGGGCGTCACCACGTTCATACTGAAGAACACGTCGATCTCCATCGGACTGCCGCTCGGGACAACCACGGCCGCCGGGACCGCCACGGCTCGGATGTACGAGGAGGGAGTCGCCCTCTTCGGCGGAGTCGGGGCGCTGATCATCTTCTTCGGCGCCCTGGCCTGTGGCCGGCTCTCCCTGGTGACGGCGAGGGACATCGCAGCGGCGGAGGCCGACGGTTCCTACTACAGCGACTACCCCGCCTCGGGCACCGGCTCGGCCGGAAGCGCCGACTACCCGTCGAGCACCGGCCAGTTCCCCGCCGCGACTGAGTACCCAGCCCCTGCCACCGGCCAGTTCCCGACGGCGGCCGGCCAGTTCCCCAGCGGCTCAAGTGGCCAGTTCACGCGGCCGTCGAGCTTCCGGCGGTCGACGGACGAGTTCTCGGGTCCGACCTCACCGTTATCGCAGCCGCCCGCTGAGCCGCCGACCGAGACGGCCTAGCTCGGCCGCTCGGCGGCGGAAGCGGGCGCGGATAGCGGAGGCGGACTACCGGGTAGGAGCGGCCCGGCCCGCTGACCTGCGCGGTAGGCAGTAGGCGCAGACAGCGTTCCCGTGGTTGGAGCATTCCCGACCGCGATAGCAGCATCGTCGGAGCGGAGCCCGGCGAGGCCGGAAGTGGGATGCGCTGACGCGCGTGGTCGGAGGTCGGCAACCGCAGGTGCCCGCTGTGGTTCAGCCGGCCGCGGGGGCACTCGGCGCGCGGCAGCCACGAAACCCCGACGAGGCCAGGTGCCACGGATGCCTGTTCCGGCAGGCGAGCGGACAGCGCTACCAGTCCGGTCGCCGCACGTCCAATCTCTGATTGGAACACGCGATCTAATCCCCAGCTAGCAGGCGGCGCCTGCCAGCAGACGTGATCCCCGCCTGCGCCCCATCCGTGCTGCGCCGCCGGCCGGCACGCGGCTAGCGGTCACCGCAGCCGGTGGACCTCGCCATGCGGGGGGTCCGCCAGACTGACCCGCAGGTGGGATGCTGGCACGACACGCGCATGGGTCCAGGCTGAGCGGCGAGCGCGGCCGGGAGTCGCACGGCTCCCGCGACGCGATGATGCGCC
>JASHUG010000494.1 GCA_030040155.1 Streptosporangiaceae bacterium | reverse complement strand
CGTCGATCCTGCACCACAGCGGCGACCCGCGAGTGCTCGCGATCCTGGCGGTGCTCGTTGGCATCGTGCTGGCCAGCGCGATCCAGCTGCTGACCGGCTACTTCACAGAGACCAACCGCAGGCCGGTACGGGAGATCGGGGACAGCTCGGAGACGGGTGCGGCCACGGTCATCCTGTCCGGCGTCTCGACCGGCATGGAGTCGGCCGTGTACTCGGCGCTGCTGATCGGCGGAGCCGTCTACTGCGCGTTCCTGCTCGGCGGCGGAAACGCCACGATCGCCCTGTTCGCGGTTGCGCTGGCCGGTACCGGACTGCTGACCACCGTCGGCGTCATCGTCTCGATGGACTCCTTCGGGCCGGTCACTGACAACGCCCAGGGGATCGCGGAGATGTCGGGCGAAGTCGAAGGTGAGGCCGCGCAGGTGCTCACCCACCTGGATGCGGTCGGGAACACGACCAAGGCGATCACCAAGGGCATCGCGATCGCGACCGCGGTGCTGGCCGCGACCGCGCTGTTCGGGGCGTTCGACACCTCGGTCCAGCAGGCACTCGGCAAGGCTGCGAAGACCTTCAGCTTGTCCATCGACAGCCCGAACGACCTGGTTGGACTCGTCATCGGCGCCGCCGTGGTGTTCCTGTTCGCGAGCCTGCTGATCCGGGCCGTCGGCCGGGCCGCCGGCCGCGTCGTGCTGGAGGTCAGGGAGCAGTTCCGTGCCCATCCGGGGATCATGGACTTCACTGAGAAGCCCGAGTACGGCCGGGTCGTCGACATCTGCACCGCGGACTCGCTGCGGGAGCTGGCCACGCCCGGACTGCTCGCCGTGCTGACGCCGATTGCGGTCGGTTTTGCCTTCGGCTACGGCCCCCTCGGGTCGTACCTGGCGGGCGCGATCGCCGCCGGCGTGCTGATGGCAGTGTTCCTGGCCAACTCCGGGGGTGCCTGGGACAACGCCAAGAAGCTGGTTGAGGACGGGTATCACGGCGGCAAGGGATCGGAGGCGCACGCGGCCACCGTGATCGGCGACACGGTCGGAGACCCGTTCAAGGACACGGCTGGCCCGGCCATCAACCCGCTGATCAAGGTGATGAACCTGGTGTCGCTGCTGATCGCGACCAGCGTGGTGCAGCACAGTCACAACAACGGCTTCCGGGCGGCCGTGGCGATCGTGGCCGTGGCGATTGTGGTCGGCGCCGTCGTGATCTCCAAGCGCCGCTCGACGAGCATGGCCGTCGACGGTGCCGAGGCAACCACGGCGGCGGCGGACAGCGCCACCGTCTGAGGACGGCAGGGCCGTCGGGCCAGGCCCGGCAACGCGGCGGGTGGCATGACCTGGCCACCCGCCGCTGGTATTTGCGCAGCGTAAACCGCGCGGCGGGGTGCGGTCAGCGGTTATCTGGCCGACGATGGTGGTCATGGAGGGAACCAGGCGCCTCATCGTCATGCGGCACGCCAAGGCAGGTGAGCTTCCCGGCGGGCCGGACTTCGAGCGCGCGCTGAAACCCAGGGGCCGCAGCGACAGTGCCGCTGCGGGAAAGTGGCTGCTGGCTGGCGGCTACCGGCCCGACGCGGTGATCTGCTCGGCCGCGAGGCGCACTCGGCAGACGTGGCAGTACGTGTCCGGTGTACTCGGCGGGCAGCCCGCCTTCGCCGCCGAGAGGCGGCTCTACGAGGCCGACGCCGACGAGGTCATCGAGATCATCGGCGAGACGCCGGCCGACGTCGCCACCCTGCTGTACATCGGGCACAATCCGGCCGCAGCCAATGTCGTGGCCATCCTCACCGGCCAGGAACCGCCCTTTCCGACCGCGGCGATCGCCGTCATCGGGGTGACGGGCAACTGGGATGAGCTTGGCGCCGGAGCCGGAGATCTGCTGGCATCCTGGACACCTGAGCACTAGCGGCGGCCGCCGGTCCTCCTACGGGCCCCGCTGGGCGAGGGCAGCGTCTTCGGCGTCTGCGGCCTCGACGTCCTCCCTGGATATCCCGAGCAGGTGCAAGATGACATCGAGTTGCGGGACGCTGACCGACGTGTCCGCGGCGCTGCGGACGGCAGGCTTGGCGTTGAATGCGACTCCCAGGCCGGCGGCCGAGATCATGTCCAGGTCGTTGGCGCCGTCCCCGACCGCGACGGTCTGACTCAGCGGCACGCTGGCCTGCGCCGCGAACTGGCGCAGCGCCCGCTCCTTGCCGGCTCGGTCCACGACCGGGCCGATGACCCGGCCCGTCAGTTTGCCGTCGGCGATCTCCAGCGTGTTGGCCTGCGCGTAGTCCAGCCCCAGCAGCTCGCTCAGCCGGTCGGTGACCTGGGTGAACCCGCCGCTGACCACGGCGCACCGGTAGCCCAGGCGCTTGAGCGTGCGGATCAGCGTGCGCGCGCCGGGCGCCAGCCGCAGCTCGTCGAGCACCTCGTCGAGGACGGCTGCATCCAGCCCGGCGAGCAGCGCCACTCGCTGCTCGAGGGCACGGGCGAAGCTCAGTTCTCCGCGCATCGCCGCATCGGTCAGCCTCGCCACCTCGTCCTGGCAGCCGGCCCTGGCCGCAAGCAGGTCGATCGCCTCATCCTGCAGCAGGGTGGAGTCGACATCCATCACGACAAGTCGCATGGCCCGCCGGTGCAGCCCGCCCCGCTGCACTGCGATGTCGACGCCGAGCGCCACTGAGTCTTGCGCCAGAGCGGTGCGCAGGCCGGCCGGCTCCGCTCCGGACACATCGAACTCGATGCAGGTCACGGGACGGTGTGCCAGCCGGCCGATGCTGTCGATGTTGGCGCCGCTGGCAGCGATCCGGCCGGCGATCGACGCGATTGCCGACGGGAGCAGCGGCTGGCCGAGAACGATGACGTGCAGACGGCCGCGGGATCGGGGCGATGGCTCGCCGGAGCCCAGGGTGATCTCGACATCCATCCCCATGTCGCTTGCCAGGGCCGTGACCTGCTGATGGATCGCCGTGAGGTCGGGAAAGTCGCCGGAGGCCAGCAGCACCCCGAGCACCAGTCGTCCGCGGATCACGACCTGCTCGACGTCGAGAACCGTGAGGTCATAGGCGGACAGGGCGGTAAACAGCCGGGAGGTGACCCCCGGCCGGTCCCGGCCGGTGAGGGTGACCAGCACAGTGATCTGCGGACCGGACATCGTGCTGTCAACGTTATCGATCGCGGCCGAGCCGCCGGGCCAGGGGTCGCCAGCTGGACAGGCCAGCCGGCCGTCAGGGGAACAGCAAGTGCACGTCGCCGAACTCGTGCCAGCGGTAGCCCCGCTGCGCGGCCTCAGCGTATGAGCGGGCCAGCATGTCCTCGCTGGCCAGGGCGGCCAGCATCAGCAGGTGTGTTGACCGCGGCTCGTGCAGGCCGGTCAGCAGCCCGTCTACGGCCCGCAGGCCCGTCTGCGGGGTCACGACGTGACTGGTCCAGCCGGAACAGGCCGCGACCGCCCCATCGCCGCGGATGGCGGCCGTCTCCAGCGCGCGCACGACGGTGGTGCCTGCGGCAATGACCCGGCCGCCGTGAGCGCGCACCAGGCGGACGAGCCTGGCCGTGGCTGGCGGCACGTCGAACGGCTCCGGATAAGGATCCTCGTCGTCCTCCAGCGAGGACACCCCGGTGTGCAGCGTGACCGGCGCTATCGTGACGCCCCGGCTGACTAGCCTGGTGACGATCTCCGGGGAGAACGGACGGCTGGCGCTGGGCATCTCCGCACTGCCAGGCACGGTCGCGAACACGGTCTGGTAGGCCTCGATGGGCCAGCCATGGCGCACGTACGAGTAACGGATCGGGCGGCCGTGCCGGATCAGGTACGGGATCACGGCGGTCGACAGCCTGGCCCGCCACAGCCGCCCGGTGAACCGAGCGCCGAGCCGGAGCAATGCCCCGCCCGGCAGCAGCAACTGATCGCCCTCCGTACCGCCCCGGTAAGGCACGGTTACGGCGCCGTTGCCGAATCGCAGCTCGACCAGCCAGCTCCCGTCTGGCATCGCGGTCGAGAAGTGCACGGTCAGCTCGCTGGTCACGGGCACTGCCGACGGCAGCGTGGCGGAGGTGTTAACGACGAGCAGGTCGCCGGGCAGCAGCAGCTCAGGCAAGTCCGTAAAGCGGTGGTGGCTCACCTCGCCTGCCGCCTGCCTGCTGACCATCAGTGGCACGCCATCCCGCGCCGTGCCGCGAGCCTCGGGCGGCTCGTGTGCCTCAAGCGCGGGCGCGAGATCGAAGGCGATCGGCACCGTCACACCCCCGCCGGGAGCAGATCGGCGGCGCGATACCTGCCGCTGGGCATCCGCTCGGTGATGAGCCGCAAGAACGCGGGCGTGACGGCCTCGGGCAGCTGGCGATCGGAGATGTCTTCGCCGGGGAAGGCGTCCTGATGCATCTGAGTGCGCATGTCGCCGGGGTCAACCCACCAGACCCGCAGCGCGCTCTCCTCGGCGGCCAGGACGTTGCTGGCCTGCTCAAGCGCTGCCTTGGCCGCCCCATAGCCGCCCCAGCCGGCGTAGGCCTCCACCGCGGCGTCAGAAGTCACGTTGAGGACCGCGCCGCCGCGCCGGCGCAGGTCGGGAAGCAGCAACTGGGTCAGCGCGATCGGCGCGACCACGTTGACCTCCAGCGCCGCCAGCAGCTGGTCGGCCGGATAGTCGGCCAGGGCGGGCAACGGGCTCACCCCGAGGGTGCCGGCGTTGTTCACCAGCAGGCTCGCGCCGCCGAGGCCGCTCGCAGCTGCCGCCAGGCTGGCCCGGTGCGAGGGATCGCCTATGTCGCCCGCGATCGCGATGACACGGCCTCCCCGCGCTCTCGCCTCGTCGGCGGCTGCGGCGAGCGCGGCGCCGCTGCGGGCATCGATGATGACGTGGTAGCCGCTGCCGGCCAGCGCGCTGGCCAGGGCACGGCCGAGGCCGCGGGAGGCTCCGGTCACGATGGCGACGGGTTCGGTAGTCATGGCTCCGACGCTAGGTGGCCGACGAGCAGCGCGCATCGGCCGATGGCCCGGACGGTCCCGGGCCAATGGTCGTAGGACCCGCGGCCGAGGCGCGGCGACCGGGCCGCCGGTACGGTCGGAGTATGGGCAAGCAGGAGCGGCCGGCACCGGGACAGCACGCAGGTGCCGACCGGCTTCCGAGCGCTGAGGACCCGGCTCGCCAGGACGATTCCTGTCACGACGAGGTCTTCGAGCGCATCAGCCAGGTAGTCCTGGCGGTCGCCAGCCAGCTGTCGGTCAGGGACGTGCTGCAGATGATCGTCCGCTCGGCTAGGTCGCTGGCGGACGCGGAATATGCGGCCCTCGGCGTGCCGGACGAGCGAGGATCGTTCGCCGAGTTCGTGGTGGACGGCATCTCCGCCCGCCAGCAGGCGGAGATCGGCCCGCTGCCACGCCAGCACGGCATGCTCGCGGTGATATTGCAGGAGGGCAAGCCGCTGCGTTTCGACGACATTCGCACCGATCCGCGGTTCTGGGGCTGGCCGGCCGCTCATCCCGAGCTCACCGACGTACTCGGCGTCCCGATCCTGGAAGGCAGCAGGGTGATCGGCTTCATCTTCGCCGCCTGCAAGCACACGCCGGGCGGCTTCACCGAACGGGACGAGCGGATGCTGAGCCTATTTGCCGCGCATGCCGCGATCGCACTGACCAACGCCCGGCTTTTTGAGCGCGCCCGCGAGCTTTCAGTCCTGGAGGAGCGGGCCCGGCTGGCCCGGGACCTGCACGACGCGGTCTCCCAGAAGCTGTTCAGTGTCCGCGCCAAGGCACGGGCAGCGGCGATGCTGGTCCCGCGCGATCCGGCCAGGGCCGTGGCCGAGATCGATAGCGTCGCCGCGCTCGCGGGTGAGGCCCACGCCGAGTTGCGGGCGGTCATCGACGGCCTGGCGCCGCCGGACCTGGCGGCTAGCGGACTGGCCGGATCGATCCGCGGCTACGCCGTGCTGGCGGGCCGGACGTACGGCAAGGCGGTCCGGGTCGAGGCCGGGGAGCTGCCGGATCTGGACGGCCAGCGCGAGACTGTCCTGTACCGGGTCGCGCAGGAGGCGATCAGCAACGCGCTGCGCCACTCGGGCAGCAAGGACGTGCGGGTTCGCCTCACCGCCCGGCAGCGCGCGGTCGTCCTGGAGATCGCTGACCATGGCACCGGCTTCGATCCGGGCGGTGCCCACGGGGGCGTCGGGCTCAGCTCGATGCGCGAGCGGGCCGCCTCGGTGGGCGGCACCCTGATGATCAGGTCCAGCCCCGGCGAGCCGACCACGATCCGGCTATCCGTTCCGGTGCAGCACAGATGATCACCGTACTGATCGCCGATGATCATCCGGTGGTCCGGCAGGGCATCTCGGTCCTGCTCAGCGTTCACGACGACATGGTCGTGGCCGGCGAGGCTACCAACGGGCAGGAGGCGCTCGAGCTGGCCGGGCAGCTGCGGCCTGACGTCCTGCTGCTGGATCTCAAACTGCCCGGGCTTGACGGGGTCGCGGTCCTCGGCCAGCTGGCTGAGCGGTCTGCTGGCACCAGGGCGCTGGTGCTGACCAGCGGTGCCGACCAGGCCCAGGTCACGCTCGCGATCCGGGCCGGGGCGGCGGGATTCCTGTACAAGGACATCGACCCTGACGCCCTGGTACGCGCGATCCGCTCGGTCCACGACGGCCACATGCTGCTGGCCAGGGAAGCGGCAGCGCTGCTGTCCACGGGCCAGCCCGGTCAGGCAGGCCGCGGCATCGACTCACTGACCAGCCGCGAACGGGAGGTGCTTGCCCTGCTGGCCGACGGCCGCTCCAACCGGGAGATAGCCAGGTCTCTCGGCGTGTCCGAGAAGACCGTGAAAACCCATGTCAGCTCGGTGCTGGCAAAACTGGGCGTGGCCGACCGGACTCAGGCCGCGGTGCTCGCGGTGCGGGAGGCTGGCCGCTGACGGTGCCCGCGCGGACCTTTGCCGGGTACTGGCTGGAAGCGGGGCAAGCATGCCGTAAGTTCGAGCTGGGACTGGTGGCGCGAAGGGAGCCGGATGGCGGCGGAGGTACTCCGGCTGCGCGGTGTCGGGGTCCGTTACGACAGGTCGATGCTCTTGCGTGACGTTGACTGGACCGCGTACAGCAATGAGAGCTGGGTTGTCATCGGTCCCAACGGTGCAGGCAAGACGACCTTGCTGCAGGTCGCCGCCACCCTGATCGCGCCGACCCACGGCAGCGTCGAGATACTCGGAGAGCCACTGGAGCGGGCCGACATCGCGGATCTGCGGACTCGCATCGGCATGGCCAGCGCCGCGATCGCCGACCAGGTCCCGCACAACGAGAAGGTCATCGACCTGGTCCTGACGGCTTCCTACGGCATCCTCGGCCGGGATGCCGAGGATTACGACTCTGACGACGTGACCAGGGCGGTCGAATTGCTCGACGCGCTCGGGTGCGCGCACCTGATCCGCCGCCGGTTCGCCTCCCTGTCCGAGGGTGAGCGCAAGCGAGTCCAGATTGCCAGGTCGCTGATGGCGGACCCGGAGATGCTGCTGCTGGACGAGCCCGCCGCCGGCCTGGACCTAGGCGGCCGTGAGGACCTGCTGCGGCGCATCGCCGGCCTGCTCAAAGATCCGAGGTCGCCGATGATGGTGCTGGTCACCCACCACATCGAGGAAGTGCCGGAGGGCTTTACCCACGCGCTGCTGATGCGCAAGGGAACGGTGCTGGCTGCCGGGCCACTGACCGACGTATTCACGGAACGAAATCTCTCCCGCTGTTTCGGCGTTCCGCTGCTGATCGAGCGCCATTCCTCGCGCTGGTCGGCTAGGGCACTGGAGCTGCCCTGAGTCCCGCTGAGGCCCTCGCGATCCTCGGCGCGGGCATGGCCGCGGGCGCGATCAACGCCATCGTTGGTTCCGGCTCGCTGATCACCTTCCCGACGCTCCTGGCATTCGGCTTCCCGCCGGTGGTAGCCAATGTGTCGAATAACGTCGGGCTGGTTCCTGGGAACGTCAGCGGCGCCTGGGGGTACCGGCGCGAACTCGCTGGCCAGCGCGGACGGCTGATGCGGCTCGGCCTCTTCTCGGTCGCGGGCTCGCTCGTCGGAGCGATCGCGCTGCTGTCGCTGCCGTCGGGATCGTTCCAGGACATCGTGTCGGTGCTGATCCTGATCGCGTGCGTTCTCGTGCTCGTGCAGCCGCAGCTCAACGCGAGGATCGCTGCCCGCAGGCAACGGCGGGCCGAGGACGGGCCGGAGGCCGTGACCGAAGTCACCAGCCCAGTCCTCGCGGGCGGCGTATTCGGCGCAGCCGTCTACGGCGGGTATTTCGGAGCCGCGCAAGGCGTGCTCGTGATCGGCCTGCTCGGCTCGTTCCTCGACGAGCCGCTGCAGCGCGTGAACGGGGCCAAGAACGTGCTGGTCGCGTTCGTCAACGGAACTGCCGCGGTCGTCTACATCGTCTTCGCCCACGTCGCTTGGCTGGTGGTCGCGCTGATCGCAGCCGGATCGACCCTCGGCGGCCTCGTCGGGGCGCGCTACGGGCGGCGGTTGCCGCCGGTGGCGCTGCGCTTGTTCGTCGTCGCAATCGGCGTGATCTCGGTCATCAAGCTGATCGTTTTCTAGCAGGACGGCTGACTGGTCTGTCGCGCAGTGCTCGGAGTCCGGAGCCCAGAAAACGAGTTATAACTTGACTTGCCATAGCGTGACCTTTAGCGTCGGGCACGCGGGGAACAGCAGGGCACAAGATAACGAAATGCCCCGGCGGGGAGGTAGAACGAGGTGTGCGCCGCCGCTGCACGGATCGAGGAGATCAATCCGGCCGCGGACGAGGACCTGGCGAGGGCCTGCTATCAGATCGAGATGTCGGCCTGGGCTATTGACAATCCCGGCCTGCCGCCGCTGTCGTTCGAGACCTACCACGCCACCTTGCACGACTTCGATGGCACGCCCCGGCACGCGTTCCTAGCCCGCGACTCCGGGGGCGAGCCGGTCGGCTGGTGCATGATCCGGTTGCCGTCCACCGAGAACCAGGGCATCGCTTTTTGCTCGGTCACGGTTGCGCTGGATCGGCGCAGGACCGGGATCGGCTCGGCGCTGCTCGCGCACTGCGTCACACAGGCCAAAGCGGCTAGCCGGGCCAGACTCTCGGCACGAGCCTTCGACGAGACGCCAGGTGCCGCCTTTGCCGCCGCCAACGGCGCCGTAGCCGGGAAAGCGGAAGTGACCCGTACGCTGAACATCGACGCGGACACTCAGGCGCGGCTCGGCCGGCTGCGGCCGGGCGCCGAGAAAGCGGCGGCGGGCTACGAACTGCTGTCCTGGCAGGCTTCCACGCCGGAGGAGCACCTGTCCCAGGTGGCGCACCTGCTGCAGTTCATGGCTGACGCGCCGCGTGACGACCGAGTCGACGGGACGGTCTGGAATACGGACCGCGTCAGGGCAGTGGAGGCGACGAGTACGCAGCTCGGGCTCCAGGTCCGCACTGTCGTGGCCCGCGAGCGCGCGTCGGGCACGCTGGCTGCCCTCACCCAGGTCATTCTCGCGCCCGGCATGCCGGAGTGGGCGGTTCAGCAGGACACCGTCGTGCTGCCTGCGCATCGCGGCCAGCGGCTCGGCCTGCTGGTCAAGATCGCGATGATGAACCTGCTGGCCGAGGAGGCGCCGCAGCTTCGACACATCATCACCGGTAACGCCGGCGAGAACGAGCACATGATCGCCATCAATACCCAGCTCGGTTACGAGGTGTCGGGCGTCGGCCGGGCCTGGGAGCTCGGCCTGGCCTAGTTCGCATCGGCGCCAGCAGCTAGCCGGCTACCTCGCCCGCGGTCGCAGACTCGACGGCCGTCGCCGACTCGGGGACCCGGTCCAGCGATCCGGCGCCCGCCGCGATCAGCACCGCGATGACTGTGGCGAGCCCGAACGCCAGACGCAACGAGCTGAGTTCCGCGACCCCGCCCATGATGCTGGGCGCGCCGAGGCCGGCTCCGTAGCTGATCGTGGCCAC
>JASHUG010000493.1 GCA_030040155.1 Streptosporangiaceae bacterium | reverse complement strand
AACGGCGCACCGCCCGGGCCCGGCCGGCTCCCCGGAAACGCCCATTTCTCCTTCCCCGGCTGCGAGGGCGACGCCCTGCTGATGCTCCTGGACGCTAAGGGCATCGCCTGCTCGACCGGGTCCGCCTGCACGGCGGGCGTGGCTCAGCCCAGCCATGTGCTGCTGGCGATGGGCGCCGACGAGGCGCGAGCGCGTGGTTCGCTGCGGTTCTCGCTCGGGCACTGCAGCGAGCAGTCGGACGTGGATGCCCTTGGCGCCGTCATCGGCGAGGTGGTCGAGCGAGCTCGCCGCGCCGTTCGGTAGCTGCGGAAACGCATACGGACCGCTCATGGCCGGCTCCGCCCGCGCCCTGACCCACCCCGAGTGGTTTTAGCTGTCGGCTGGCTCGGGCGTCGTGACCGCTTCCCTTCTGCTGCTGCGTATCCTGGGCCCGATGACAACTCTGCGTGTGCTGGCCGCGATGTCCGGCGGCGTCGACTCGGCGGTAGCGGCAGCCAGGGCCGCCGAAGCCGGTCATGACGTGACCGGCGTGCACCTGGCGCTCTCGCGCAACCCGAGTTCATACCGGACCGGCGCGCGCGGTTGCTGCACGCTTGAGGACGCTCGCGACGCGCGCCGCGCCGCGGACGTCATCGGCATCCCCTTCTACGTGTGGGACATGGCTGACCGATTCCACGCTGACGTCGTCGAGAACTTCGTCGGCGAGTACGCCGTCGGTCGCACGCCCAACCCCTGCCTGCGCTGCAACGAGAAGATCAAGTTCGCCGCCGTGCTGGACCGGGCCGTTGCCCTCGGGTTCGACGCGGTCTGCACTGGTCACTATGCCGGACTGGAGCCCGTGCCCGACGCGGCTGGCCTGACCCGCCTCGTGCGCAGCGTCGACGCCACCAAGGATCAGTCGTACGTGCTGGCGGTGCTGACCAGCGAGCAGCTGAGCCGGGCCATGTTCCCGCTCGCGGGCAGTACGAAGGATCGGGTGCGGAAGGAGGCGGCCGAGAGGGGCCTCGGCGTCGCCGCCAAGCCGGACAGCCACGACGTGTGCTTCATCGCCGATGGCGACACGCGTCGCTTCCTGCAGGGCCAGCTTGGGAGCGCGCCCGGCGACATCGTCGACGCCGAGGGCACCGTCGTCGGCAGCCATGAGGGGACCTTTGGCTTTACCATCGGCCAGCGCAAGGGCCTGCACCTTGACCGCCCCGCTCCCGATGGCAGGCCGCGATTCGTGCTGAGCATCGAGCCAGTGTCCCGGACGGTGACCGTTGGACCGGCCGAGGCGCTTGACGTGCTCGAGATCGAGGCGAGCCAGCCGGTCTGGTCCGGCTGTCAGCCGCCGCGCGGGCCGGTTCACTGCCAGGTCCAGTTGCGCGCGCACGGCGAGGTGTTCCCGGCCGTTTGCCGGGCGGATGGCCACACCGTGCGGATCTCACTGGGTCAGCCTGCGCGCGGGATAGCGCCGGGCCAGGCCGCAGTCTTCTACGACGGCGACGCCGTCCTCGGCAGCGCCACCATCCAGTCGGCCGGCTAGCTCTGACGCTGGCCCACGGCCGGCTCGCGAAGAATCGGGATCTCGCGCAGCCTGGGGATATCGGCATCGGTGATGCAGGCGGTCGGTTTCTGGAACAGCGCTGCTGACGGGTACTCGGGATCGACGCGCTTGCGCATGAACCTGAATCCGCGTTTCTCGTAGTACTCGTGCAGCGCGACATTGGTGGTCCAGACATCGATGCGGACCCACAGCGCACCGTACTGTCTGGCCGCCGACTGGCCCGCCCAGTCAAACAGCTCATGCCCTATGCCCTGGCCGGCGTGGCTGCGGCGGACGATCAGCCGGGAAACGTAGACGGCCGGCTCTGCTCGCTCGTCGTCACTCCAGAGGTGACGATTCCCATACGGCCGGCAAGAGATGGTGGCAGCGACGCTGACCTCGTCAAGAACCATCCACGTGCAGCCATCCGCTATCCCGCGCTTGACCCTGTCATCGCGCTGCGCACGATCCGGCCATGGCGTCGACCATTGGTCTGTGCCTTTTTCTCCCAGCCAGCCAGCTGCCTCGTCGATCATGCCGATGATCGTGGCTAGGTCACCGGGTTCGGCCGGACGCGCGTGCAGCATAAGATCGCGGCTCTTTTCGCGGACGTAGCTCTCGCACGCTCGACGTCACGCAATTGCCGGAGTGGCCAAAGTGCCGCGAGTCGAACGATGATGCGAGAGCTTATCCCAGGGGGTAGGGCGCGAAGTGGCCCGGCATCCGAGTTGTGATCAGGCGCGATCTGGGCTGCCGGCCAGAGTTGGCGGCCGGTGCAGGCCCTGCGGCCGGTGCTCGGGGGCGGCGCAGCGCCGCCTAGCCAACGGCAGGGACATTACCGCTGGTAATAAACCAATTCCGATCAGCGGGATAGACGGTAACAGTCAGCCTGATTGGTTCGCCATGCTGATCGTAGGAAGTGCGGAAGTTCTCGAATATGGCGACATGCCCATCTTCGGGGAGCAGAAAGAACGTCGTTTCGGAGACGTTGGGCGTCCGGACGGTGATGACATCCCGGTAGCCGACCTGCTCAACCCCGAACTCGCGGCGGAGGTACTGAATCGTCCCCTCCTCAATGTCGGCGGCCTCGATTAGCCGGTTCGCGCCGCGGACCGTGACCAGCTGCATGGGGTAGAAGGAGGTCTGCAGCGAATACGGCTCCTCATCGACGAATCGCTGCTGATGCCGGAGCACGACCTGGCTGCCAGGCGCAAGGGCCAGTTCACTGGCCACGAGCTCCTTGGCCGGTTGTATCTCTACACGCGGGACGGTACTTCTTGGCGTGCGCCGTTGCCTGCGCACGTCAATGTAATACTGAGCGGCCTCACCGGTGCCCAGGTCATGGGTCGCGGACAAGTCGGTGACGATAGGGATGATCTTCCGGCGCACGAAGGTGCCCTGCCCAGGGTGGGCCTCCACCAGCGCCCTGGTGGTGAGCTGCTTGATCGCGTCGCGGACGGTGCTGCGCGACGCGTTCCACGTGTCGGCGAGTTCCTGTTCCGTCGGCAGCTGGGCGCCTTCGGCGAGTTCACCACGTTCGATCTCTCGCTGCAGGCTGTCCGCGATCCGACGATAGAGGGGATCAGCCATGGCGGCCGGTCCCGGCCTCGGCCGATCTCGGGCTCCTGACCGTGCGTGCTTTCTCCGGGACTACCCCGGAGAAGACGGCGAACTCATTGCGGTCCGCCGCGAACACGCTCACCGTCAGCCTGAATGGCCTGCCATCGGCGTCGAATGCGGTCCTGAAGGTCTCGAAGACCGGCACGCGGCCGCTGTCGGGCAGCTCGAAGAACAGCGTCTCGCTAGCGGTCGGGGTCCTGACCGTGATGAGGTCGCTGTACCTCGCCTGGCGCAGACCGAGCACCTCCTCCAGGTACGCGCCGGTACCAGGATGGATCGCCTCGGGCGTGAGCAGGTGAGTTGCGCCGGCGTGCACAAGCGCCATGGGGTAGTAGGAGGTCTGCAGCGAGAACGGCGCTCCGTCAATGAAGCGCTCTTGGTGCCTGGAGACGACCGAGGTGCCGACCGCGACTTGCAGCTCATCGGCGACTACGCCTGCGGCCTGGAGTACCGAGACCCGCGGTTCGCTGGCGTCCGGACTCCTGCCCTGTGCTAGCACCTCGGCGTGGAACGCCCGGCCCTCGCCGCCGCCGAGTCCGGTCTCTGGGTCTGCGGACAAGGTTGTGATGAACGGCTCCGTCGGTTCAGCGACGAAGGTGCCCCGGCCTGGCCTTGTCCTGACGAGTCCGCGCGTGGTGAGCCAGCGCACCGCGTCGCGGACGGTATTGCGCGAGGCACCGTATTGCGCTTGCAGTTCGGACTCGGTGGGAAGCCTCTGGCCCGGCGTGAGGATGCCCGTGTCGATCCGCCGCTGCAGGTCGTCGGCTATCTGCCGGTAAAGCGGGCCGAACATCGCTCACCTCCAGATACCTCATCCGCCACATCCCTACAAATGGAAAGAGTGGAATCAGCCTACCAATCCAGCTCTTTGGCCCTGCCCTATTGCCCTCCAATCGGCGGCATGCCACCCTAGGAGAGGATTCCAAATGTAGGGATGACTAGAACTGTAGGTCTGATGGGGATCAAACTACAAGTCCTGGCCACCATCGGGTTCGCGACTCGCCGGCGAGTCACAGCCCGCTAACAAACAGAGAGGTCGGCCCACACGACCAAGTAGGACGACGCTGGTTGGAGGTGAGCCAGCCATGGCAGCACTCTTCGTGATCATTTTCGCAGTCGCAGCAGGGTTCGCGTTCGTCGTCGTGATGACGGTGATAGTGATCATCGGAGTCCAGCAGGAGGAGCGGTACATGACCCTCGAGCACAAAACCGCGCCCGGCTCCATGGCTCAGCTAGCGCGGATCATCCTCGGCCGCTACGTCCGCAAGGAACAACGAGGTACGACCGGCCGCGGCGAGCCCAACGGCTCACGCGAGCACAGTAACAGCTCGACGTCGTAGCGCGGCCTCGCTTGTCGGCGGTGCTGGCGGGGGCTTCGCGGGGTCGTCCCCCGAGCTGGCGCTTCTCGGCGGGGGCTTCGGGGGTCGTCCCCCGAGCTGGCACCGCACCTGGCCGCCGCTGCCGCACCGCTAACAAGGGGCGCGGTGCGGCAGCGGCCCTGACCGAGACCTGCAAGCAGGCGATATGTCGGCGCGCGCCGTTAGGCTCTGAGGGTGGATGAGCAGAGCCAGCGGTTCGCCTGGCCGGTGGCAAGCGCGACCGGCGTCGGCTCGATGCCGGGCACGGACCCGGCTGAGGCCTGCCGGGTCGTATTCGGGGAACTGCCTGACCTGCCGTACCTGCCCGAGCTGCCGGCCCGCGGACCTGGGGCCGACCTCACCGGCCGGACCGCGGTGTTCCTTGTCGACATGCCGGTGCAGACGACGACCAGGGGCTGGAAGCTGGCCGACCGGCCCGGCCGGGATTCTGGCCGGGCGGCCGGGTACCTGTCGCACGACCTGGACACACTCGAGGAAGTAGCCGGCGGCTATACCGGAGCGCTAAAGGTCCAGGCCTGCGGCCCGATCACGCTGGCCGCGACGCTTGAGTTGACCCACAGCCTGGACCCAGCCCTGTCCGACCAGGGCGCACTGGCTGACCTGACGACCTCGCTGGCCGAAGGGCTCGCCGCGCACGTGGCCGACGTCCGCAAACGGGTGCCGGGTGCCACAGTGATCCTGCAACTTGATGAGCCGTCGCTGCCGGCCGCGCTGGCGGGCCGGATTCCGACGGCGAGCGGCTTGAACTTCGTCCGAACCCTCGAGCCGATGACGGCGAGCCAGCGGCTTGGAACCGTGCTGGCAGCCGGCGGGGCAGCCGCGGCCACGGTGGTGCACTGCTGTGCCGAACACACCTCGTTCCGTGAAATAGCGGATGCTGGCGCAAACGCTGTCGGTTTCGACCTCCGTCTGCTCCGCAATGCCGATATCGACCTGGTGGCCGAGCTGGCGGAGGCCGGCGTCGCGCTGATGGTGGGGGCGCTGCCGACATCGGCCGCGCAACGCCTGGTGAGCGGGCCGCCGCTGCCCGCACGGCAGACCGCGGAGGCGGTGGTGGAGCTGTGGCGCAAGACCGGGCTGGCAAAAGAGCTGCTCGCCGGCCTGGTCGTGATCTCGCCCGCGTGCGGACTCGCGGGCGTGTCGCCTGCGGCCGCGCGCGCCGCGCTCGAGCACTGCCGGGAGGCGGCGCGGATCGCGCCGGAGATGATCGACCCGAGCTGATCGAACGGCTACCGAGGAGAGCGCCCGATGGCGGATCAAGATCCCAGGAAGCGGCATGCGGAGCTGTCGACCGAGCTGCTTGAACACCAGTACCGCTATCACGTGCTCGACTCGCCGCTCATCTCCGACGCCGAGTACGACTCGCTGATGCGCGAGCTGGTCGGCATCGAGGAGCAGATTCCCGAGCTGCGCACGCCCGACTCAGCCAGCCAGCGGGTTGGCGGGATGATCTCGACCGACTTCGCGGCCGTGCAGCACCTGCAGCGGATGGAGAGCCTGGACAATGTGTTCTCGGCCGAGGATCTCGATGGCTGGGTGGCTCGGGCGGAGCGCCTCGGCGGGGGTGGCCCGTACGTGTGCGAGCTCAAGATCGACGGCCTGGCGGTGGCCCTCGTTTACCGCAGGGGGCGGCTGCAGCGGGCCGCCACCAGGGGCGATGGGGTCACTGGCGAAGACGTGACCCCGAACGTCAAGACGATCGCGGCCGTGCCGACCCGGCTGTCCGGATCGGGCTGGCCTGACGTGCTTGAGGTCCGCGGCGAGGTGTTCCTCCCCGTGAAGGCATTCGAGGAACTGAACCTGCGGCTCACCGAGGCAGGCAAGCCACCATTCGCGAACCCGCGCAACTCGGCCGCCGGGTCGCTGCGGCAAAAGGACCCGCGGGTGACGGCATCGCGGGCGCTCAACATGATCCTGCACGGGATCGGGATGATCGAGGGCCTGGCCGACCCGCCAGACAGCCAGTCCGGCTGGTATGAGCGGCTGCGGTCCTGGGGTCTGCCGGTCAGCGACCTCTACAAGGTCGTGCCCGGCATCGACGGAGTACGCGAATACATCGCGCACTACGCCGAGCACCGGCACGACCCGCCGTATGAGATCGACGGCGTCGTGGTGAAGATCGACGATTTCGCGCTGCAGCGCCGCCTCGGCTCCACCAGCCGGGCGCCGCGCTGGGCTATCGCCTACAAGTACCCGCCCGAGGAGGTCAACACCCGCCTGCTCGACATCCGCGTGAACGTGGGCCGGACCGGCCGAGTCACCCCGTTCGCCGTGATGGTGCCGGTCAAGGTGAGCGGCTCGACGGTGGAGAACGCAACGCTGCACAACGCGGACGAGATCGCACGCAAGGGCGTGCTCATCGGCGACATGGTGGTGCTGCGCAAGGCGGGCGACGTCATTCCCGAGGTGGTCGGTCCGGTCGTGGACCTGAGGACCGGCGATGAGCGGCCCTTTGAGTTCCCGACGGAGTGCCCGGCCTGTGGCACGACGCTGGTGCGGGAGGACGGCGGGGTCGACTGGCGATGCCCCAACGCCCGGTCGTGCCCGGCCCAGTTGCGTGAGCGCCTGTTCCACCTGGCCAGCCGGGGCGCGCTGGACATCGAGGTGCTCGGGTACGAGGCCGCCGCAGCCCTGCTGGACTCCGGGCTGGTGACCGACGAGGGGGACCTGTTCGCCCTCACCGAGCAGTCCCTCTTGGGCGTGCCGTTCTTCGTCAACAAGGCCGGGTCGCTGACGATCAACGCGGCGCGACTGCTTGGCAACCTCGAGGACGCCAGGCACAGGCCGCTGTGGCGGATGCTCGTCGCGCTGTCGATCCGCCATATCGGCCCGACGGCTGCCCGCGCGCTCGCGGCCGCTTTCGGCTCGGTTGGCGCGATCGCCGCGGCCTCGGAGGAGGAACTGGTAAGCGTCGAGGACGTCGGGCCGACAATTGCCGCTTCGATCCGGGAGTGGTTCACGGTGGATTGGCATCAGGCGATCGTCGACAAGTGGCGCTCGGCTGGAGTCGTCCTCGAGACACCGGGATTCGTGCCGCCGGCCCGCACGGATGCGGCCGCGGGCGGCAGCGCGCCGCTGGCCGGGGTCACCGTGGTGCTGACCGGCACCCTGGCCGGCTACACCAGGGACGAGGCCGCCGAGGCCGTGCAGGCGCTCGGAGGCAAGGTCTCCGGCTCGGTGTCCAAGAAGACGAGCTTCGTGGTCGCGGGCGAGGGCCCGGGTTCTAAGCTCGAGAAGGCCGCCTCGCTGGGCGTCCCGGTGCTGGACGAGGAAGGGCTGCGCCTGTTGCTCACCGACGGGCCTGATGCAGCCCGCGCGGCCGCTAGTCCAGCCTGAGCGCTGCTCGCTTGGCCGCCAGTTCGGCCTGTCGGCCGCCGGTTCGCTCTGGCTCGGGCCGCAAGTTCCGCCTGGGTAGTGCCCTGATTCTGGCCGTGATGGCGAATCGGCCCCGCAACGCGCGGCGGTGCTGGACGATAGCGGTGTGTGTGTGCTGCCATCAGACGGGTAGCTGCCCACCACCCGGCAGCCGCTGCGCCACCGAGTTCACGCTTGCGTTTGCAAC
>JASHUG010000492.1 GCA_030040155.1 Streptosporangiaceae bacterium | reverse complement strand
CGTCCGTCGAAGTAGATCGTGAATGCTTGCAGCGCCTGCTTCCACCCGGAGCTGCGGATCCCGGTGCTCGGGCTGCGGTAGTCCTCCAGGTTCCGCACCGCCAGGTAGAGCACTTTGAGGGCGGCCTGCTCGGAGGGGAACTGGCCGCGGTTGCGGGTGACTTTGCGCAGCCTGGCGTTCATCGACTCGATCAGGTTCGTCGTATAAATGACTCTCCTGACTTCGGGCGGGAACGCCAGGAACGGGGTGAACTCGGTCCAGTGCGCCCGCCACACCTTGACGATCGCGGGGTAGCGGTCGCCCCAGGCGGCGGCGAAGTCCTCCAGTGCGGCCGCGGCCGCCTGCTCGTCGGCAGCGGTGTAGATGGGCCGCAGGTCCTTGCTCAGCGGCACCCAGTACTTCTTCGACGCGTACCGCAGCGAGGCGCGGATCAGGTGCACCACGCACAGCTGCACGATTGCAGCCGGCCACACGACAGTGATGGCGCGGCTCTTCAGGTCCGACAGCACCGACAGCCAGAACTTGGCGGACTCGCCGGTCGTCGGCCCGATCCACAGGCCCAGGACCTGCTTGTTCCCGTCGCAGTCGATCCCGATCGCCAGGTAGACCGGCCGGTTCGCCACCACCCCGTCCCGGATCTTGACCATCAGCGCGTCGATGAAGACCACCGGGAACACCGCGTCCAGCGGCCGGGCCTGCCACTCGGCGAGCTCGTCGACCACCGCGTCGGTGACCCGGGAGACCAGGTCCGCCGACACCTCCACCTGGTACATCTCCCGCAGGTGCGCCCGGATGTCCCGGGTCGTCATCCCGCGCGCATACAAGGCGATGATCCGGTCGTTGAACCCCTCCAGCCGGGTCTGGCCCTTGCGCACGATCTGCGGCTCGAAGGTGCCGTTGCGGTCCCGGGGCACCTGAAGGTCCACCGCGCCCACGTCAGTCAGCAGCGTCTTGCCCGTGGTGCCGTTGCGGCTGTTCCCGCTGCCGCGCCCGGCCGGGTCGTGCTTCTCATAGCCCAGGTGACCGGTCATTTCCTCGGCCAGCGCCCGCTCCAGCACAGCCTTGGTCATCTCAGACAGCAGCCCACCCGGGCCGAGCAGCTCAACCCCGCCCGCCTCAGCCCGGGCCAGCAGCTGATCCGCCAGCCGGGGTTCGATGACCGGCCGCGCTGCCGCGGGCCGATCTCCAGTCTCACCGGGCACTGTTGCAGTGTCTGCCATCGCGCGTCCTTCCGCGAGCCGCCTTTCCAGCGGCTCATCGTCAGGCCACGTCACTTACACAGCCGGTAGGACACGCCCTGGACAGCACCAGCATCCGGGAGGTGATGTCGCAGCGGACCCCGTGCGGGATGTTGCGGGGCAAGAACGCGATCCCGCCGGGGTGAGCCGGTGGCGCTGCTCGCTGGCCAGCATCTGGCAGCCGTCGGGGCCCTGGCGGTCACTTTCGGCCTCTTGTGTCCAGGTCGGTCCCCCCAGCCGAGCAGGTGAACTGGCATGTGATCGGATCGGTGGCTGACCGGGAAAGCTCCTGCCGTCCAGGTCGATGCCACCGTCGGCGGCGAGCTGGTGGACCCCCTTGGGATCCTTCTGCAGGAAGGCAACAAAGGGCGACCCTTTCTGATGTGCCGAAAAGTGCATTGAGTTCTCGGCGGTATTTCTCCCGGTGCTTTTCGGGGGCCCGCTGCCAGCCGCGATAGATCCGGAGCATCTCGGCTCAAAACGGCCAGGAGATTTTCCCGTCGGATAGATGGGATCAGCGTGAGATCGAATAGTTTGGCTGCGCGGTGTCCGGGAGGGGCTGATCTGGACAATGTGTTGCCAGGGCTTTCTGTGCTCGCTGGACGTACGCGGGCATCTGGAGTTGGATGAACGTGGGCTGGCACTGGATGAGGTATGGCCTGGCCTGGCTGCTGTTGCTGAGTGCTAGGTGGGCTTCGGCTATCTTCAGCAGGCACAACGCTTCGTGCCGGCGCAGTCCGTGGTCGCGGAATGTGGCAGGGCGCGCTCGAAGGCGTCGATGGCGTCTTGGTATCTGCCCAGTCCATGGCGGGCGTCACCGAGCGCGCCGATGAAGTAAGCGCGGTCGGCGATGTAGTTCTGCTGGCCTGCCTGGTCGATGCCCTGTCGCGCGATGCGCTCGGCGGCCGATGTTGCCGGCCTGCTCCAGCGGATGCGCTCTCCCGAGGGTGAGCAGCTGGTGTTCGAGCAGAACTTCTTCATCGAGACCTTCGTTCCGACCAGCATCATCCGATCGCTCTCAGAGGAGGAGATGGAGGCATACCGGAGACCGTTCCGGGAGCCGCGGTCCCGTACGCCGACTCTCGCCTGGCCGCGTGAACTGCCGATCGAAGGCGAGCCGCAGGACGTCGCCGAGATCGTCCGGCGATACGGGGGCTGGCTAGCGGAGTCGCCTCTCCCGAAGCTGCTCGTGAAAGCTGAGCCGGGCGCGTTCCTCGTTGGCCGTGCCTACGAGTTCTGCCGTAGCTGGCCAGACCAGGACGAGGCCAGCGTTAGCGGCATCCACTTCGTCCAGGAAGATTCGCCCGACGAGATCGGCGCTTCGCTTCGCGAATTCAGTAGCGTTGTGGAGTGGTGAGCGCGGCCGCGCCCTGCAGATCAGCCGGTTGATCGCCCGCCCACCTTCGGGCCACGCCTCTGACGGCACGCACGGAATAATGACGAGGACTGCGTGCACGCGGGCTTGGGTGAATCAGGCTCTTGCCGAGCTGATCAGCCTGTGCGCCGGGCAGGTCAGCGTTCGCTTGGCTGCGATAGAGACGCGATAGAACAGCCCGCGCCGCGGCGGCTGGTCATCGAGGCCGACCCGGCCGGCGGTGATTGGGCCAGGTCCGGCGGGTACTGGCCGGGCTTGACCGCGACCCCGATGCCTCGGCCAGCCCGCTGATGTGCTCGCGGGCCCCGCCCGGCACTTCCCAGTCGTAGGGGCAGACGAGGCCGACTCTCATGGCGCCTCCTGCCCGGCCAGCGGATCAGGCCCGGCCAGCTTCGCCTGGCCGTGCTGGTCCTTGCTCGCCTGGCCGCTGCGGGCGGCCCTGGCCGCGGCCCTGGCCTGCCGCTCGGGGTCGAGGTCGGCGACGAACACCTTCTGCAGCATCAGCCAGTCGTGCGGGTGTTCCCTGATGCCCTGCTCGAAGTACGCGGCCAGGTCCTGCGTCATGGCCGCGATCTTCTCCGACCTGGTGCCCTCGGCCGGCTGCGTAATCTCCGCGCCGACCCGGACTCCCCAGCCGTCCTCGGTGAACCACAAGGTGGCAGGCAGCAGCGCCGCGCCGGTCAGCACGGAAAGCGCAGCCGGACCAGCCATCATCTTTGCCTTCTCGCCGAAGAAATCAACCTCGATGCCGCTCCCCGTGACATCGCGGTCGGCCGGCAAAATGACGATCTTGCCGGCCCGCAGTCGCTCTGCCAGTATCCCGAACGGCCGGACTCCCCCGCTAGCCGGTATTACCTCGAAGCCCAGGCCTTCACGGAACGCGACGAAGCGCTCGTACACCGACTCCGGCTTCAGCCGCTCGGCCACCGAAGTGAAGGAAGCTGCCCCTTTGGTGATGATCCATGCCCCGGCCTGATCCCAGTTCCCCATGTGCGGGAGCGTGATCACCAGGCCGCGCCCTGACGCGGCCAGGTCGAGGATGATCTTCGCGGCACCGTCCGGGTCGTACATGCCCTCGACCAGGTGGTCGACCGGCATCAGCGGCAGCCGGAAGACCTCCAGCCAGTACCTGGCGTAGTTCCGCAGCACCGCCCTGGAGGCGGCCCGCAGGTCCTTGCCGTCGACGTCAGGCCCGAGCACGCGCACCAGGTTCGACTCGAGGACCTGGACCCTCGGCCCCTCACGCCGCCAGGTCAGGTCGGCGAAGAACTGGAAGGTGCGGGACGTCCAGGTCTCGGGCAGCTTGCAGACCAGGCCCCAGCCGAGCCCGTATCCGGCGTCGGCGATCCTGTCCTTCAGTCCCGGCATACCTAACCTCCAGGCGCGGATTCACCCGCCGCAAGCTTCGCGGCCGAACGGCGGGTTGCCAGTACTCGCTGCCCGAACGTAAACGTGCTGGCCGCTGCCAGCAGCCAGCGTCCAATTAGGAGGATATACGGTACGCCTAGCCCCGATAGTCCCGCTGCCACAAGCCCGATAAGTAGCCTTTCGGTCCGTTCTGCGAAGCCGACGTCACAGGTCAGGCCCAGGCTCTCAGCCCGCGCCTTCGTATACGACACTAGCGACCCCGCTACCAGGCAGAACAAGGCCACGCCGGCCATCAGGCGGCTGTGGCCGCCGCGCACGAAGTAGATGGCGAGCCCGCTGAAGACCGCGGCGTCGGCGATCCGGTCCAGGGTGGAGTCGAGAAAAGCGCCGAATGGCCCGCTCGCGCCCTTGATCCTGGCCAGGGTGCCGTCGAGCATGTCGCAAATCACGAACAGCGTGCACGCCACCACGCCCCAGAACAGGTGCCCGGCCGGGAAGAAGTACAGCGCGCTCGCGGACATGCCGACGGTCCCCACGATCGTCACCGCGTTCGGCGTGATCGGGGTGCGGGCCAGGGCCTCGCCGACGGGCGTCAGGAGCCGGCCGAGCGCGGGATCTGGTGGTCGATCTTGGTGATGACGACCGCACGGGGAGTGCCGACCGCAGCGCACTCTTCCCACAGCATCTTCGTGAGCCCGCTGATGGTGCCGCGGGATGAAGACGTGATCTACGCGAGGATTGCTGTGGCCGCGCGGCGGCTCAGCGCCGAGAGCTATCCAGGCGGCAGGGACAGGGAACTCGCGCTGGCCGAGCTTGCCGATCAGGCGTCGGGCCGGCCTGACCTGCTGGCCCGGTACGCGGGGCTGTCGGTCGGGCTGAACGAGGGCAGCCCCGACGAGGATTGCTATCTGCGCGCCGCGCAGCTGTGTATTGAGGCCGGGGCCGACACCAGCCTGATCCCGTACTGGATCGCCGAAGGCCGACGCCTTGCGACCCGGTGACCGGCCGTCGCGCGACTTGGTTGCTGGCCTAGGAGATAACTGCCCGCCAGGTTCCGCGTTCGAGGTGAACGGTGCCGTCTGGGGCGATGGTCGCGTGGGCGCCGTAGGCGGGCAGGGTTCCGTCGCGGAGCCAGGTGTCGCGCAGGTCATCGAGGGTGTCCCAGAGCCGCCGCGGCCCGGACTGATGCACGACGGGCGGATCTGCCGGGGTGGCGGCGGTGGCGCGTACCCAGGAGCCGTCGGGGTGCAGCAGCCATGCGGTGCGGGTGCCGTCGGCGCGTTCCTCGTAGTGATGTTCGATGCCAGGGATTGTCACGCCGAGCATGGACCGCAGCTCCCACGCCCGGTCCAGGTCGGGGACGGGATGACTGGCGATGATGATCTGGTCGCCGTCGGCGGTGCGGGCGGCAGGACACTGTTCGAGCAGGGCGAGCGGGTAGTCAGGGCCGGAGCGGGCGGTCATGAAGCCGGCCCGGTCCCACTGGGTGTGCCCGGCCGCGCCGCCGTCAGGGGTCTTGTCGGCGGTGATGATCAGCCCGGTCCCGGCGAGGACGGTGACGATCCGGCCGCCCGGGCGCAGGGCGGCCAGCCAGCTGGGCGGGATGGGCGCGACCGACATCATCGACACGATCCGGTCGTAGGCGGCCGGGAGCGGCCCGGTCGCGTCGCATCGGTGCATCTCGGGGTGCAGCCCAAGGCTGGCATCACTGGGGGCAGGCGTACGACATCGGCTTCGACGCGGGAACATCGAGCGGCCCACCGGGCGGTCCGGACCCAGTTCCGTACCGACCGCCGTTCTGGCGTCCCGGTACCGCTGCGGCAACCGTCACCCCGGCTATCACGCCCGGCCAGCCGGGGTGACGACCACTGGGTAGCCCGCCACGCCTCTGCGGTCGGCGTCGTACACGTCAGCTGGCAGCAGGTCTGCATCGGCGCTGCTACCGCAGGCCGCAACATCGAGGTCTGGTCACCAGCGACGTCCTGCAGTTCTACGACGGCGAGAAGCTCCTGCGCACTACCGCCAGGAACGGTGAGAATCAAGCGAACCCAAGTCCCGGAGGACAAGGTAGAGTCCAAACCAGTGGCACAGATCAACCGAAGTAAATCTGTCAGCGTCCGGATGTTACGTGCGCTTCGCCGCAGGTGATGGCGCGCTTGTGCCGTCCCGCCGAGCAGCCCGCTACTCGGTGAGCAACAGCTCCCGAAGGGCCGCAGGGATCGCACGGTATCGGACCGGCTTAATACTGTCGTCGCGCTCGACTTTTCCATGCTGAAGCAGGCGGCGCAGCGTCTCTGATACGGCGTTACGCTGCGCGCTCGTGGGAATAGGGCGCTCAGTTATCTTTGCGACGTCACTGGAACTAAACCATTGGCTAGGGTTCTCCAATAGAAGCTCTATTACCCGGACTCTGCGATCTATGGCCCTCGCGGAATGGGTACGCAGCGGACGCGATCCGTTGGCTTCGAACGTCGCCACTTCGGTGCCTTCCGGCTCGGCGAGCTCTGCTGAGCCACCCAGGGCGGCATCCTCAATCGGCGTGGTCACCAAATCTCGCAATACTTCCACCGCCGCGTCAAGCTTGGCGATCTCCCTGGCGATCCGCTCACGTTCCGCATGAGCATCCTGCCGCCGTCGTACCAGGACCTGATATGCGTTTGTCAGGGCGACGCTCGCGTCAATACCAGGCATGTTCGGCATGTAGCAGCTCCTCAGCGGGCCGAGCAGGTGTTCCCCGGAAGTCAATCATCTGACGAGGCTGCAGCTCTACCCCTTAGGAGCCTCAGCACAGGGGCGTCTATCGTCTTGCCGGCGCGAGCCTGCTGACCCGCCGCGGCGGGCTGGTTCACCTGATCGCGGGCGCGACGGAGGGGAAGGCCACTGACCCGCGCATACTCCGGCCTGCAGGCTAGTTCGGAAGCTGACGGGCCGTTGATAGCTTGCGCGGAGTTCCCCGGAGCCTGCACGGCATTGCTTGCCGTCACGATCGCGCTGGCGGCGCCCGCGTCGTCAGCGCCGCCGCGACGCTGGTCATTCGATGCCCGGCCAGCCATACCCCCCGCGCCGGAGCCATCGCGGCCGCAGCTCGCTACATCTCCGCGAGAACAGCGGGACGGTACGGCCAGGTTGCTGTCCAGCCCTGAGGACAATGCCACGACGTTCACGGTCAGCTGGGTCAGCCCGCAAAGTCATACGCTTTCCACTCCACCGGAGGAGATTACGGGACCGGTTGAAATGCAGATCAAAGATCGGGTGCCATATGCGCGCGTGCGCGACGGCGACGGGCTCCGCCGTCGCGGCCAGTGACACGCCCTACCTGCGGCCCCCTTCACCGTCGCGCCCCAGCGGCTGCTCGGGCCCGTGCCCGGCCAGCCGGTCAGCGAACGACGGGAAGCCGACACCAACTGCGCCGGCAAGCGGCTGCCGGTACCGGCTGGCCGAGGGTGACGGCGGGACGCGCCGGGTGCGGCCAGCCAGGAGAACATGAAGACTAAGCGACTGAAGCGGGAGAACGCTGAATTGCGCCGCGCTAACGAGATCCTCAAGACGGCGACGGACTTCTTCGCGTCAATGTCAGGATAATCATTCCCGGCAGGGTTCGCTGGATGGCCGCGTCCGCCTCCACGCCGCCAGGACCGATGACACGTAACGTGGATCCGAGGGCTGGCACCTTGCCGCCCGGCTCGTCGCCGACGTCCCTAGCAACCGGCCCCGTGATCAGGACGTCGACGTACCCGCTGATCGAGCCCCTCGCTCCGCCCTGGCCATCACTCGATCCCTGAACCGAGCCATCACGTCGTAGTAATGCACCGGCGTCACCCGGGCCAACGCGTCGCACACGTAGGCGTCAGGCCCTACCAGGATCCGCGCTTTCCCCCGCGACACTCCACGCACGATGACCGAGACCGCCCGCTCTGGCGTCAACCTAGCTAGCGCCTCGAACTCCGCGGCGATCTGCTGCTGGGTCCGTCCTCGCCCCTCCGGATCCTTCCGGATGCGCGCGGAACGCGCGATCTGCGTCCGAATGATCCCCGGATGCACGGTCACCGCCGATACCCCGGTTCCCCGCAGCTCCTGCCGCAGCGATTCAGTGAACCCACGCACCGCGAACTTCGACGCGCAGTACGCGCTGCTGTATGGCATCCCCACCAGGCCATCCGAACTAGAGGTATTCACCACCACCCCAAAGTCTTGCTCTACCAACAGCGGCAAAAACGCCCTGGTCCCGTTCGCCACCCCGTCGAAGTTAATCTTCATAAGCCACGCGTCGTCGTCCGGGTCCCCGTCCAGCACCGTCGCGACCACCCCGACCCCGGCGTTGTTGAAAACCGCCGCCAGCGGGGCCGGCAGCCACTCCCGCACCTCCGCCGCAAAGCGCCGCATGTCCTCAGCGTCTGCGACGTCCAGCACACGGCTCAGCACCGGTCCGCCCAGGCCAGCCGCGGTTTCCTTCAACCCGGCCTCGTTGATGTCCGCGATCGCAACCGGCGACCCGTCACGCGACAGCTGCATCGCGAGTGCCCGCCCAATGCCCGAGGCCGCGCCGGTAATCACCACCGGATGTCCGGCGAGGGCCCTACGCTTGCCAGCCATCATTTGCCCCTCTCCCTAGTCATGCCTGAAGTACCTGCGTTTGCATAACGGCGCTGCGCCACCGCCAAGCCCCTTTTCGGGGCTCGCAGCATGCGACCCACCGCAAACGCCACCGTTCGCCGACTTATCTGTCGGCACTAGAGCGAACGCGACCCCGATGCACCGTCGCTCCCTCCACCGAACGGGATCCACTGGCACTGATCAGGCCAGATGCCAAGGAACCTATCTGGATTTAAGGCACCGCGGAGTCGGGGAGCAGCGTTGGCCTTCCATACGTTAGGTACCGGAAGCTGCCAGACCAGTGCAGGCAGTTCAAGCCCAGCGGCGCATGGGACCAGTTACAACGTCTGCAGCACTCGTTCACGACTCCTAGGTTGGCGGCTAAGTCAGGAAAAGTCACGTGTTTGACGTAGCTGGCCATGTTGGCCGCCGAGCGGCATGGCGGACGGGATGGGTGTTCATGTCGCCGATGATCCGGTCGAGTGCACGGGTGACGTGTGGCGGGCTGGCCGTTGGAGTCAGACGGTGATTGCGTTCGGGCGTAGCAGATGGTGCCGGGCAGACACCGGATGATCGTCTGGCGGGTGATTGCCTGGTTTCGTCGTCGTCTTGGGGGTGGGCGGCAGTATCCGCAAGACGACCCAGAGCCCGCCACCCGCCGTCACAACAAACCGCCCGCCGGTGTGGTGCAGGCGCAGATCAGC
Source organism: Streptosporangiaceae bacterium (assembly GCA_030040155.1). GTDB lineage: Bacteria > Actinomycetota > Actinomycetes > Streptosporangiales > Streptosporangiaceae > JAJYUU01. The sequence continues at coordinate 3,145 of JASHUG010000492.1, read as the reverse complement.
TGGCCCTGGGATGACGTGCAGGATAGCCACACGACCGTGTCATAAGAGCGCGCACGCACAGTTTCTACTATGCATACTCCGGTGACAAGGAACCGCACGTCCAACTGGCCGCTTAGCTACTTCCAGAGATCTGAGCCTTACCTCCAGCGCCATCACCTTGTTAGCATTCGACTAGCGCGCGTATGCCTGGTGGCACGCGCCTCTTCGGCACTACCCGCATCCGGCAGGCGAGCACATCCTGGCCGCCAAAGCGCCGAAGATCCGCTGCCACCACCCCATTTTCGCGACACCGTCGCGCTTGCACACTAACTCTTGATAAAAGTCAGGCGCTGGTAAGGTGTGGTGTCTGTTCGCAAGGTGCCCTAGCATGTTAGGTCGACGGAGGAATACGATAGTAACGGGATAGCTTGTCGAATATTTTTAGAGGAGCCTTTCCGATGCGCAATGACAAGAGACTCTCCGTCTTCGCCGCGATACTTGCCGTTATCGAGGAAGCGCCGGCGGCCATCTCAAAGCTCGCCCGCACGCAAATGGTCAGCGCGTTCACCCAGAAGATAGAGACCCCGCGCGACGGCGAGAACACGCATTTCGCGGGAACCAATGAACTCCGCGCGAACAGTCATATATTCTGGTGGGGGATGCGCAGCGAGGCAGCGCAGTAGGTGCCGGCCTACGACTCGTGGGACGTCGTCTCCGGCGCAGAATCCGGCCAGCTTATCCTCTGCGTGAATTTCCCGGCCGCGGGCCGCCGCGAGGCGGGCTTCGCCGAGCTAGCCGCTAAGATCAACCTCGGCTATCGGTTCCTGCAGCCGAAGCGGCCGAGCCCGCCACAAGGACCGCGGATGCTCGGCATCGCTCATGTCCACCGCTGGATCGACGAGATCCGGGACCAGCCCGTAACCGCCGTTCTCGGGCACCGCGTCGGCGGCGTTTTCGCGACCGCCCTCGCCGAGGGCATCTCACAATGGCAGCGGGCGCCACGGCTGATCCTCTTCAACCCACAGCCCGCCAGCGTCAGGCTGCTCGGCCAGGAGTTGCTCAAGGAGATAAAGTCCATCAGCTCGCTGCTTTCGGATGACGAGATCGAACACGCCGGAAGACAGGCGGCGGCAATTGCCGATTCGGAATCTTTCGATATCGAGAACGCAGCCGCAGCCGCTTTGGCCGCCTATTGGGAAGTCAGCTCGGTTGCATACGACAGAGTAGGCATCGGTGGCGATTGTTTTCAAAGGTCGTTCGACCTTTTCAGGTCTTATATTTCTTTGGTTACGGCTGCTGGCGAAATAGACCCGAGCGAGATCTGGAAACATTCCACCGCGATCGTGTCGATGCCGCTCGACGATACCTGCGGCTCGGTCGGGCGGAGAATTTCTTTTGATGTCCGACAGGTCGATCTGCTGCGCTCAGACTCGGTCGCCAAGAAGGTACTCGAACTCCTTGATTTCTGACATGCGTGAGGGACCTAAATGCCTATATCTGCGATAGCTGAGCCGCCGTCGCCCGGCATACCGCTGGACCTGCGCGATCCGCAGGTGCGGCTCCCGCAGCTATTCGACGGCAACGACTGCGAGTCGCTGAACTGCGCGGATGGGGACGAGGTCCAGGCAGCCGCAGGACTCGTCAACGGGTCCAAGGTGGTCGGTTACTGCACTGACGCGAGAAGGATGGGCGGCGCACTCGGCGCCAGGGGCTCCCGGCGCATCGTGGAGACGATCGAGCTCGCGGTGCGTCTCCGTTGCCCGGTGATCGGCGTCTGGCATTCCGGCGGCGCCAAGCTCGCCGACGGTGTCGAATCCATGGACGGGGTGGGCCAAATGTTTGCTGCCATGACCCGCGCCTCCGGACGAGTGCCGCAGATCTCCGTGGTGGTGGGCCCCGCCGCGGGGGCCGCCGCGTACGGACCCGCCCTCACCGACATGATCATCATGGCACCGTCCGGCCGGGTCTTCATCACCGGTCCTGATGTAGTCAAGAGCGTGACCGGCGAGTCGGTCGACATGGCAGGACTCGGCGGCCCCGAGCCGCACTCACGCCGCTCCGGCGTGGCCCACGTCATCGCGTCGTCTGAGGAAGACGCCTACGAACGCGCCCGCCGCCTGGTCACGTACTTCACCAGACAAGGGCTGTTCGACCTGAGCAATTTCGGCGACGAGCAGGACCTACGTGAGCTTCTGCCTTCCTCGCCCCGGCGAGCTTACGACGTGCGCCCGCTGATCCGGGCGATCCTCGACTCCGATGGCGTGGCCGGATTCGATGAGCTGCAGGCTCAGTGGGCACCGAATATCGTGGTGGGCCTCGGCCGGCTGGCCGGCCGCTCGATCGGCGTGATCGCGAGCAACCCGATCCGCAAAGGCGGCTGCTTGGACTCGCTGAGCGCAGAAAAGGCATCGCGTTTCGTACGAATGTGTGACGCCCTGGGCATTTCCCTGCTGGTAATAGTCGATGTACCCGGCTACCTGCCCGGTGTTCACCAGGAGTGGGACGGCGTAGTGCGCAGGGGCGCCAAGCTACTGCACGCCTTCGCCGAGGCGGATGTGCCCAGGGTAACGCTGGTGACTCGCAAGTCCTACGGCGGCGCCTACATCGCCATGAACTCCCGCGCTCTAGGCGCGACCGCAGTCTTCGCCTGGCCGGACGCCGAGATCGCGGTAATGAGCGCCGAAGCCGCCGTGCGGATCTTGCACCGCAAGAAGATCGCCGCCGCAGCGGACCACGAACGCGCAGCTCTGGAGAGCAGTCTGGCCGCGGAGCACGCCAGGATCGCCGGCGGCACCGGCCGCGCCATGGCAATCGGCGTACTCGACGCGGTCATCCCCCCGCACCAGACCCGCCGCCGCCTAGCCGAAGCGTTCGCCATGGCCCCCACGGGCCGCGGGCTGCACGGCAACATCCCTCTGTAACCTCCCGGCAGAGCCGATGGGGCGCGCCTGCCTGTGTGCGTTACACCAGCCCCTGTGGCTATTACTGCACTCTGACACCACACTTCCAGCGCCGTCCCCCTGGGCACGGTGAGTAAACTCGCTGAAACCGACCCTGTATTGACGCCAGGGATAGCTCCGGGAGCCGATGCCAACCTCAAAGGCTTGCCTCAACCCCGCTCTCGACGAAGGCGACGGCGAGGATGCTGAACCTGCAAACGCTGGGC
>JASHUG010000491.1 GCA_030040155.1 Streptosporangiaceae bacterium | reverse complement strand
CTGGCCGGCGCCGTGATGGCGGCGGTGAACGCGGCCCTCGACCGCTGGCTGAACTCCGACCCGCCCATCGCGATGGCACCGCTGATGCGGCGGGCAATGCGGGAACTGGCTGACGGCATGCGGCGGACCATGGACGACTGCGATCCTGCGGACTCCGGGTAATGAGGACCTGAGCTCGTTCCCGCCCTGCTGGCTTTAATTCCTTCACAGAACCTGAGAGAACTGAGAACCGGTGCTAATCCGATTGCTGCGCGAGTACCTGCGCCCTTACCGCAAGCCGCTGGGACTGGTGCTGTTGTTGCAGCTGGCGCAGACGCTGGCGACGCTGTACCTGCCCACGCTCAACGCCGACATCATCGACAGGGGAGTGATACCCCACGACACCGGCTACATCATGAGGATCGGCGGCGTGATGCTGGGGATCACGCTGGCGCAGATCGTCTGCGCCGTGGCCGCGGTGTATTTCGGGGCCAAGGTCGCCATGGCGCTGGGCCGGGACGTGCGCCGCGGGATCTTCAGCCGGGTGCAGCAGTTCTCCGACCGGGAAATGAACCACTTCGGGACGCCATCGCTCATCACCAGGACCACCAACGACGTCCAGCAGGTGCAGATGCTGGCGATCATGACCTTCACCCTGCTGGTGTCCGCGCCGATCATGTGCGTTGGCGGCATCATCCTGGCGCTGAACCAGGACGTGAAGCTGTCGTCGCTCCTCGTCGTGTCGGTACCGCTGCTCGGCATCATCGTGACGCTGATCATCTCCCGGATGCGGCCGCTGTTCCGGCAGATGCAGGACCGGCTGGACAACATCAACCGGGTGCTGCGGGAGCAGATAACCGGCGTCCGGGTGATCCGCGCGTTCGTCCGCGATCCGCACGAGACCGAGCGCTTCGACGCGGCCAGCGGCCAGCTGTTCGACGTCTCGCTCGGCGCGGGCAAGCTGATGGCGCTGATGTTCCCGTCGGTCATGCTGGTGCTCAACCTGTCCACGACCGCCGTGGTGTGGTTTGGCGGCCACCTGATTGCTGACGGCAGCATGCAGATCGGCTCGCTGACCGCGTTCATCACCTACCTGGCGCAGATCCTGACCTCGGTCATGATGGCGACCTTCATGTTCATGCTGGTGCCGCGGGCCGAGGTCAGCTCGGAACGCATCATGGAGGTGATCGACACAGAGCCGGCGCTCGCCGCTCCGGTGACCGCGCTGCCGGTCGGCCCGCGGCCGGGGCAGGTGGACCTGCGCGGGGTGGAGTTCCGCTATCCCGGAGCGGAGCAGCCGGTGCTGCACGACATCACGCTGACCGCACTCCCCGGACAGACGACCGCGATCATCGGCGGCACCGGGGCCGGCAAGACCACGATCGTCAACCTGATTCCGCGCCTGCTGGACGTGACCAAGGGCTCGCTGTCGGTTGGCGGCGTCGACGTGCGCGACCTGGACCCGGCGGTGCTGTCGAAGTCCGTCGGCCTGGTCCCGCAGAAGCCGTACCTGTTCTCCGGCACGATCGCGACCAACCTGAGGTACGGCAACCAGCACGCGACCGACGCGGAGCTGTGGCGCGCGCTGGAGATCGCCCAGGCCAGGGACTTCGTCGAGCGGATGCCCGACGGGCTGGACTCGCCGATCGCGCAGGGCGGCACGAACGTGTCGGGCGGCCAGCGGCAGCGGCTCGCGATCGCCAGGGCCCTCGTACACACGCCGGACGTGTACCTGTTTGACGACTCGTTCTCCGCTCTCGACTACGCCACCGACGCGCGGCTGCGCGCAGCGCTGGCGACCGAGGTCAGCGGCGCGACCGTGATCGTCGTCGCGCAGCGGGTGAGCACGATCAGGAACGCCGACCAGATAGTCGTGCTCGACGCGGGCCGCGTGGTCGCCACCGGCACGCACGCGGAGCTGATGGATACCAGCGAGACCTAGAGGGAGATCGTGCTTTCCCAGCTGACCGAGCAGGAGGCGGCCGCGTGAGTGAGCCGAGAGGCGGCGGGCCGGGCGGGCCGGGCCGGCCGGGCGGACCGGGCCGGCCGGATCAGCCGGGCGATCCAGGCCAGGAACTCGATACTGGCGAGCGGGCCACGCCGAAGCGCGGGCCCGGCCCGGCCGCGGGCATCGGCGGAGGGCGCGGGCCCGGTGCCTTCATGGGCGGCATGTCGACGGAGAAGGCGCTCGACTTCAAGGGCTCGAGCCGGCGCCTGCTCCGCCTCCTGAACCCCTACCGTGCGCTGGTGACCATGGCGCTGGTGCTGGCAGCGAGCAGCGTCACGCTGGCCGTGCTCGGCCCGCGGATGCTGGGTGAGGCGATCAACGTCGTCTTCGACGGCTTCGTGTCCCATCGCGGCACGGACTTCCACCACGTGGAGCAGATCCTGCTCGTGGTCGTGGCGCTGAATGTGGGCAGCGCCATATGCGCCCTGTTCCAGGCCCGGCTCACCGCCACGCTCGTCCAGCGCGCAGTGTTCAGGCTGCGTGAGGAGGTACAGGCCAAGCTGGCCAGGCTGCCGCTGAGTTACTTCGACCGGCAGCCGCGCGGGGAGATCCTCAGCCGGGTCACCAACGACATCGACAATCTGCAGCAGTCCCTGCAGCAGACGCTGAGCCAGCTGGTGACGTCCCTGCTGACGATCATCGGCGTCCTGACGCTGATGTTCATCATCTCGTGGGAGCTGGCGCTGATCGCCCTGGTGACGGTGCCGGCCTCGGCGTTTGCAATGCGCAGGATCGCCAAGCGGGCCCAGCCGCAGTTCATCAACCAGTGGAAGTTCACCGGCAAGCTCAACGGCCACATCGAGGAGATGTACACCGGACACGCGCTGGTGACCGCCTTCGGCCAGCGGGAGAAGGCGATGGAGACCTTCACCGAGCAGAACGAGGCGCTGTTTGACGCCAGCTACCGGGCGCAGTTCATCTCCGGCACGATCCAGCCGGTCATGATGTTCGTCTCGAACCTGAACTACGTCCTGGTCGCAGTCGTCGGCGGGCTGCGGATAGCGGACGGCGCGCTGACACTCGGGGCGGTCACAGCGTTCATCCAGTACTCGCGCCAGTTCAGCCAGCCACTGACCCAGGTCGCGAGCATGGCCAACTTGCTGCAGTCGTCGGTCGCCTCGGCGGAACGAGTGTTCGCGCTGCTGGACGCGCACGAGCAGGTGCCGGACTCTGACCATGCCATCCGTCCGGCCGCGGTGGTGGGCCGGGTCGAATTCGACGACGTGTCGTTCCGCTATGCCCCTGACCGGCCGCTGATCGAGCACGTCTCGCTGACCGTGGATCCGGGCCAGACCGTCGCGATCGTCGGGCCGACAGGAGCCGGGAAGACCACCCTGGTCAACCTGCTCATGCGGTTCTACGAAATTGACTCGGGCGAGATCCTGCTCGACGGTGTCGACATCGCGTCCATGCGCCGGGAGGACCTGCGCGCGCTCACCGGCATGGTGCTCCAGGACACCTGGCTGTTCGGCGGCACCATCGAGGAGAACATCGCCTATGGCGCCGAGGGCGCTACCCACGAGCAGGTGGTGGAGGCGGCCAAGGCCACCTACGTAGACCGCTTCGTCCGCCACCTGCCCGATGGCTACGCAACCGTGCTGGATGACGACGGGACGAACGTGAGCATGGGGGAGCGGCAGCTGATCACGATCGCCCGCGCGTTCCTGGCCCGTCCGGCGGTGCTGATCCTGGACGAGGCGACTAGCTCGGTCGATACCAGGACCGAGGTGCTGATCCAGCGGGCGATGGCCTCGTTGCGCGCGGGCCGGACAAGCTTCGTGATTGCGCACCGGCTGTCCACGATCCGTGACGCCGACCTGATCCTGGTCATGGAGGACGGTCACATTGTGGAGCAGGGCACCCACGCCGACCTGCTCGCGGCCGAAGGCGCCTACGCCCGGCTGTACCAGGCCCAGTTCGCCCAGGCCATGGCCGAAGTCGCCTGAGCCGGCCGCGGCTTCGGCGTCGGCAGGTCCTTAGGACGCCAGCCTGTCGAGGATCTCTGTCAGCTGCGCCTTGATGACTTGCAACTCGCCGCCCACGCCGTCGAAGCGCTGGTCGACTTGGGTGAACTGCTGGTCGACGTGGGTGAACTGCTGGTCGATCTGGTCGAAGCGCTGGCCGTGCTCGACCAGTTGGATCTCGATCCGGTCGAGCCGCCTGTCCACGCTGGCGAGCTGTCTCGTGTGCCGCCGCGAGTGCTGTCCGAGCACATCGACGGTGTCGCTGATAGCCCGGACGTCCTCTTTAAGGCTCTCCAGCATCGCCTGCGTGTCCGACATGATGAAGAGACTAGCGGCCGGCTCGGACACTTTCGCGGGACCGGCGAGCGAATTACAGGGCTGTAATTCTGCGACAACTGAAGGGATCAGACCGTGCCTTACGGCTACATCGGGTCCATGCGCGCCAGGGAAGGCTGCCGGGACGATGTCATCAGCATCCTGCTTTCCGGGGCTGACGGGCTTCGGGCGACGGGCTGCCAGCTGTATGCGGTCTGCACCGCTCCAGCCGACCCCGACATGATCTGGGTCACCGAGATCTGGGACTCTGCGGAACGGCATGAGGCGTCGCTGCAGCTCCCGGCGACCCGAGCCGCGATTGCCAGGGCGATGCCAATGCTCACCGGGGAGTTCACCCGGCAGGAACTGACCGTCGTCGGCGGGCTGGGTGTCAGCGCGATCAGCTAGGCGATAGCCCGGTGCCGCGACCGCGATCGCTAACCGCCTGGGTTAGCCGCAGTCGGGCCCGGATGGGGAGGTGATCCGACCCGGTCGGGGGCAGCACCCTTCCCGCCACCGGCTCCACTCCTGGGCCCGCCAGGATGTGATCGAGCTGGGTGACCGCCAAGCCGGCCGGCCAGGTCCGGCCTCGAACCGCCATCGTGTAACGACGCGCCCTGCCCGCGAGCACGCCGGGCATGTTGAGGTCTCCGGCGATCACCGTCGGCACCGCGGCGCCGTCCAGCTGGCGGATGAGCTGGGCCAGCTGAAGCGGGCTCATGAGCCGGTGTGTGAGGTGGGTGGCGACAATCCTGACTACCGACCCGCCCGGAAGCTCGATGGTGAGGATCTGCGCGCGCCGGCGGACCGGATCGTGGCGCAGCTGGCCCAGGTCGGCAACCTCGTAGCCAATCACGCGATGACGGCACAGAACCGCCAGCCCTGAATGTCCTGGTCCTGAGTCAGCCGGGATGCCAAGCACGCGCGGGCTGGCAGCCTCCCGCACCGGCACCCGGAACACGCGCGCCCCGAGCGCCGCCGCCGCGGCGTCCACAGGATCCGGCTCGGACTGTGACGACCAGACCTCCTGCAGCGCCACGACGTCGGCATCCAGGTTCCCGATCGCTGCCTCGACGTCGTACGGCCGACCGGCGATGTCGACTCCGCCGTGCATGTTCAGGCTTGAAACCGCCACGTCCCGGCTGGTCAAAACGGCTCACCCACCGGGCGGGCCGGATCATTGAGCAGGAGTTTGTCCACCAGTCTCCAGAGTTCGCGTCGCCGCGCCGCGCGGCGCAGCCGGTCGCCGCGCGGCGCGGCCGGACGCCACGAACGAGTGTGCCGGTTGCCGCGCGGAGGTGACCAGCCGGGGGAGGATGACCAGGTCTGCAGATAACGGGTGGCCCGCGGGGCCGCGCGCGTGCGACGCTTCGCAGCGTGTCAGCGCGGCCGGCAGTTGAAGATCTCGCGGACTCAGGCGGGCCGAAACTCAAGATGCACCCGGGTGAGTTCGACATCGACGCCGGGCTCGTTGCCCGGCTCGTCGCCGCGCAGTTTCCGGATCTGGCGGGACTCCCGATCGGCAAGGTCGAGTCGACCGGAACTGTGAACGCGATCTACCGTGTGGGCCCGGAGCTGTATGCCCGACTGCCGCGCATGCAGCGAATGGTGGCTGACCTAGAGCACGAATGGCGCTGGCTGCCCGAGCTCGCGCCGCACCTGCCGCTGCGGATCCCTGAACCGGTAGCGATGGGAGAGCCGGTGACCTGGTTTCCGTTTCCGTGGGCCATCTACCGGTGGATCGAGGGCTGGCCCTACGACGACGAGCTGATTGGCGACGAACGGCAGGCCGCGACGGATGTCGCGCAGTTCGTGCTCGCGCTCCGCAGGATCACTGTCAGCGCCGGGACGCCCGGAGCCGGGCGCAAGCCGCTGCGCGACCTCGATACCGCGACTCGCGAGGCGATCGACTCAGCGCGGGGACTGATCGACGGTGGCGCCGGCGCCGCGTGGGAACGGTCGCTCGAGGCGCCCGTGTGGGACGGCCCGCCGGTCTGGATTCATGCCGACCTCCTGCGGCCCAACCTGCTCGTCCGCGACGGGCGGCTGGATGCGGTCATTGACTTTGGCTCCGCCGGAGTCGGGGATCCTGCCGCCGACGTCATCCCGGCCTGGAGCGTGTTCACAGCGGCTGGACGCGCAGCCTTCAGGGACATCCTCGACGTCGACGACGGCACGTGGAGTCGCGCGCGCGGCTACGCCCTGCATCAGGCACTGGTGATCATCCCGTACTACGCGGAAACGAACCCTGGATTCGCCCGGCTCGCGCAGCGCACCGTGCGCGAAGTGCTGGCTGACATCGCGTCCTGAGTCCGCGCCGAAAATAGCTATCACGGTCGGGCCGGGCGCGAGATCATGATCGGCTCCCGGCTGGCCCGGAACCGGGCCCCGGCTCCAGCACGCCCCGGCTGCGTCGTTTAGCCTGCTGGTGAGGATCGTGGCAAGGAGGTTGCTCATGCCGCCAGTAACTGACCACGCACTTCATGCGCTTGCACATGCGCCTCACGCGAAACTCGCCCTTGGCTGGGCGCCAGTCGGCCCGGAGAACCTGCTGATCGTCCTAGGCTCCTACGTCGGGGTGCTGCTCGTCCTGGTGATATTCGGCATCCTCGGCTGGCAGGGAAAGAAGCACGGTGGTAACGGCGGCGGCGGCGGGGGGACCAAACGGCCGCCAGGCCAGGATCTGCCGTCTCCGGGCGGCCGTGAGCTGAGCGGAGACGATCCGCCGCCCGCGGTCTTCGAGGACGATTTCGCGGCCTGGGAACGGCAACTGCAATCGCCTGACGGGCCTGGACACCGCGAAGACGCGCCGACTGCGCCGCCCGGCCGGCGCTAATCTGGCAAGTCGGGTGACGTGCCGAAATCGAATGCTGTCGCGTCCACGCTCCGGACATCTCGGTAATAGCCGCCATATCCGCTTTCGGCGACGTTAGCGGCTATCAGTTCGAGCACTGCCGCAAGCCCGGACAGCGCGTCGTCCGGCCAGAGGGTCCGGGAGTAAAGGCCCCACGCCCGCGCCTGCCCGTCGTCGGCCACCGTGAGCCGCTGAAGTTGGAGGGACGCGACGTCGCCGCCAGGCAGGCCGCTAGCCGGGTCGGGGCAGAGCAGCCGCTGCGGGTGATCGGCGGCGCTCAGGTTTGGCGGCCGGTCGGCCAGCAGCCCGAGATGCCATCGCAGGGCGTCGAGCGTTTCGGCCGGCGTCTCGTCTCGCAGGAAGCACGCGAATACCACTTCGTACTGCACGCTCATGATGAGGCATTCTCGCGGCTCGCCGCGGCGGGTGTAGCCGGAGGGTGTCGCTTGAGGCGGCTGAGCCGCCTCGCTCGGCGTGAGGCGCAGCGGGTTGGCCGCGCCGGGCTGCCGGCACCCGTCGGGTGGGCAAACTGGCAGAAACGGAAGCTTGTGAGCCGGGAGTTCACGCTTTGGGGGCCAAGGCCGCCAGATGGCTGAGTGCTGATGGCCCCCATCCTGTCGGGTCGTCGCCGGGCGGCACCAGTGCCAAGGCGTGCCAGAGCACGAGAACGTCCCACCAGCTCGCCTCGTAGGGCGTCAGCCGCCGCACGGACTGGTAGCCGGATAGGAACATCGCGCGGACCTCCGCAGACACGGGCCCCCAGTCCCGGAAGCGTGTCCCGAGCATGACGGCCGAGCGGGCTAGCTCCTCGATGCAGTGGCCGAGCCTGGCCTCCTCGAAGTCGATAACCGCAGTGATCCTGGGTCCGGTGCACAAGACATTCGACGAGCGAAAGTCGCCGTGGATGAGCTGGGTTACGGGTTCGCCAGCTGGCGCGTCAGCAACCAGCGCGCGCAAGGCGCCGCGCGCCGCCTCCGGGACATGATCGCTAGCGGAGTCGAGCCAGTCAGTGACACGGGCCGCTAGCGGTTGCGGTCGTTCCTCCGGCGGGACGACGCGATCGGCGTCCGGGTAGGCCGCAAGCCCATGATGAAGGCGCGCCAGGATCGCGCCGGCGGCTCGTACCTGCTCGGCATCATCAACGTCGAGAAGGTCGCCCTGGATCACTCGCTGGAGGGAAATGGAAACCTCGTCGACTTCCACCTGAAGTCTGCCGTCCAATGACTGCACGGGCGCGGACACCGGCAGCCCCTTGCCGTCAAGCCAATGTGTGAGTCGGGCAATCTGCGACAGGCGCGGGAACCGCTCCTGGGCGACCGACCATTTCGCAAGTAGCCGGCCGTCGGGGATCGTGACCCAGGCCAGCGCGTTGCGCTCGCTGATGACGATCCGTTCACAGGAGTCGATCCGAATGCCCCATTGCTCGTGCACGGTGGCGGCAACCCAGTGGCCGGCCGATAGGGCCTCTCGGAAGCCGAACCTCTGCTCGAGCGCGCCATGAGGATCATGGGCTTCCCACAACATCTCCAGCATGGGCACACGCGAGTCGGCCATGGACCTATCTCAGCACGCGCAGCGTCCCGCCGCGGTCACGAGAGGCCGGGCCGCACTCAAAGTTCACTAGCTCGTCCCTGGTTCCCGGCAACTCCGGCCAGGACCGCTCGTTACGCGCCGATAATGCACATTATGTTAAGTAGTAAAGTTTTGCCACCGCGGCAACCCCTGTGCGCGCTGCGGTCGGAACCGCTTTCTTCGGGTGACACCTCCGATCAGACTTCCACTTCGTAGACTTATATTATGATCTTCACTATATTCATGGCGTGGCTGACATACCGATCACCGAGCCGGCCTTCTTGGTGCTCACCGTGCTGGCCGACGCGCCGCGCCGCGGGTATGCGCTCGCGGGCGACGTTGCCGAGCGGTCCCCTGGCCGGGTGCGGCCGAAGATCGGAAGCCTGTACGGGGTTCTGGACCGGCTCGCCGCCGAGAGGCTGATCGAGCCCGAGCGGGCAGCAGCCCGTGACGGCCGGCCACGCCGCTATTACCGGCTGACCGAAAACGGGCGCCGGGTGCTGGCTCTGGGGCCGCCGCCGAGCCTGGTCCAGGGGCTTTCCCGCTCAAGACGGCGGCTGCGGGCCGCGGCGGTCCTGGCCGCGGCGGGGATGCTGCTGGCGGCCGCCGGGTGCAGCTCGCCATCCTCCGCGGGCTCCAGGCCCAGTACGTCAGCTGGCCTGGCTGACTGCCTGACCGCGTCGCGGTGTTATGCGCCGAGTCAGTTCCGGGTGGCTTACGGGATCCAGCCGCTGCTGGATGACGGGATCGACGGCCGCGGCCAGACCGTGGTGCTCGTGGAGTACACGGCTGCACCCGCATCGCCGCCGGCGGTCACCGACATCCGCCAGGACCTGGCGGACTTCGACAGCCGGTTCGGGCTGGCCCCGGCGCGGATTCAGGTGATCAACAGCCTGGCCCACTCTTCCTCGCCGTGGCTGGCCGACGGGGAGGAGGTCGGAGATACCGAGATGGTGCACGCGGTCGCCCCGGATGCCACCATCCGTGAGCTCATGGTCGACGTGACCACGCCGGCCGAATTCGCGGCCATGTTCAGCAAGGCCGTGCGGACCGCCGCCGGCGACGGGGACGTGATCGTGCTCACCCGCGAGTTCGGCGAGAACCTCTTCAACAGCGCCGGGGCGGCCATCATCAACTCGGCGCTGGAGTATGCCGCCGCCCGCCGCGCCACCGTCGTGGCCGGCTCGGGCGACGGCGGAGCGATCGCGACGCGGAGCGGCTCGTCCGCGCCGGTCAGGGAGGTCAGCCTGCCCGCCTCCGACCCGCTGGTCCTCTCCGTCGGCGGCACCACGCTGACCGCGAACCGAGCTACAGGCGCCTACGGCAGCGAGACCGCGTGGAACACTGTGATCAACGGACATCCCTACGCGTCGGCCGGCGGGTTCAGCCATCTGTTCGCCAGGCCCGCCTACCAGGACGGCGTGCCCGGCATCGGCGCCATGCGGGGCGTGCCGGACGTCGCCGGGGACGCCGGGAACGGCACCGACATGGCGTTCGCGTTCGCCGAGCCCGGCGGCGGCTACGCGCTCTGGTCGGAGGGCGGCACCAGCGCCAGCGGCCCGTTCTGGGCCGGGCTGATCGCCCTGGCCGACCAGGAAGCAGGCCACCCGCTCGGCTTCGTCAACCCGGCCATCTACCAGATCGCCCGCGGCCCCGAGTACCACGAGGCCTTCCACGACATCACCACCGGCAACAACACCGTGGTCCTCAACGGGACCACGATCACCGGCTACCACGCCGGACCCGGCTGGGACCCCGTCACCGGCTGGGGAACCCCCGACGCCCGGGTCCTCATCCCCCTGCTCGCTCGCTACGCCAGCCCCCGGCGTAGCGGGTAACAGCCGCCGCACGCGATCGCCAGCTCATTGGGACTTCCTCCGGCCAGGCACGTCGCTGGAACGCCGTCGACCGGCTCACCGACTCGGTCGCGCGGCGGTTCTCAGCGAGACGCTCTGGCCATCACCAAACCGCTACGATCGCGCACGCCCGTCCGCTCACGATCAGGCCGGGCGCGGTCAGCCGGATCCCTGCGTTGGGGACGTAGCGCGGCAGGGGAAGGGCTCCCAGCCGGAAAGGCCCAACGCTGGCGGGCGGGTCCGGGACCGGGTGCCACTCGAAGACGCGGCCCAGCTCCCCGGCGTCGTCTTCCTCTAGCCCGGCGACTCGTTCCAGCAGACCACCAGGGGCACACAGCGGGATGGCCGGCGCGCCGCGTCCCCCGAACCAGCTAGAAGCAACAGCCCAATCAGGTCAAGTTCGAGTGAACCTGCAGGCCCCGTCAACCGGGAACGTACGCTGCAGTGACCCGGCTGCTGATGGCGGCCCGCCGGCGTTGATCATCGTGATGGTGGTACCAGGCCGGCCTCGTAGGCGGCAATCACGAGCTGGACCAGGTCGCGAGCGCCGAGCTTGGCCAGCAGGCGCGCGACGTGTGCCTTGGCGGTGGCCGTGCTGATGAACAAGGTTTCGGCGATCTCGGCGTTGGACGGTCCGCGCCCGACCATGGTCAGCACCTGGCGTTCGCGTTCGGTGATGCCCTCGATCTGCCGCGGCGAGGGCGGCCGCGGCGTACC
>JASHUG010000065.1 GCA_030040155.1 Streptosporangiaceae bacterium | reverse complement strand
ACGGTGGCCCTGGCGAGCTGAATGGCCGTGGCCAGGTCCGACGGGTTGCCGGTGACCAACGTGATGTCGGCGGCCCCGATCGCGGCGTCGGTGGCGGCTCCGACTGCCACTCCGAGATCGGCATGAGACAGGGCTGCAGCGTCGTTCACGCCGTCACCAGCGAACGCCACCCGGTTGCCGTTCGCCCGAAGCTGCTGGAGTACGGCAACCTTTCCTTCTGGTGGTACGCCGGCGAATACGTCCTCGCGTGGTATCCCCAGCTGGCCGGCCACCCGCATTGCCGCGCGCTCGTTGTCTCCGGTCAACAGCGCTGGCCGCAGACCCAGGTCGCGCAGGCTCGCCACAGCCGGGCTTGCCTGTGGCTTGAGCCCGTCGGCCAGCACCACGGCGGCCCGCGCCTGTCCGCCCCAGGCAACGAGGACCGCGGTCCGGCCGGCGCTTTCTGCCGCGCTTACGGCGTCGCTCAATCGCTCGGGTATCGCTATTGACAGTTGCATCAGCATCTGACGGCTGCCGACGGTGATTGGCCGGCCGGCCACCGTACCCTGGACCCCGGCTCCAGGGAGGGCGGCGAAACGCGTCACCACGGGCAGCGGGCCGAGGCGCCCAGCCGCTTCCCTCGCGACAGCTTGGCCGATGGGATGCTCCGAAGCATCTTCCACGGCTCCGGCGAGCAGGAGCGCCTCTGTGCCCGGCGTGCCGGGCATTGCGATGACGTCGTGCACGGTCATCCGGCCGGTCGTCAGCGTCCCGGTCTTGTCCATGACGATGGCACCGATGCGGCCGGCCGACTCCAGCGCCTGGGCATTCTTGACGAGGACTCCCAGTTCCGCCCCGCGGCCGCTGGCGGCCAGCATGGCGGCGGGCGTGGCCAGGCCGAGCGCGCACGGGCACGCCACGACAAGTACCGCCACGGCCGCGCTCCAGGCGGAGGCGCCGGGGAGGCCTGCCCCAAGCCAGAATCCGAGCGTGGCGACCGCCAGGGCTATCACGCAGGGGACGAACACGGCGGCGATCCGGTCGGCTAGTCGCTGCGCGGTCGACTTGGTCGCCTGAGCCTGACTAACCAGCCGGCTGATCTGAGCGAGCAGCGTGTCAGAGCCGACCCTGGTGGCCCGGACAATCAGCCGCCCGCTCATGTTGATGGTGGCGCCAGTCACAGCGTCGCCCGGGCCGATCTCGGCGGGGATCGACTCTCCGGTCACGAGGGAGGCGTCGACAGCAGAACTGCCCTGTGCCACAACTCCGTCCGTGGCGACCTTCTCGCCGGGCCTGACCACGAACAAGTCGCCGACCGCGAGCGCGTCGACCGGCACGCGCTCCTCGGCACCGTTGCGCAGCACCGCCACAGTCTTCGCGCCGAGCGCGGCCAGGGCAGCCAGGGCGGAAGCTGACCGGTGCCTGGCACGCGCCTCAAAGTAGCGGCCGGCCAGCACGGCGGTCGTGACACCAGCCGCGGCGTCGAAGTACAGCGTGCGTGAGCTCGCGGCTGCGAAGGTGAAGGCAAACGACATTTTCATGCCGGTCATATCCGCGCCGCCGACCAGCAGCGCGTACACCGACCAGCAGAAGGAGGTCGTCACACCGAGGCTGACCAGGGTGTCCATGGTGGCAGTCCCGTGCGTGAGGCCTGCCCACGCGGCGCGGTGCATGGGCCAGGCTCCCCATGTCGCGACCGGAGCGGCGAGTGCCAGGCTCACCCACTGCCAGCCAGCGAATTGCAGCGCGGGCGCCATCGCCAGCGCAATGACCGCAGCGGCCAGCGGAATGCAGACTGCCAGTCGCCGGCCGAGAATCCTCGTCGCCTGATCTGATCTTGGCCCGTCAGCTGCACTCGGAGGCAGCACCGCGGTATAGCCCGCCGACTCCACCGCGCTGATCAGCTCACCGGGATCACGCCCGCCAAGGCTGGTGACGTACGCCCTCCCGGTGGCGTAGTTGACCGTGGCCGCCACCCCGTCGAGCCCGTTCAGCCTCCGCTCGATCCGCGCCGCGCAGGACCCGCAGGTCATCCCGCTGATGACCAGCTCGGCCTCAAGCCCGCCCTCGGCCGGGGCGTAGGTGCCGCTCACCGGCCGGTGCCAAGCGCGGAAGCGGCGGGCGACGGCGCCTGGCCCGGTGACTGCCCCATGTTCATGCCGCCGCTCACACGGCCGGTACCCGGATAGCTGACCTGGGAACGGCCGGTCGTGATGGGGCCGAGATGTGACCCGGCCGCTATCGCGCAGACAAAGATCACGGCCAGGAGGATGATGAACCCGGCCAGCCTCGCCTCACGACGCACCAGATCACCTCGCGGACTACCGGACATGCTGCAGCGATGACGGCATGCTACCTGCCGGTTCCGGCAGGTCCGCGCGCAGGTCAGAAACATGATCCTAATGTCATCCGGATGCGCGCCGGCTAGCTTGCTGACCCCGCCAGCCAGGGGAATGATCACGTGCCAGCCGGCGCCCTTGGCCAGCCGGAGGCTACTATTCACGATTGTGGAAACGCGCTCTCTCGAGGTAACCGGAATGACCTGCGAGCACTGTGCCAGCGCCGTCCGGGCCGAAATCAGCAAGCTCGCCGGCATCGCGAGCGTCGAGGTCGACGTTGCCACCGGCGCTGTCCTCATCGCCGGAGAGCCGCTGCCCGATGACGCCGCGCTGGGCGCTGCGGTCGAAGAAGCCGGATACAAACTGGCTGGCTAGGTCGGTTGCCGCGCTGCCAGGCCAATGCCCGGCTCCAGGTCGCGCTGCGCGGGTCGGCCCGAGGCCGCCTTCCCGCAGGGTCCGGCCAGCCCGGGCGCCGGGTCCGGCCGGGAGCCGCGGATCAGTCGGACGACCCGTACTCGATCGGCACGTTGATGACCTGCGCCCGCGCCCACGCCCGGCCGCTTGCCGCGAGCTGCCAGACGGTGAGCGTGCTGCGGTTGACAGCAAGAGCATCGGCTGAGCCGGCTGCGTTCAGTGCCAGTGTGGACGTCCCGGAGGGCGGGGTCGGGAG
>JASHUG010000490.1 GCA_030040155.1 Streptosporangiaceae bacterium | reverse complement strand
GGACAGCCTCTGGCGCCCGAGCACGGCGGCCCGGCCCGGCTGCTCGTGCCGCATCTGTACTTCTGGAAAAGCGCCAAGTGGGTGCGCGGCCTGGAACTGCTTGATCATGATCAGCCGGGTTTCTGGGAGAACTACGGCTACAACAACTACGGGGATCCATGGCGAGAACAGCGGTACGCGGGCGACTGAGCTGGCAGGTCGCCGAGGTCGCCGCGATCACCGAGGAGACACACTCGGTCCGCACGATCGCGCTGAATCTGCCGGACTGGCCAGGCCACCATGCCGGGCAGCATCTGGATGTTCGGCTTACTGCAGAAGACGGTTACAGCGCCGAACGGTCGTATTCCATCGCCTCAGCGGACGGCGAACCGGTCGCCATTACCGTCGAGCGGCTGGAGGACGGCGAGGTCTCGCCTTACCTGACCCAGGAACTGCGCCTGGGCGACCAGATGGAGGTAAGGGGGCCGATCGGTGACTGGTTTACCTGGAGCCCGCACGACGGCGGGCCGCTGCTGCTGATCGCGGGCGGATCTGGCGTGGTCCCGCTCCGGGCGATCCTGCGGCACCGCCAGCGCAGTGGCAGCGGCGTGCCCGTCCGGCTGCTCTACTCGTCGCGCACGCTCGCGGACGTCATCTATCGGGAGGAGCTGGACCAGTACCGGGGGCACGCCGAGGTGCGCTACACGCTAACCCGCGCTCAGCCGCCGGGCTGGGCCGGGTTCTCCGGCCGCGTCGACGACGCCATGCTCGCCCGCGTCGCCTGGCCTGCCAGCCGGCGCCCGCTCACCTTCGTTTGCGGGCCAACTGCCTTCGTCGAGGCTGTGGCTGAACTGCTCCTCGCGCGCCACTACCCGGCTAGCCGGGTCAAGACCGAGCGCTTCGGAGGAGCCTGAATGGCATTGGACGGCAACGCAATTGGCGGCCTGCTGCTTGAGATTTTCGGCAGCGACATGACTAGCGCCCAGGCAACCTGTGCTTCTTGTGGTGCAGTCAGCCCGGTCGCAGAAACCATGGCTTACGTCCGGAGCCCGGGAACCGTGGTCCGCTGCCGCAGATGCCAGAGCGTACTGATCGTCGTCGCGCGGGTTCGCGGGCTGAACTGCGTGGATCTGAGCGGTGTTGCCGCGCTGGAAGCGCACCCGCGCCCATGACTGAGTACCTCGCGGCGCACGCGTCCCGCTACGGCGGCCGCAAGGCAATCGGTGCCGCCTTACTGACTGTCCGTCTTGACGATGTGCATTCGTGCCGCGACGGCAACGCTACGCATGAGCAGGCGGCACATCACGGCTGCATGCCGCTCACCGGAAGGAGAACTGCATGAGCATGAACTGGCTGGAGGGCATGCCGCCGCAGATGGCCGGCTCCATGACCGAGCAAATGGGCGGGCCGATGGCCGGGCCTATGGAGCAACCGATGGCGATGCCCGTCTTCGCCGGGCAGAAGCTCATCGTCGTCGGCGGCAGCAGCGGCATGGGCCGCCAGACGGCCGCTGACGTCGTTGCGGCCGGCGGCAGTGCGGTCGTGATCGGCCTCGACGACGGGCGAGTCAATGACGCTGCGGCGGAACTTAGTCAGCACGGCAAGGCCTACGGCATCGCCGCTGACCTGACCGACCGCATGGAGGTGGAGCGCGTGCGGCAGCAGCTAGCGGACAAGCACGCGGACGCGACGCTGCTCGTCAATGCCGCCGGGCTGTTTATTCCCAAGCCGTTCCTGGATCACGAAACCGCTGACTACGACTCGTACCTCGAACTGGACCGGGCCATGTTTTTCATCACCCAGACGGTGGCGCGCGGCATGGTGGGCCAGGGCCGCGGCGGCTCCATCGTCACCATCGGCAGCATGTGGGCGCATCAGGCTATCGGTGCCACTCCGTCGTCGGCGTATTCGCTCGCCAAAGGCGGGCTGCACGCGCTCACCCGCAACCTGGCCCTTGAGCTCGCACCGCACCAGATCCGGGTCAACGCGGTCGCCCCGGCCGTCGTCGCCACGCCGATCTACGAGCGGTTCGTCCCGAAGGACAAGCTCGAGGAGACGCTGCATAGCTTCGACGGCTTCCATCCGCTCGGCCGGACAGGCACCGTCCGCGACATGGCCAACGTCATCACGTTCTTGCTGTCTCCCGCCACCAGCTGGGTCACCGGCGCCATCTGGGACGTCGACGGCGGCGTCATGGCCGGACGTAACTGACAAACACCACATCCACGTCTCGAAGGGGAGTCATGAAGCCCATCTCTAAGCTGGCCGCAGTCACCGTGGCCGGGGCGGCGGCTGCCGCGCTGTCCGCCATGTCAGCGAGCGCAGCGACCGCGCATCCGTGGCCAGCACAGACACCTGCCGTGTTCGTGCAGAACGACAACATCGCCGGCAACGCGATCATCGCCTATATACCGACCGCCTCTGGCGGTCTGCAGCAGGTCGGCAGCTACCCCACGGGAGGGAACGGGGGAGCGACGATGGGGTCTGTCGTCGACCATCTGTCGTCGGAGGGTTCGCTGGCCTATGATCGGTCGGCCCGGCAGCTCTACGCGGTCAACGCTGGCAGTAACACGATCACTGTGTTCCGGGTCCGCGGCGACAGACTGATTCGCAACCAGGTGATCAGCTCGGGCGGGCAGTTCCCCGTCAGCATCGCCGTCCACGGCAGCCAGGTATTCGTCCTTAACGCGTGGGGCGGTGCCTCGGTGGCCGGCTTCTTGCGGGTCGGCGGTTACCTGGTCCCGGTCCCGTCGTGGACCCGCGATCTCGGCCTTGGCACCAGTTCCTCCACCGTGTTCACCGGGACGCCCGGCCAGATCGGATTCACGCCCGACGGTTCGCAGCTGGTGGTCACGACCAAGAACGCAGCTAACAGCGTGGACGTCTTCCGGGATGGCCTACTCGGCCCGTCCGCCGAGCCAACCGTGACGTCGCTTCCGGGCACCATCCCGTTCGGGTTCACCTTCGACCGGTACGGGCACCTCGCGCTCGTCGAAACAGGCACCGACACAGTCGCCACCCTCGTCATCGCTCCAGACGGCACGCTCACCCAGCTGGGCAGCGCGGCCACCGGGCAGGTCGCGACCTGCTGGATCACGGCGGCGCCGGAGGGCAGCCTGTATGCCTCCAAC
>JASHUG010000489.1 GCA_030040155.1 Streptosporangiaceae bacterium | reverse complement strand
TCATGCGCCTCCCTCGGGCGGGTACGATCCCGCCTCGGCGAGTTGCCGGATGGACCGACTGAGACACACCTATGACGCGCCAGGCCGCTATTTGCTGAATGGCGGGAGCCAGAGGTTTGGCACGGGTGGCAGACGTTGCCGGCCGCGCCCGGGTGACCAGAGATGCAGGCCGGGCCGAGCACTACTGCGAGGCTCGCGCGTAATGCACGCTCAGCAGCCACCGGGCTATGACGAGCACCGCCGCCAGGATCGTGGCTGCGGCCATCGCGATGAAACCGTTGGCGATCCACTGCACACCGCTGAGGGTCAGCGCGGTCCGCGACGTATCGATTGCATGGTCGTGAATGAAGCCGGCCAACACGGCCGCGAGCGCGTACGCGAGAGCGGGCACCGGGATGATCGCGTACGTCGAGCGGGTCCGGACGCCGGTCCCGGCAGCGACCGTACCTGCGACGACGAAGATGCCGAGCGCCCGGCCTGGGTCGCGATGAGTCGCCACGGTGAACGCGGCGCCGAGCAAGGCGGCGGCCAGCACCGTGAGCACGCCGACCCAGGCTGGGTAATGACCCCAGCCCAGCGTCCTCCGAGGCTTGCCCCCGGCGGCATCCGGCCACCGCCCGACGAAGCCGGAATCGGCACGGCCGGCGGTCCGGCTCGATCCGCCCTGGCCCGGTGGCTCCACCATCTGTTCCAGCGTCCTTCCGCTCCACCTGCCTGGATAGACACATCTTGGCTGGCCAGAGGGCATGCCCTGGGCGTGCGTTCAGGCTGCGTTCAGGTTCTGGCAGGTAGTCTTTCTCGCAAAGCCTAATAGCCGACCGAAGCATGACAGGCCGGACAGGGAGGCGTGCCGGACCGTGAACCGAGATCGCGGCCAACGAGTCAGCGCGCGCACTACCAGGCAGGCGCCGCTTGGGCGTCGGCTGGCCAAGGGAGCCGGGTACTCGGCCAGTTGCGCCCTCGCCGCGGTGGTCCTGGTCGCGAGCGGGTTCTCCTATCTCACGGTGCGTGACGTGGACAGCATCGGCAGCTCGCACGCGATCGTCAGCGGGCCTTCCATTGGTGCGCAGAACATCCTGCTGATGGGCCTGGAGAGCCGAACCTACTGGAACGGCTCGATCCTGCCCCCGAAGATCCTGGACAAGCTGCACGCTGGCAGCGAGCAGGCAGTGGCCGACGGCACCGGCGGCAATGACACCAATACGCTGATCCTGATTCACATCTTCGCGGGCGGCAAGAAGGCCGTCGGGTTCTCGATACCGCGCGACGACTGGGTCCAGTTCGCCGACACCGAGGGCCCGCAGCAGGTCGGCAAGATTGACCAGGCCTACGGCGTCAGCATGTTCTTCGCCGAGCAGCGGCTCGTCCAGCAGGACCCGAATATGCCACAGGACCGGCTGGCGTTCCTGGGTAACGAGGCCGGGCAGGCGGCCGCGGTTGCGACGGTAGAGCAGCTCACCGGGGTGCACATCGATCACTTCGCGGCGATCAACATGTACGGGTTCTACGAGCTGGCCAAGGTGCTCGGCGGGGTCGAGGTATGCCTGAAACATCCGGTCAACGATCCGAACTCGGGTGCCCACTTCCCCGCTGGCTACCAGCACCTGAACCCGTCGCAGGCGCTGGCCTTCGTGCGTCAGCGCGATGGCCTCCCCAACGGTGACCTAGATCGCACCCACCGCCAGCAGGCGTTCCTGGACTCGGTCATGGAGCAGCTGCGCACCGGCGGAGTCCTCAACGACCTCACCAAGGTCGAGGCGCTCATAAACGTTGCCCGGCAGTACATCGTCACCGACGCGGGCTGGAACCTGCTCGACTTCGCCTCCCAGATGCGCAGCCTGACCAGCAAGAACCTGGTGTTCTACACGCTGCCCATAGTCGGCTACGAGACGATCGACAGCCAGGACGCAAACGTCGTCAACCCCGCTCACATCAAGTCCATCGTGAACGCCGCCTTCTATGCCCCGTCCGCCCCGAAAGCTGCTCGCCACGCCAAGACGCAGGATGCGACCGTGGACGTGTTCAACGGCGGCGGAGTGCAGGGCCTCGCCCACCACGTCTCCGCGGCACTCGTGAAGGCGGGCTACCACGCCGGACAGATCGGTAACACTAGCAGCCGGACGTCCACGGCGGTCCTCTTCGGGCGCGGCGCCGCCGCCAGCGGCGCAGCGATCGCCAAGCTGTTCGGCGTCCCGGCCGTCGGCAGCGCATCGGTGCATCCAGGGCACGTGGAGATCTTGCTCGGCACCAGTGCCACCGTGCCGGTCATCAGCAATCCGAGCCCGTCGCCGTCGCCGACTGTTTCCATCCCCACCTCGGGACCGCAGGGCGGCGCAGTCACTGCGGACAACGGCATCCCCTGCGTCAACTGACTGGGAGGTATCAGCCGGTCACCGCCCGCTCCCGCGAGCCGCGGGCACCGACTGGCCGGACTCAGTGGCGGAGCACTTATCGGACCGCGCCCTTGGACAGGCCAACGACGTGACCTTCGGGGTCGGCGAAGAACGCGAACGTCAGCCCGAAGTCGGGGATCTCAGTTGGCGGGACGACGGTCGTGCCGCCAAGCTTCGCGGCCTTGTCGAGGTATGCCTGAGGGTCGTCGACCTCGACGTAGAACGTGACGCCACCCGAGCCGCCGTCTTGGCTTGGCCCGATGCCGCCTGCGATGCCCTTCTCGCCCGCGTCGACCAGCCCGTAGCCGGACCCGCCGCCAGCGTCGTTGACCGTCCAGCCGAACAGCGTCGAGTAGAACTTCTGCAGGGCCGGCCCGTCCTGGCCGGTGACTTCGAACCATCCCACGACTGGCCTGGTCATGTCGTTCCTCCTGAAGCTTGAGTTCCACGGTGGCGTGATGGACAGCACGTGAATGAGGTTGGTACGTTCTTATATCGTAAGTTGAGACGCACGGTGCGTCAAGACGCACCGTCGATTCTAACGCACGATGACCGGAAGCCGCCATGACCCTGGACCTGCTTGACCCGACAATGGAGGCGATCTTCGATGCCCTCGGTGACCGCACGCGCCGGCGCATCATCAAGAGACTCGAGGTAGGGCCGCTCGCCGTAGTGGAGATCGCGAAGGGTATGCCGGTCGCCCGCCCCGCGATCAGCCAGCATCTGAAGATCCTCAAGGACGCCGGCCTGGTTGTAGACCGGGCGGTCGGGAACCGGCGGTTCTACGCGCTCGATCCAGACGGACTCGTCGAGTTGCGCAGCTTCGTGGAATCCTTCTGGACGGATGCGCTGACGCGCTTCGTGAAGTTCGCCGAGAGCGGCCTGGAGGCAGTCGAATGACGCCCTCGCCGCCGGGTGTCGAGCCTGTGCGCATCAGCGTGCGAGTGCGGAGGAACGTCGAAGATGCCTTCGATCTCTTCACCAGGGACATCGGCGCCTGGTGGCCGTTGGACATGGCCAGCTTCGGCGGTGACCGCGCGTGCGAACTGTACTTGGAGCCGTTCGTCGGCGGACGCTTCTACGAGCGCTACATCGATGGCGAGGAGCACACGGCCGGACTCGTGCTGCGCTGGGAGCCGCCGCATCTCGTCGCCTATACCTTTCAACACGACGATTGGTCCGCGCCGACCGAGGTGGAAGTGCGCTTCATTGCGGAGGGCCCTTCGCTAACCAGAGTCGAACTCGAACACCGAGCCTGGGAACGGCTAGGGCCCATCGGCGAGCGCATGCGCGATATGTACAACAACGGCTGGCCCGCCGTCATCAGCTGCTTCGCTACCTACGCAGGCGCGGCTGACGGGCGGCCAGCTTAGATCCGCTCGACGATGGTCACGTTCGCCTGGCCGCCGCCCTCGCACATGGTCAGAAGGCCGTACCGACCGCCTGTGCGATCCAGCGACGACAACAGCGTCGTGAGCAGCCGCGCCCCGGTCGCGCCAAGCGGATGACCAAGCGCGATGGCCCCGCCGCAGACGTTGACGCGGTTGGGGTCCGCGCCGGTCTCGCGCTGCCAGGCGAGCACGACGCTGGCGAAGGCCTCGTTGATCTCCACCAGGTCGATCTGGTCCAGCGTCAGCCCGGCCCTCTTCAGGGCGTGCGCGGTTGCCGCGATCGGTGCGGTGAGCATCAGGACCGGGTCGTCGCCACGTGCGCTGATGTGATGGACCCTGGCCCGCGGCGCCAGCCCGTGTTCGCGCACCGCCGCCTCCGACACGATCAGCAGCGCGGCCGCGGCGTCGGCGATCTGGCTGGACAGCGCGGCGGTTATCAGCCCGCCTTCGCGCAGCGGCTTGAGCGCCGCCATCTTCGTCAGCGAGGTGTCCCGGCGCGGGCATTCATCTGTGGAAACGGGGCCGTACGCGGCAATCTCGCCTGCGAAGTTGCCGTCGTCCGTGGCGCTGGCCGCGCGCTGGTGGCTAGCCACCGCGTAGGCCTCCATTTCATCCCGGCTGATGCCCCACTGCTGTGCGATGAGGTCGGCCGCACGGAACTGGGAGATCTCCTCCTGGCCGTAGCGCGCCTGCCAGCCGTCCGAGCCGCTGAACGGGTCGGCGACGCCGAATTGCTGTCCCGCCAGCATCGCTGCGGCTATGGGGATCTGGCTCATGTTCTGGACCCCGCCCGCCACGACCACGTCGGCTGTCCCACTCAGCACGGCCTGTGCGGCGAAGTGCACGGCCTGCTGAGACGATCCGCACTGCCGGTCCACGGTGACGCCGGGTACGGCTTCGGGCAGCCCCGCCGCCAGCCACGCCGTGCGGGCGATGTCGCCAGCCTGCGGGCCGAGCGTGTCCACGCACCCGAAGATTACGTCGTCCACTGCCAGCGGATCGATGCCCGTCCTGGCCATGAGCTTGGAGATGACGTGCGCTCCGAGATCGGCGGGGTGCGCTGCGGCCAGCCCGCCGCCACGCCGGCCGACGGGCGTGCGGACGGCGTCGATGATGAACGCTTCGGCCACGCGGCGCCTCCGTACTCCCCAGACTAGAACGCGTTTCAGTTTAGGTCCGGGCGCTCGCCTGTGCCAGCCGGCCCGGCCCAGCCGCCACTACGTAGAACGGTGACGTGGACGTGCGCCGGCGCGGCCGACGGCCATCGCGCTCCTTGCCTAGCTGCGCGCGCCAGTCGTGGCCGCCGGGCCTGGCCCGCGCTCAGCCCAGGCCGCTAGACTCGACTAGAACACGTTCTACTCCAGCGGCAGAGGCACGAATGCAGATCACCTATACGCCCGAGCAGGAGCGGCTCCGCCAGCGGCTACGCGAGTACTTTGCCACGCTGATGACTCCGGAACTGCGCGAGCGCCTGGCCAGCACGGGCGGGGAGTACGGCGACGGCGAGGCCTACAAGCAAGTCGTTCGCCAGCTCGGGCGGGACGGCTGGCTTGCGATCGGATGGCCGACCGAGTACGGCGGGCAGAACCGGTCCGTGGTCGAGCAGCTGATCTTT
Organism: Streptosporangiaceae bacterium; assembly: GCA_030040155.1. GTDB lineage: Bacteria > Actinomycetota > Actinomycetes > Streptosporangiales > Streptosporangiaceae > JAJYUU01. The sequence continues at coordinate 2,549 of JASHUG010000489.1, read as the reverse complement.
ACCGACGAGGCCGCGACTGCGGGCGTGCCCGTGCCCTTCCTGACGATCAACACAGTAGGGCCGACGATCATGCGGTTCGGGACGCCCGAGCAGAAGGAGCGCTTCCTGCCCAAGATTGCCGCGGGCGAGCTGCACTTCTCGATCGGGTACTCCGAGCCCGAGGCCGGAACCGATCTGGCCTCGCTGCGTACCAGAGCGGTCAGGGATGGCGATGAGTACGTGATCAACGGGCAGAAGATGTGGACCAGCCTGACCAGTACGCCGACTATGTCTGGCTGGCCTGCCGCACGGATCCCGAGGCACCCAGGCACAAGGGCCTGTCGATCATCATCGTGCCGACCGACGCGACCGGATTTTCCTGGACCCCCGTACGCACGGTGGCAGGCGTGACGACCAGCGCCACCTATTACTCCGACGTCCGGGTGCCCGCCGACAACCTGGTCGGCGAGGAGCACAAGGGCTGGCCCCTGATCACCAACCAGCTGAACCACGAGCGCGTCGCACTGACCTCGGCCGCTCCGGTGCTGACCGCGCTGGCCGACGTCACCGAGTGGGCGCGCTCGACCAAGCTCAGTGATGGCCGCCGGATCATTGACCAGGAATGGGTTCAGCTGAACCTGGCCAGGGTTCACGCCAGGGCCGAGGTGCTCAAGCTGATGAACTGGCGCATCGCGGCGCAGGCCGGCTCGCCCGGCCCGGCGGCAGCCTCGGCCACGAAGGTCTATGGCACCGAGCTGACCATCGAGGCCACCCGGCTGATGATGGAGGTCCTTGGCGCTAATGCCGAGGTCCGCGCCGGGTCAGCGGGAGAGATGCTGGCCGGCCGGATCGAGCGCATGCACCGCTCGGCGCTCATTCTGACCTTCGGCGGTGGCACCAACGAGGTACAGCGCGACATCATCGGTGCCGTCGCCCTCGGGCTGCCGCTTAACCGTCGTTGAGCCCGCCCGCCCCAGACTCCACCGGAAGGCCACAGAGACCACACATGGACTTCACGCTGACGCAGGCGCAGGACGACCTCGGCGCGCTGACCCGCAACATCCTGACCGATCAAGTCACCTCGCAGCGGCTGCGCGAGATCGAGGCCGGGGGAACTGGCTTCGATCCCGGCCTGTGGACCGACCTGGCCAAGGCCGGCGTGCTGTCGGCTGCCCTGCCCGAGTCGCTCGGCGGGGCCGGGCTCGGCCTGCTCGAGCAGTGCACGGTCCTGGCCGAGATCGGGCGAGTCGCGGCGCCCGTGCCGTACCTACCGTCGATCGTGCTCGGTGCCGCTGCGCTGGCGCGATTCGGCCGGGCCGATCAGCAGCAACGGTGGGCAGCTCCAGCGGCCAGCGGCGAGCTGGTTATCGCGGCCGCTCTGACCGAGGAAGACGCCGATGATCCGGCTCGGCCGGCCACCACCGCGGAGCAGGTCGGCGACGGCTGGCTGCTGACCGGCACGAAGACCACGGTGCTGGCCGGCACGCTGGCCGGGCTGCTGCTCGTCCCAGCATCCACTGCGGAGGGCACGGCTGTGTTCCTGGTTGAACCGGATAACCCAGGTGTTACGGTGACTGCCCAGCAGGTCACGGGTGGCGACGGCACCGCGCTCGTGGATCTGGCGGCGGTACGGCTGCCCGCCGACCGGCTGCTGGGCGAGGGAAATTCCGGAGCGGCGATCGCCGGCTGGCTCGCGGCGCGGGCCACCGTCGGCCTCTGCGCGCTGCAGCTTGGTGTTACCGAGCGCGCGCTGGAGCTGACCGCTGCCTACGCTCAGCGTCGGCAGCAGTTCGGCAAGCCCATCGGCAGCTTCCAGGCCGTGGCGCAGCGGCTGGCCGACGGCTACGTCGATGTCGAGGGGATCCGGCTCACGCTCTGGCAGGCCGCCTGGCGACTGGCCAATGACCTGTCGGCAGAGACCGAGGTCGCCACGGCCAAGTTCTGGGCCGCAGACGCGGGCCACCGCGTCGCCCACACTGCGGTGCACGTCCACGGCGGCGTCGGCGTTGACATGGACGGCGACGTGCACCGCTACTTCGTCGCGGCGAAGTACAACGAGTTCGCGCTCGGCGGCGCGACGGCGCAGCTGCGCCGGATCGGCGCGGCCCTCGCGCAGGGCTGAAACCGGCAAATCGCCAGCACCCGCGGTGGCTGAGGCGGCAGCGAATGCCGGTCAGGCCGCGAAGGCGTGCGCGCCGGCTCGGTGCTGCTCCGCGGCGACGGCCGGTGCATTGCGGGCATTGTTCAGTGTCCGCGGGTCGCCCGCGTCATCGTCCTGTCCGGCCTCTTCGCTGACCCGGAACTCGGCCCAGACGACCGTCCACTTGCCTGCCCGGTACGAGCCAACCCGATCGGCGACGGCGGCCGCGATCGTCAGCCCTCGGCCGTGCTCGGTGAGATCGCCCAGATCATCGGCATCGCCGGCCAGCGCCGCGTGATCCAGCGGAACGCGACTGAGCAGCGCGTGACCCAGCGGCGGGTGAGCCGAAGGCGCTAGGCGGAGGAGCCGCGGCAGCCGGTCGGCCGCTGCCGGATCGGCCACGGCTACCAGGACGCCGTCGGGCGTGCGG